>CALLQH010000181.1 GCA_938014945.1 uncultured bacterium | reverse complement strand
TGCTTCAGCACCGTGTTGTAGTGCGTGACGGCTTCATCCTGGTGTCCGGCCCGGTCGCAGGCCAGGGCCCGGTTGTAGCTGTGGTCGGGATTGCCGGGTTCGGCTTCCGCCGCGCGCGCAAAGGCGGCCTCGGCACGGCTCCAATCCTCCTTGCCGGCGTGTGCGTTGCCCAGGCCCGACCACAGGCTGGCGTTGTGAGGAAAATCGATGGTGGCGCGCGCCATGGCTTCCGCCGCTTCGTCCCAGCGCTCGCCCGCCAGCAGGGCAGCGCCCAGGTTGACGCGATGCAGAGGCTGGTCGGGCTGGGCCTGGCTTGCCAGCAGGAAACGCCGCGCCGCCTCGCCGTAATCGTGTTCGCGGTGGGCCAGCAGGCCGAGCATCGCCTGGGCCTGTCCGTGCCGTTCGTTGCCTGCCACGATCTCGCGGCAGATGCGGCGCGCCTCATGGCCGCGGCCCGACCGGTAGTGTTCGATCGCGCTGCGGAAGAGATCGTCGTTGCTGCTGCTCATGCGGTTGGCCGCCGCTGTTGCGAAGGTGGGCGTCCGGCGCCTCGGGCCGTCACGCTGCCAGAAGGGGCAGGGGGGCGGCAAACGGTTTCGATTTGCACGCCAGGCGTTCACACTGGGAGCGAATGTCGAGAGAGACGATGACGCCCGCCAAGACATCCGACCGCGCCGCCTTGTTGCAGGCGGCCTCCACCGCACAGCAGCGCGGCGACCACGACGGCGCCGTGGCGGCACTGGATCGGCTGTTGCGCCACGCGCCCGGTGACGGCCAGGCGCTGCTGATGCGCGGCGTGCTTGCGCTGGCGCAGGGCGAGGCCGAAGCCGCCGTCGGCTATCTGCGGCGCGCGGTCGAGGCCCTGGTCGGGGAGCATGCGGATCCGGTGGCGCTTGCCAACCTCGGGATCGCTTTGGCGTCCTGTGGGCGGGCTGACGAGGCCGAGCAGGTTCTGCGCCAGGCAGTGGAGCAGCCGGGGAGTCCGCCTCAGGCGGCCTACAACCTCGGCCATCTGCTCGCCGCGCGCGGCGCCGACGACGAGGCCGTGACCTGGTTGCAGGCTGCCGTCTCCGCTGCTCCCGCCTACACCCGGGCAAGCTGCGAGCTGGCAGCCGCTCACCTTCGCGCGGAGGAGGCCGCCCGGGCCGAATCCGTGCTGCGCGCGGCTCTTGCGCATGACGCGGAGCATCCGGTGGCGCTGCATCATCTGGGTCTGGCGTTGCGGATGCTGGGACGACACGAGGAGGCCTGCGCCTGTTTCCAGCGGGCGCGGCCGGCCCTTGGCCCGGACCGCGAACTGATGCTGGGGCTGGGCGCCAGCCTGCAGGAGACCGGCAAGGTCGAGGAGGCGCTCGCCGTTTACCGCGAGCTGCTCGCCGTCCTGCCCGATGCCTATGGCCAGGTGCTGCGCGCGCTTTCCTCCGCCTCCCACGGCTGTTTCGACCTGCGCCCCTCGCGGCTGCGCGCCCTGCTCGGGCTCGCCTGATCGTCTCAGCCGCGCTTGCGGTGGTGGCGGCGATAGGCGCCCAGGCCCTCGCGCGGCGCGGTGTGGGCGGCCTGGAAACGCTCGGCGGCCTCGCCTTCGATGACGCCGAACTCCGGCTCGAAGGCTTCCAGCGGCACGGGATGGCATTGCGCCACCGGCGTGCCCGCCGGAAGTACGCCGCTGAACGCCGGATCGCTCCACAGGGCCGGGAAGTGAATGAAGGTGTGGAAGTCGTCGGCGCGCACCAGGCCCGTGACGCTGCGGAAGGGCAGGTCCGCGCGGTTCGCCGGATGGCCGCACAGCAGGCCCCAGCCCGGCGGCAGCTCGACGGCCCAGAAGTTGATGAACTTCACGGCGAAGCTGTCGGGATCGTGGAACGGCGTGCCGGTAAGCTGCTCGGCGACATGGAAGGCAAAGGGCGAGCGCGGGTAGTGCGCGGGCAGGTCGGCGGGCGGCTGCCAGTCCCAGGCAAAGCGGCCTTCCTCGACCCGCAGGTCGGCTGCCAGCGGCATCAGGAAGCCTGCGCTCATGGCGTCGACGAAGGGCGGGCACTGCTTGACCGTTTCCAGGTCGGTGCCGAGATCGGCGCTGTGCGCCGTGTTCGGCATGGCGCGCAGCCATGCCGGCAGGCCGCGGCGCGCAGGCACCGGTTCGGGGATGAGGCCCCGCAGCTCCGGAGGACAGCGAAAGACGATCTTCATCGCGGGAAATGACGGGCAGGTGGGTTCATGGGTCGGCCGAGCCGTCTTGGTTGCATCGATCCTATGCCATGTCCGGGACAGCTGT
Source organism: uncultured bacterium (assembly GCA_938014945.1). Classification (GTDB taxonomy): domain Bacteria; phylum Pseudomonadota; class Alphaproteobacteria; order SP197; family SP197; genus CALGGB01. The sequence goes on along the minus strand of CALLQH010000181.1, from coordinate 3,483 downwards.
GCACAGGGAGGGCGCCTCGTCACATTTTCTTCAAGCCACGTTTGCGCAAGCGTTACATCGAAGGACTAAGCCTCTGGGCATTCCCATTCCCTGGAGGCTCACGCCATGTCTACCATTACGCGCCGCACGGCCCTGAAGGGCACGGCTGCCGTCGCCGCCGCTGTCGCCATGCCGGCGGTGCTCCGCTCCCACGATGCGCTGGCCACCTCGGGCCAGGTCAACGTCTTCGCCTGGGGCGACTACGTTCAGCAGAACATGATCGACAGGTTCGAGGCCGACAGCGGCATCAAGGTCAACCTCTCGACCTTCGGTTCCAACGACGAGGCCGAGCAGAAGCTCAAGGCCTCCGGCGGTTCGGGCTTCGACATCATCTTCCCCTCCGTGACGAACGTGCCGAACTACAAGGCCGACGACGGCTCCATGCTTCTGAAGGAGATCGATGAGTCCAGGGTCGACATGGACAACATCATCCCCTCCATGGTGCGCGACTCGATCCAGCTCGGCGGCGTCCAGCGCGGCCAGCGTGTTGCCCTGCCGTTCGACTGGGGCACCGAGGCCGTGACCTTCAATTCCGCCGTCATGCCGCTCGCCGACGACGAAGTCTCCTTCGGCTCCCTCTGGGGCTCCGATCTGACCGGCGAGGTCGCCTTCCGCCAGAAGTCGGTCATCATGGGCACCGGCCTCTATCTCGACGCCACGGGGGCGGTGCCGTCGAACCGCATGCTCGACGTCTACAAGTCCGAGGACGACGCCAAGCGCGTCTGGGATGCGGTCGCGGCCTACATCATCGAGAACAAGCAGAACGTCGGCGCCTTCTGGAACAACGCCACGGAAGCCACCAACGCCTTCACCGAGGCCGGTTGCGTCATCGGCCAGACCTGGGACACCACCGGCATCAAGCTGGGCTGGGATGTCGATCCCGCCTGGAAGTACCGCATGCCGGTCGAGGGCGGCATCACCTGGATGGATTCCATCGCCATCCCGCTCCATGCCGACAACGTCGACCAGGCCTATGCCTTCATGAACGCGATGTACGCGCCGGAGATGTCGGGCATGTTCGTCGCCAACACCGGCTACAACTCGGCCGCGACGGGTGCCGCCGCCCACGCCGGCGAGCAGTACGCCGCGACCTTCAACGAGATCTACTCGCCCGAGAACCTCGCCAACCTGTGGTGGTGGCAGGCCGATACGCCCTGGTTCGCGCCCATGCGCCAGGTCTATGTCGACCTGATCACCAACGCCTGATCGCCCAGCATCGGCCCGGCCCGCCCCGGTGGCGGGCCGGCGCCGTTGCGGCCTTTTCCGGGGGACGCCGATGGACACACAGGGCCAACGCGGCAAGGACGTCGTGCTTGAAGGCGTCTCGATGCGCTTCGGCGACTTTACCGCCGTCCAGCCGACGGACCTGACGATCCAGGCCGGCGAGTTCTTCTCCATCCTCGGGCCGTCCGGCTGCGGCAAGACCACGATCCTGCGCATGGTCTCCGGTTTCCTGAAGCCCAGCACCGGTCGCATCCGCATCGGCGGCGACGACATGACGCCGCTGGGGCCCAACAAGCGCCCGACGGCGCTCATTTTCCAGAACCTGGCGCTCTTCCCGCTGATGACGGTGTGGGAGAACGTCGCCTTCGGGCTCGAGGCCCGCGGCGTGGGCAAGGCGGAGCGCCGCCGCCGGGCAGACGAACTGCTGGAGCTCGTGGCGCTCACCGGCCAGGGCGACAAGAAACCCACCGAACTCTCCGGCGGCCAGCGCCAGCGCGTCGCCGTCGCCCGCGGCCTTGCCGTGGAGCCCGCCGTACTGCTGCTCGACGAGCCGCTCTCGGCACTGGATCTCAAGCTGCGCCAGCACATGCGCGCCGAGCTGAAGTCGATCCAGCGCAAGACCGGCGTCACCTTCATCTACATCACCCATGACCAGGGCGAGGCTCTGACCATGTCCGACCGGGTCGCGGTGATGAACCGCGGCCGCGTCGAACAGGTCGCGCGCACCGAGGACATCTATGACAGCCCCACCACGCCCTTCGTCGCCACGTTCGTAGGCGAACAGAACGTGTTGCGCGGCAAGGTCATGGCGGGCGCCAACGGCGTTGCGCGGGTCGCCACGACGCTCGGCGAGTTCACCGGCGCCAACCGCGACAACCTGACGGCGGGCGAGGACGCGATGATCTTCGTGCGGCCGGAACGGCTCGATCTCGCCAGCCGCAGCAACGAGACCGTCAACCGCATGAAGGCCCATGTCGAGCGGCGCGACCTGGAAGGCCCCTTCGTCAACGTCTTCCTGCGCGCCGGCGACGGCCTGCCGCTGGTCATGCACATGACCAACTCGGGCGATGCCTGGCGTTCGCTGGAGGGCGAGCTTGAGGTCGGCTTCCGCAGCAGGGATGCGCTGGTGCTGCGCGCCGGCGACCTCGCCCGTGAGTAGCCTCTACCGCAGCTATGGCGCGGTGCTGGCGAGCCTGTTCATCGGCATTGTCGCGCTGTGGGTCGTGGCCCTGATCGCGTTGCCACAGCTCAACATGGTCGAGCGCGCCTTCATCTACGAGGCGCGCGGCGGCGCGGCGATCCAGAGCCAGGTCGATGTCGACCGGCTCTACCAGGAAATCTACACCATCGAATACGACATCAAGACGCTTCAGGCCCAGGGCGCGGACGACAGCCTTGTCGGGGTCGCGCCGGGCGCCAAGATCGGCGAGGACAACACGGGCTCTGCCGGCATCGCCGTACCCAGCCCCTCGGGCGGTGCGACCCAGAGCGTCGACGAACAGATCGCCGCGCTGCAGGCCCGGGCCGACGACCTCAAGGCGCAGCTTGCCGGGATGGAGGAGGAGGAGACCCGCCTGATGGCCGAGCAGGAGGCCGCCAGCGGCTATTCCCTGCGCAACTTCACGACCATGAGCGGCCTGCATCTGCGCATCTTCGTGATGACGCTGGTCTATTCCTTCTGCGTCACCGTGATCTGCTTCGTCGTCTGTTATCCCATCGCCTACACCGTGGCGCAGACCACGAACCGCGAGCGCGCGGCCATGCTGATGCTGGGCCTGCTCATCCCCTATGCCATCAACGAGCTGCTGCGCATCTTCGCCTGGACCATGATCCTGGCCAACGAGGGCATGCTGAACACCGCGCTCGATGCCGTGGGCCTGATCGACCTCGCCCAGGGCGAGCCGATCCGCTGGCTCGCCTCCAACGGCGCGGTCTTCTGCGTCATGGTCTATGCCTACATCCTGTTCATGGTCTTCCCGATCTACAACACGATCGAGACGCTCGACCGCAACCAGATCGAGGCGGCCAAGGATCTCGGCGGCTCCCTGCTGAAGACGCACCTGCGGGTCGTGCTGCCGCATGCCAAGCCGGGTATCGCCGTCGGCTCGATCATGACCTTCATGCTGGCGGCCGGCTCCATTGCCGTGCCCGGCCTCGTCGGCCCCGGCCTGCATCCCGACTGGTTCAGCCAGGTGATCTACCGGAACTTCTTCGAGGCAG
>CALLQH010000180.1 GCA_938014945.1 uncultured bacterium | reverse complement strand
TGGATGGCTGTTTCACCTCGCGACCTTCCTGACCCTGATCTATGGCCTCCACCGCCCCAACAAGCTCGAGCAGGTGATTTGCCTGCTTTATGCCGCCAGCACGATGGGCGCGATCTTTGCCGGTGACCTGCTGACCCTGTTCATGTTCTGGGAAGGGCTTGGGCTGACCTCGGTCTTCCTCGTGCTGGCGCGCCGTACGCGCCGGTCCGAGAAGGCCGCCGTCCGCTACCTTCTGATGCAGATCGCTTCGGGCCTGCTGCTCCTGTGCGGCATCGTCGTTCTGATCGGCCAGGGCCGCAGCCTGGACATGGCGCCGCTGGAGCTGGAGGGCCTTGCCGCCTGGCTGATCTTCCTGTCGCTGGGGATCAAGGCGGGCTTCCCCCTGCTGCACAACTGGATCACCGACACCTATCCCGAAGCGACCGAAACGGGCACGGTGCTGATGAGCGCGCTGACGACAAAGACAGCGATCTATGCCCTGGCCCGCCTGTTCCCCGGAACAGAGATCCTGATCTACATCGGCGTGACGATGACGCTGTTTCCGATCTTCTACGCCGTTATCGAGGACGATCTCAGGCGCGTCCTTTCCTACAGCGTGATCAATCAGCTCGGCTTCATGGTCACTGGCATCGGCATCGGCACCAACCTCGCGATCAATGGCGCCGTAAGCCACGCGTTCGCACATGTCGTCTATAAATCGCTGCTGTTCATGTCGATGGGAGCGGTGCTGTTCCGCACGGGCAAGATCGGCGCTTCCGACCTCGGCGGTCTTTACAGGACGATGCCCAAGACGACGGTGATGTGCATCATCGGCGCAGCCTCCATCTCGGCCTTCCCCCTGTTCTCGGGCTTCGTCTCGAAGGCCATGGTGATGAGCGCGGCCCTGCAGTCCGGCCACGACTGGGTCTGGCTGGCCCTGCTCTTTGCTTCCGCGGGCGTGCTGCACCACGCCGGCATCAAGATTCCCTTCTGCGCATTCTTCGGTCACGACTCCGGATTGCGGCCGAAGGAAGCGCCACGGCCCATGCTGATCGCGATGGCGATCGCTTCCTTTTCCTGCATCTTCATCGGCGTGTTTCCCGGCTTCCTCTACGGCATGCTGCCCTATGAGGTGACCTATCAGCCCTACACGTTCGAGCATGTCGTCACCCAGCTGCAGCTTCTGCTGTTCGCATCGCTCTGTTTTGTCGTTCTCCGGCTGACCCGGCTGGAGCCGCCGGAACGGCCGGGCGTCAACATCGACGTGGAGTGGTTCTATCGCCGCCTGCTGCCGCGTGCCGCCATGCGGCTGCGGACCTTGCTCGCCAGGGCCGGCATGGTGGGCGGCGCGATTACCGGAGAACTCTGGGCTTCGGGCATTGCCGTGCTCATGCGGCTGCACGGCCCGCGCGGTGTCCTCGCACGCGATCCCCTGGGCAGCTACGCGCTCATCGTGCTGATCGCGTTTTTCGCCGTGGTGCTGGTCTTCGAACTCGCGCTTGGCTACCGCTGAGGCTCAGTCTCCGGCGCCCCCGTCCTCTCCCAGGGCCATGCTGGCGTTGTAGTAGCGGCGATCGCCTGTCACCTCCTCGCCCAGCCAGTCCGGCCTCTTGAAGGCTGTGTCGCACGCCGGAAGCTCGATTTCGGCAAGAACCAGCCCGGCATGCGCACCCGCAAAGACGTCGATCTCCCACTCCAGGTCGCCGGCCGGCACGACATGGCGGCGCTTGTCGATGACATTGCCGGTGCGCAGGGCAAACATCGCCTCGGCATCGGCGAGCGGCACCTCATACTCGAATTCGGAGCGCTCCATGCCCGGCTCGGCGCTCTTGATCGTGAGCACGGCCTTGCTCCCGTCGCTGATGCGGATACGGATCGCGGCGTGAGGCGTGCTGGCAAGATAGGCCTGCCGGATGACGCGCTCGCGCACGACGCCGTCGCGCCAGCCGTCACCCACCACCAGAAACTTGCGTTCGCGTTCGGTTGCCATCGCTGCCCTCTTGCCGTTGCGCGCGCGTCGCGGCGCGGCCATATCCTGCCAGAGGCGCGCCGGGCGATCACGCGCGCATGACCTCTGCGTTGCATCTGCACTCTGTGCCGCTAGTCTGCGCATCCCGAGAACACTGGAGAACAGCGGCATGAACTTTACCGGCCAATACCGTATCGAGGCGCCGCGTCCGCTGGTGTGGGAAGCACTCAACGATCCCGAGGTGCTGCGCCAGTCGATCCCGGGTTGCCAGGAGATCGAGAAGGAATCCGAAACCGCCTTCACCGCCAAGGTGAAGGCCAAGCTCGGCCCGGTATCAGCGTCCTTCAAGGGGCGCGTCGAACTGACCGATCTCGATCCGCCGAACGCCTACACCATCAGCGGCGAGGGCCAGGGCGGCGTCGCGGGCTTCGCCAAGGGCGGCGCGCGTGTCAGTCTTGAGGACACCCCCGACGGCGCAACGACGCTGAGCTACACCGCGGATGGCCAGGTCGGCGGCAAGCTTGCCCAGATCGGCGCCCGCCTGGTGGAAGGCAGCGCCAAGAAGATCGCCGACGATTTCTTCGGCACCTTCAACGCCATCGTCTCCGAACGCGCCGCCAGCCAGCCTGCCGCGCAGGAACCCACACCCGAGCCGGCGCCCGCACCGGCCGCGCCGCCCGCCGAAGCCGCGATGCCGGCGCAGCGGCCCGCGGCCTTACCTGCGCGCGACTCCGGCGGCGCCGATCTCATCGCGAAGCTGTGGTTCGGCCTGATCGGAATCGCCCTTCTGGCCATGATCGTGGGCGCCGCAGTTTGGCACTGAGCCTGCAAAATCCTGTTAAAATCGCGTCACTTGACGCGCTAACGCCAGCCATCTCAGCATAACGCATCAAGGCTTGGGGATGCCCCACGAAGGGCCGCCCCCAACGGGGAGAACAGAAACATGCCGACCGTGTCGATGACCGTGAACGGCAGGAAGATGAGCGGCGAGTGCGAGGAACGCACCCTGCTCGTGAACTTCCTGCGCGAGACCCTCGGGCTGACGGGCACCCATGTGGGCTGCGACACCAGCCAGTGCGGCGCCTGCTGCGTTCATCTCAACGGTGACTCGGTGAAGTCCTGCACCATGCTCGCGGTCCAGGCCGAAGGCGCGGAAATCACCACGATCGAGGGCGTGGCCGACGGCGACAAGCTGCACGCCATTCAGGAGGCCTTCCGCGACAACCATGGCTTGCAGTGCGGCTTCTGCACGCCCGGCATGATCATGAGCGCGCTGGATCTGCTCAGGCACAACGCCAATCCCAGCGAAGCCGAAATCCGCCATCACCTCGAAGGCAACCTCTGCCGCTGCACCGGCTACCACAACATCGTGAAGTCCATTCAGGCCGCGGCCGCCGCGATGGGTGGTGCGTCATGACCGAGAACGGTATCGGCGCCCGCGTTCGCCGCAAGGAAGACAAACGCTTCATCACCGGCCGGGGCAACTACACCGACGACATCAACCGCCACGGCCAGGCCCATGCCGTGTTCCTGCGCTCGCCCCACGCCCATGCCCGGATAGTTGCCATCGACACCAGGGCCGCCATGGCTGCCGGCGCCGTCGCGGTGCTGACCGGCAAGGACGTCGCCGAGGCGGGGATCAACGGCCTGCCCTGCGGCTGGCTGATCCACAACAAGGACGGCAGCCCCATGAAGGAGCCTGCCCATCCCGTGATCGCGCTCGACCGGGTGCGCCACGTCGGCGATATCGTCGCCATGGTGATTGCCGAATCGACGAACCAGGCCAGGGACTTGGCTGAACTTGTTGAAGTTGAATACGAGGTCCTGCCCGCCGCCGTGAATGCCGTGGAGGCCCTGAAGCCCGGCGCGCCGCAGGTCCACGACGATGTCTCGGGCAACCTTTGCTACGACTGGCATCTGGGCGAGAAGGAGCCGGTCGATGCCGCCTTCGCGCAGGCCGCCCATGTCACGAAGCTCGACGTCTACAACAACCGGCTTGCCCCCAACGCCATGGAGCCCCGCGCGGCCATCGGCGAGTACGACCGCTCCAGCGACGAACACACCCTCTACACCACCAGCCAGAACCCCCATGTCATCCGCCTGCTGATGGGCGCCTTCGTGCTGGGCCTGCCCGAACACAAGCTGCGGGTCGTGGCGCCCGACGTCGGCGGCGGCTTCGGCTCCAAGATATTCCACTATGCCGAGGAAGCCGCCGTCACCTGGGCCGCCAAGGTGGTGGGCCGCC
>CALLQH010000179.1 GCA_938014945.1 uncultured bacterium | reverse complement strand
CCACCTCTTCATCTGCCGCCACTCGGGCGGCGGTCGGCGCGCACGGCGATGTCGAGGTCGCTGGCGACGATGTCGTGCATGTGGACCGCGCCGGCCAGGCACCCCTTGTCGTCGGTGACGAGCAGGAAGGTGAAGCGGTTCTCCTCCATCAGGTGGAGGGCGTCGAACATCATGGCGTCGGCGCGGATCGCCTTGGGGCTGCGCGTCATGATGGCCCCGGCGGTGAGGCCGCCGAAGGCGGCGCGGTCGCGCGCGGCCTGGCGGATGTCGCCGTCGGAGATGACGCCCACGGCGGCTGCGGGCACGTCGTCGCCGCGCGGCGTTTCGCTGACCACGGCAAAGCCGCGGCGGCCGAGCGAGATCGCCTCCAGCACGTCCCAGATCGTGTCATCGGGCTTGAGCCAGGGCAGGGCGGCGACCGGGGTCATGATCTCGGCCACCGTCTTCAGCTTCTTGCCCAGCAGGCCGCCGGGATGGAAGCGGCGGAACTCCTCGGGCGTGAAGCCGCGCAGGTTCAGGCTGGCGATCATCATGGCGTCGCACAGCGACAGGGTGGTGGTCGAGGACGAGGTCGGCGCCAGGCGGTGCAGGCCCGCCTCGGCATCGACCAAGGTCTCGATCACCCAGTCGCTGTGGCGCGCCAGCGCGCAGTTGCGGTGGGCGGTGATGGTGACGATCTTCGCGCCGAACTCGCGCAGCGCCGGGGCGAGCACCATGAGCTCCTCGGTGGAGCCGGAGTGGGAGAGCAGGATGGCGAGCGTGGCGTCGCGCGCCACGGCAAGGTCGCCGTGCAGGGCCTCCTGGGGATGCATGAAGGCAGCGCGGTGGCCCGTGGAGACCAGGCTCGCGACCACCTTGTTGCCGATGTGGCCGCTCTTGCCTACACCGGTGACGACGGTGACGCTGTCCGGAGCGGCGAGCGCAGCGACGGCGGCGAGGAAATCCTCGCCGAGGCCCCCGGCGGCGCGGGCAAGGCAGGCCGAGCCCTCGGTCAGCACCTCGCGCCCGGCGGCGAGCGGATCCTTGGCTTTCGTGCTCATGACTTGTTCCCCCGCAGGCCGCCCGACATCAGCCCCGGCGTCAGGCTTGCGGCGATCAGCGCCATCAGCACGACGTAGCAGGCCTGCCACCAGTAGGACCAGAACGAGTAGCTGATCAGATTGACGAACCAGAACGCCGCCGAGACCGCCAGAAGGGCGGCGCCCGGCGACCCATCGCGCCGCGTCGCGCGGATCAGCCCGGCGGCGAGCAGGACCAGGGCGCTGGCCATCGCGGCAAAGCCCAGCATCCCCGTCTCCACCAGCACCTCCACGACGAAGTTGTGGGGATGGCTGGGGACGTACTCCACCGTGGAGCCCGGCACCGTGCTGCCCGCCCCGGGCAGGTAGTTGATCGTGTCGATGCCGTGGCCCAGCCAGGGCGCACCGGGGAAGTACTGCATCGAGAACGCCCAGATCGACTGGCGGTGGGCATCGACCATCCAGGTCGGCAGGCCGAGCGCGGCATCGATGGTGTTGTTGCGCTGGTTGTCCAGAAAGACGCCGGCAAAGACCGCCGCGACCACCGGCACCACCAGCAGCAGCAGCCAGCCGCGCCGCCGCGACAGAGCGTACCAGACGGCGAGCGTCCCCAGCCCCAGCCCGGCCGCGATCAGCCCGGCGCGGCTCTCCAGCAGGACCAGAACCACCGCGCCCAGCACCTGATAGAGCACGCCCGCCCAGCGCCAGTTGCCGCCGCGGCGGAACCCGGCCCAGAGCACCGCCGGCATCGCCATGGCGACCGCCGTGCCGTAGGACTTCATCACGCCTGCGGCGATACCGGGAATGTCGCGCTCTGCGCCGTGGCCCATCAGCCAGACATAGGGATCGGAAGCAACGGTGAGCGCCAGGATCGCCAGCACCGCGGCGACAAGGCCGCAGGCGATCAGCGCCTTGTGCGCCATGGCCTGGAGATCGGGCCGGGGCCGCAGGACGGCGCAGAGGGCGATGCCGACGATCAGCAGGGCGGCCATGCGCAGCCAGACCGGGATCGAACGCTCGATCATGTAGGAGCCGGCGACGCTGAACAGCCAGAGGCCGAAGGTGAGCCAGACCGCGCCCGAGAGCGGCGTCTTCATCGCCGCGTTGATGTCGCCGACCAGACGCCGCCAGGGGGTCGTCGCCAGCAGGCCGAGGATGGCGATGGCGGCGAGCACCGCCAGCGCCGAACGGCCGAAGACCAGCAGCGGCACCACCGCACCCAGCGCCGGGGCAGCGACAAGCTGCACGCCATGGCGCCAGCCGCCTGCCGTATCCGCCGCCGTTCCGCTGGTGCTCGCCATATCCGGCCCGCTGATGGTTCAACCGGCCCCTGTGGTACACGAGCGGCCCGGCGCGGTTAACCCCCAATCCGCCACATGCCTGCCGGGCAGACGGGGCGGGCGAAGCGATTCCCCCGCGCGCCATCTCGCCCTATAAGCCGGGGATGCTGAGCTTCACCCTGATCGCCGCGCCGCTCTGCGCGCTTGCCACCTGGGCGTGCACACGCCTGGTGCTGGCCTGGCTTGTCGCGCGCGATGTGATGGACCGGCCCAACGAACGCTCGAGCCATGCGGCCCCCGTGCCGCGCGGCGGCGGGCTGGCCGTGGTCGCCGTGGCGGTCGCCGCCTGGCTGGTGCTGGCGGTCCTCACCGGAAGCTGGGCGACGGTGGTGCCCGTCACGGTTCTGGCCGCCCTGCTGGGCGCGCTTTCCTTCATCGACGACCTGCGCGACCTGGGGGCGGGCCTGCGCCTTTCCCTCCATGCCGCGGCGGTGGCGCTCTGCGTGATCTTCCTGCTGCCCGCCGACGCCCTGCTGTTCCAGGGCCTGGTGCCGGTGTGGCTCGATCACCTGCTGGTGGCGCTCTCCTGGATCTGGTTCGTCAACCTGACCAACTTCATGGACGGCATCGACGGCATCACCGGCGTCGAGACCATCGCGGTGGCCGGCGGCCTTGCCGCCGCCGTGCTGCTGACGGGCGCCGATGTCACCGCGCCGCTCAGCGCGGTGCTGGCCGGGTGCATGGTGGGTTTCCTGCTGCTGAACTGGCACCCCGCGCGCATCTTTCTGGGCGATGTCGGCAGCGTGCCGCTGGGTTTCATGATCGGCTTCCTGCTGGTCTGGCAGGCCTGCGTCGAGGGCCGCTGGTGGCTGGCGCTGATCCTGCCGCTCTACTACTGGGGCGATGCGACAACGACGCTGGTGATGCGCGGCCTGCGCGGCGAGAAGATCTGGCGCGCCCACCGCAGCCATGCCTATCAGGTGGCGGTGCAGGCCGGGCGCTCCCACGCCGCGGTCGCGGGTTTCATCGCCCTGCTGAACGCAGGCCTCGTCCTGCTTTGCCTGCTGATCGCCGGCGGGCTGCTCGGCGCACCCTGGGCGGGCGCCATCGCCCTGGTCAGCACGGGGCTTTCCCTGTGCTACCTTCGCGGCTGGCCCGCGGGCGGGCGGAGGTAAGGCATGGCGCGGATCGCCCGCTCCCACATCACGGCGCTGCATGACACGGTGATGGCCGGACTGTCGTTCGTCCTGGCGCTGTACCTGCGCCTGGGCAACCGGATGGTCGAGCAGACCGCGGACTACCTGTGGGAGGGCACCTTCGCCTTTGCGGCGATCGCGGCCATCGTCTTCCTGCGCGCGGGCGTCTATCGCGGCGTCTGGCGCTACGCCTCGCTGCCCGATCTCTACGCCCTGGCGCGCGCGGCGACCTGGACCGTGCTGATCTTCCTGCCCGTCATCTTCCTGGTGTTCCGCGCGGAGGCCTATCCGCGCTCGGCGCTGGTCATCAACTGGTTCACCCTGTTGGCGCTGACCGGCGGCCCGCGCCTGATCTATCGCATCATCAAGGACGGCAGCCTTGCCCATGTCCTGGAGCGGGGTGCCGCCAACGCCACCGCTGTTCCCGTGGTGCTGCTGGGCGCCGACGACGAATCCGAGCAGTTCGCCCGCGCCATGGCCAGAAGCCGCGAGGCGCCCTACCGGGTCGTCGCCATGATCGACCCCACGGGCAGGCGCGCCGGCCAGCACATCCGCGGCGTCGACGTGCTCGACGGCTCGGCCGGGCTCGACCGCCCGCTGGAGCGCGCACGCAACAAGGGACCGCGGCCGCGCCGCCTGATCCTGACCAGCGAACACAGCCAGCCCGAGCAGGTCGCCGAGGCGCTGAAGGCCGCCGAGCGCCACGGCCTGACGCTGGCCCGCGTCGGCCGCCTGACCGACTTCGCCGAGGGCGGCACCCAGGCCGCGCCCGTGCGTCCGGTCGCCATCGAGGACCTGCTGGGCCGCGCCCAGACCGCCGTCGACCGCGCCTCCATCGCCGAACTGGTGGCGGGCCGGCGCATCCTGGTGACCGGCGCGGGTGGCACCATCGGCGGCGAGCTCTGCCGCCAGATCGCCGCCCTGGGGCCCGCGCATCTCACCCTGCTGGAGCTGTCGGAGGTCGCGCTCTACGAGATCGAGATCGAGATGCGGCGCGACCATCCCGGCCTTTCCTGCCGCGCCCTGCTGCGCGACGTGCGCGACCGCCGCCGCCTGGACCGCGCGCTTGCCCAGGAAAGGCCCGACATCGTCTTCCATGCCGCCGCGCTCAAGCACGTACCGCTGGCCGAGGCCAATCCCAACGAAACGATCCTGACCAACGTCGCGGGCACCATGAACGTCGCCGATGCCTGCGGCGCGGCGGGGGTGGCAACCATGGTGCTGATCTCCACCGACAAGGCGGTCAATCCCTCCTCCGTCATGGGCGCGACCAAGCGGGTCGCCGAACTCTACGTCCAGGCGCTGGGCCGGGCGGGCAGCACGACGCGTTATGCCACGGTGCGTTTCGGCAACGTGCTGGGCTCGACCGGTTCGGTCGTGCCGCTGTTCCAGAAGCAGCTTGCCGCGGGCGGGCCGCTGACCGTGACCCATCCGGAGATGACGCGCTGGATGATGACCGTGCGCGAGGCGGTGGAACTGGTCCTGCAGGCCTCCGCCCTGAAGGGCGCTTCGGGCGATCTCTTCGTCCTCGACATGGGCGATCCCGTGCGCATCGAGGATCTGGCGCGACAGATGATCCGTCTGGCGGGCCTCGTGCCCGACGAGGACATCGCCATCGTCTTCACCGGCATGCGGCCCGGCGAGAAGATGCACGAGGAACTGGTCTACGACGACGAGACCCTGGCGCCCACGGAGCGCGAGGGCATCAACGTCGCGACCGGCCGCCCGGCGGCCTTCGACGACCTGCGCCAGCGCCTGGCCACCCTGACCGCCCAGGCCGCCGACGGCGAAGCGGACGAGTCGGTTGCCCAACTCGCCCGCATCGTGCCGGAATTCATCCGGGTCGATCCGCGCTAGAGCGGATCATGCCGCGTGATCGGATGAGGCCTTCGGCCTTCACCGCCGCCTGCCCGGGGCCGGCCCCGAGGGACCGGCCCGGCAGCGATCAGGAGGTCTTTTCGGCCTGCGCCGCACGCTGGGTCGCGTGCTGGCGGTAGAGCGCGACGAAATCGACGGGCTCCAGCATCAGCGGCGGGAAGCCGCCGTCACGCACGCAATCGGCGACGATGCGGCGGGCGAAGGGGAACAGCGTACGCGGACCCTCGATCAGCAGGATCTGGGGCACAACGCCGGCATCGACGCCGGTCAGCGAAAAGACGCCGCGGTAGTCGACCTCGGTGACGAAGCTCGGCTCGTTGTTGTGGGTGGCGTTCGCGGTGATCTTCAGCGCGACCTCATAAAGGGTCTCGCCCAGCTTGCGCGAGTCGACGTTCAGGTTGACCTGCACCGCCGGCTTGGCGTCGGCCTTGGCGAAGCTCTTGGCGCCCTGGGGGTTCTCGAAGGAGAGATCCTGCAGGAACTGGCTGTGCAGCATCAGTTTGGGCTGCTCGGCCGCGCCGGCAGCCGGAGTCTCGACCTTTTCGTCGGCCATGGGGGGTACTCCGCTCGTGATACGTTCTGAAGGGTCTTGTCGGCCGGTGAGCTAGCACGAAGGGCCGGGCCGGACAACCGCGGGGCGCAACGCCTGGATCGCCGCACGCGGCCGTTTGTTCAGGCCGGGGCCTGGCCATAGGCGGGGCGGCGCTCGGGATGGGCGGCCAGCCAGTCTTCCACAAGGGCGATGACCGCGCCGTCGCGATGCACCGTGACGGCGATGCCGTGGCTTTCCATCCAGGCCTGCGTGCCGCCGGGCGCATAGGTCTCGCTCTCGGAGACGATCACCCGCCGGGCCCGCCAGCGCAGGATGGCGCCCGCGCACATCGGGCAGGGCATGGCGGTGGTCACCATGTCGGCGCCGGTCAGCGCGTCCTCGATGGCGTGGGCCGGCATCGTGCCGGCCAGACGGCGGGCGGCATCGCGGTAGGCTTCCATCTCGGCGTGGCTGGTGGGATCGCCCTGCGCCAGGAAGCGGTTGTGGCCGCGGCCCAGGACGATGCCGTCGCGCAGCAGCACCGCTCCGACGGGATCGTTGCCCGCAGCCATGCCGGCGCGCGCCTCCTCAAGCGCCAGCGCCAGGGCGCCGGCATCGTCGAGCAGCGTCACCGGCGCGGCGGATCGAGGCGCGGATCGCGCGAGGGTTCGGCGGGATCGCGCACCACCTCCCACTCGCCATCGACCACCGTGCCGCCGGGGCCGCGCCGGACATGGACGTCGGCCATGGTGGCGACGCGGGTCGCGAGCCAGGCGCGCAGGGCGTGGCGGAAGGGCGGCAGCAGCAGCAGGAAGCCGATGGCATCGGTGAAGAAGCCGGGCACCAGCAGCAGGGCGCCGGCAAAGACCAGGCAGATGCCGTCGAAGGCCTCCACCGCGGGCACACGGCCCATGTCCATGGCCTGACGCGCCGAGGCCATGGTCGCCAGGCCCTGACGGCGCACGAGGAAGGCGCCCGCCGCCGCGGTGGCGACGCAGGCAAGCACGGTCCACAACGCGCCGATGGCGTCGCCGACCTGGATGAACAGCACCACTTCGATGAGCGGCACCGCGAGAAAGAGTCCGAATAGCAGCAGAGGCATGTTGATGCGCTCCCACGGTGTCGCCATCTTAGATGGGGACGCGGGGCATGGAGCGAAACCCCTGCACGGCAGGGTTGGAGTTTTCGCGGTGCGACTCGACCCCCATGCCCGCGGTCGTTAGGGTGGCGCCTCGATCATCGAGGTGCGGCACGCGGGCGTACAAACAGCAACAGGCTTGGGCACCACGGGGCAGGACTTGGAAAGTAACCTCATCATCATCCTGATCTTTGCGGGGATCGCGGTTTTCGTGTTCTTCCGCCTGTTCAGCGTGCTCGGCCAGAAGACCGGCCACGAGCGCGAACAGCCGCCCGCGGTGCCCGCGCCCGAACGCAAGGAACGCGAGAGCGACGAGAATGTGGTGAACCTGCCGGGGCGCAACGACGCGCCGCAGACGGCGCCGGTCTGGGCCAGCGACGGACCGGTCGGGGCAGGCCTGACCCAGATCAGCCTGGCCGACCGCAGCTTCGATCCCGAGACCTTCCTGGCCGGCGCGCGCGCCGCCTTCGAGATGATCATCGAGGCGTTCCACAAGGGCGAACTGGAAAAGGTGCGCCCGTGGCTTGCCGACGATGTCTACCGCAGCTTTGCCGCCGCGGTGGCAGAGCGCGAAAAGCCCTCCGAGGAGCGCACCTACAGCGAACTGATCGCGGTCAACGGCTGCAAGGCGGTCGAGGCCGGCATGGACGGGCGCATGGCGCGCATCGCCGTGCGCTTCGAGAGCGAGCAGACCGAGGTGGTCAAGGACAGCGAGGGCCGCATCGTGGCCGGCGACCTGACGCAGCCGATCGATGTGATCGACATCTGGACCTTTGCCCGCGACACCCGGGCGCGCGATCCGAACTGGCAGCTCGTCGCCACCCGCAATCCGGAATAGTTCGCCCGCCGTCGCCATCCGGACTTCCACCGGAGCGTGCTTTGGGATAGTTCCATTCTCTTAACGGGAGTGTTTCGCAGCCATGCCCGGCCAGGTTCGTGTACTGATCCGCCGATGCACCTTCATCGTCGCGCTGGCCGCGCTCGCGGCCTGCGCGCGGCGCGAGGAGCCTGCGCCCGTTCCCGTGCCGGAGGAGCCGGCCGAGGCGGTGCTGGAACTGCAGCCGCTTTCCTTCGATGCCCTGCCAGGCTGGAACACCGACGACCAGGCTGCGGCCCTTGCGACCTTCCGGATTTCCTGCGGCGCCCTGGAGAAGAAGGATCCGACCGCGGCCATGGGCGGAGAGGGCAGCTTCGGTACGGTGGGCGACTGGCTGGGCGCCTGCGCGGCGGCGCGCCAGACCGCTCCTGAAGGCGCGCGGGGCTTTTTCGAGGCCTGGTTCCGTCCCTGGCGGGCCACCGCATCGGGTGACCCCGACGGCCTCTTCACCGGCTACTACGAGCCGCTGCTGTCGGCCAGCGCCACGCCCGACGCACGTTACCGCTACCCGCTCTATCGCCGTCCGGCCGACATGCTGGTCATCGACCTTGGCGCGTTCTCCAGCGAGTTCGAGGGTCGCTCCATCACCGGGCGCCTGTCGGGCGGCAGCCTGGTGCCCTACTTCGACCGCGCCACCATCGACGAGGGGGCGCTGGCCGGCGAGGACCTGGAGATCGCCTGGACCGACGACGACGTCGCCCTCTTCTTCCTGCACATCCAGGGCTCCGGGCGCCTTGCCATGACCGACGGGCGCGAGCTGCGCGTCGGTTATGACGGCCAGAACGGCCACGGCTACTACGCCATCGGCCGCGAACTGGTGGCCATGGGCGAACTGACCAAGGAAGAGGTCTCCCTGCAGTCGATCCGCGACTGGCTCAAGGCCCACCCCGACCAGGCCGACGCCGTGATGCAGACCAATCCCAGCTACATCTTCTTCCGCGTGCTGGAGGGCCCCGGCCCGATCGGCGGCCAGGGCGTGCCCCTGACCGCGGGCCGCAGCATGGCGGTGGACCACCGCATCATCGCCTACGGCGCGCCGCTCTGGCTCGATACCGCCCTGCCGGACGGCACGCCGTGGCAACGCCTGATGATCGCCCAGGACACGGGCGGTGCGATTCGCGGCCCGGTGCGCGGCGACATCTTTTTCGGCGCCGGCGAGGAAGCCGAATGGCGCGCCGGCCACATGAAGGGCGAGGGCGGTTATGCCGTGCTGCTGCCCACGGCGCTTTCGGCCCGCCTGGCGGGCGGGAACTGAGCCGGAGGGAGTGATGGCGAGCGCGCGTTCCTTCCACCTCTTCGGCCGCGCGGTCCATGCCTCCAATGTCCCCATGGTGCTGGTCGATGTCCTGCAGCACGACCACCCCGTCGTCCACTGCAACACCGCCTTCTGCGCCTTCACCGGCTATCCCGCCGAGGAGGTGATCGGGCGCAACTGCCGCTTCCTGCAGGGCAGCGACCTGCAGCAGCCCGGCTGCCGCCAGATCGCCGAGGCCATCACCCAGGGCCGCGAGGCACGCATCGTGATGCGCAACTACAAGCGCGACGGAACCCTGTTCTACAACGAGCTCAGCATTGCGCCGGTAACGGAAGAGGATGGCCGCATCACCCACTATGTCGGCGTGCTGCGCGACATTTCCGAGCAGATCGCCATCGAGGAACAGCTGCGCGAGCTGGCCTCGACCGATCCGCTGACCGGGCTGCTCAACCGCCGCCGCTTCGAGGGCCTGATCAACCAGGAGATCATGCGCTCGCTGCGCTACGGCCGCCCCATGGTGGCGATGATGCTGGACCTCGACCACTTCAAGCGGATCAACGACGCCAACGGCCATGCCTGCGGCGATGCCGTGCTGACCGGCTTTGCCGGGGTGATCTCGCGCGGTCTGCGGGTGCACGACGTCTGCGCCCGCGTCGGCGGCGAGGAGTTCGCGGCCATGCTGCCCGAAACCCCGATCGCGGCGGGCCTGGAGGTCGCCGAGCGGCTGCGCCGCACGGTGGAAGCCATGCGCACCACCTGGGACGGCCAGGAGATCGCCGTCACCACCAGCATCGGCATCACCCAGCTCACCGACTGGGACCAGGGCTACGGCACCCTGATCGAGCGCGCCGACGCCGCGCTCTACGCCTCCAAGCAGCGCGGCCGCAATCGGGTGACGGTGGCCTGAGAGCAGGGCACCTTCGGGGCCTTCTGGGCGCTTGCGCCCGCCCGCCGCGCGCACCATCCTGCGGCCACCATGACAAACCCCACCTTTGAGGGCGGACCCAAGGTCGCCCTTCTTGTCACCTGCCTCGTCGATCTGTTCCGCCCCAGCGTCGGCTTTGCCGCGGTGAAGCTGCTGGAGGACGCCGGCTGCACCGTCGAGGTGCCGCTGCAATCCTGCTGCGGCCAGCCCGCCTACAACTCCGGCGACCGCGACAGCGCCCTTGCCGTGGCGCGCACCATGCTCGACGCCATGGAGGGCTACGATCATGTCGTGGCCCCCTCGGGCTCGTGCGCGGGCATGGTCATCAAGCACTACCCGGAGCTGTTCGCCGGCACGCCCGAGGAGGCCCGCGCGGTGGCGCTGGCCGGGCGCACCCACGAACTGACCCGGTTCCTCGACGAGGTCATGGGAATCAAGGGGCTTTCGTCGCGCTTTGCGGGCAAGGTCACCTATCACGACTCCTGCTCCTGCCTGCGCGAGAGCGGCACGCGCGCCCAGCCGCGCCGCCTGATGGCGATGGTCGAGGGCCTGGAACTGGCCGAGGCCGCCGATCCGGAGGTCTGCTGCGGCTTCGGCGGCACCTTTGCCGCCAAGTTCCCGGAGATCTCCACCGCCATGGTTTCCGACAAGGCCGACCGCCTCTGCGAAACCGGCGCGGACACGGTGCTGGCCGCCGACATGGGCTGCCTGATGAACATCGCCGGCCTGC
This sequence comes from uncultured bacterium, assembly GCA_938014945.1. Classification (GTDB taxonomy): domain Bacteria; phylum Pseudomonadota; class Alphaproteobacteria; order SP197; family SP197; genus CALGGB01. Next base: position 185 of record CALLQH010000179.1, on the reverse strand, counting down.
TCAAGCGGCGCGGTTCGGACGTGAAGGTCCGCCATGTCGCAGAGGTGCTGGCCGGCATGACCGGGCAGCCCGCCATCGGCGAAGGCGAAGGCAACTGACTCTCCCGTCCGTCCGGGTTTTCCTCCCCTCTGAAACGGCAAAACGCGCCGCCCCTTTTGGGAGCGACGCGTCTTGCAGAACCGGGG
>CALLQH010000178.1 GCA_938014945.1 uncultured bacterium | reverse complement strand
CGCCTCCAGGCGGAAGCGGCGCGGCAGCTCGAAGGCGCGGCGGACGCGCTGCTCGGCGCGGTGGCGGGGGCGCGCACGCTGCCGCTGGCGCTGCTCGCCCCGCATCCGGTGGAGCTCAGGCGACTGCTGCTGCGCCGCTGCCGCAGAGGGGACGAAGTCGTCTGTTTTTCAGACCTTTTCGTCTTGCGATGGATGGACCTGACACGCCGTTCCGGTCCAGATTGCCGCGCGCATCAGGGAGCGGAACATGGCGGCTGGATACGACTATGTCATCGTCGGCAGCGGATCGGCGGGTTCGGTGCTGGCGACGCGGCTGAGCGAGGATCCGGAGGTGCGCGTCCTGGTGCTGGAGGCCGGCACCGACAACAAGGACTTCCGCGTCTACATGCCCACGGCCAATGCGCTGGCGCTGGGCAACCCGAAGTTCGACTGGAACTACTACACCGAACCGCAGCCGAACCTTGCCAACCGGCGGGTCTACTGGCCGCGCGGCCGGGGCCTGGGCGGCTCCAGCGCGATCAACGGCATGATCTACATCCGCGGCAGCGCGCGCGACTACGATGGCTGGCGCCAGCTCGGCCTGGAAGGCTGGGCCTATGGCGACGTGCTGCCCTATTTCCGGCGCGCCGAGAGCCGCCAGCAGGGCGGCGATGCCTGGCGCGGCGATTCCGGCCCGCTGCTCACCGGCAAGGCGGGGCGCCCGCTGCCCATCGACGAGGCCTTCGTCGAGGCCTGCCGCCAGACCGGCCTGCCGTCCAACGACGATTTCAACGGCAAGGCCCAGGTCGGCACCGGCATGTTCGACTTCACCATCCGCGACGGGAAACGCTCCTCGGTGGCGCGCTGTTACCTCGGCAAGGCCATGGGCCGGCCGAACCTGGAGGTGCGCACCGGCTGTTTCGTCACCCGCATCCTGTTCGAGAACGGCCGAGCCGTGGGTGTCGCCTACGATCGCGACGGGCGCAGCGAGGAAGCCCGCGCCGAACGCGAGGTGGTGGTCTGCCAGGGCGCCATCGGCTCGCCCCAGCTCCTGATGCTCTCTGGCGTCGGGCCGGCCGACCATCTGCGCGAACTGGGCATCGATGTCGTCGCGGATGTGCCGGGCGTGGGACAGAACCTGCAGGATCACCTCAACGTCTCGGTGCAGTACGCCTGCAGCGACCCCAATGCGACCTTCGACAAGTGGGCGAGACCCCATCGTGCGCTGCTGATGGGCGCGGCCTATTTCATGTCGGGCGGCAAGCTGGGGCCGGGCGGCAACGCCTTCTGGTCGGCGGGCGCCTTTTCCCGGGGCGAGGCCGACGATCCCGACTTCCCGAAGTTCCAGGTCTTCTTCACGCCGATGCGCGTGGTCGAGGATCCGCAGACCCACAAGAAGTCGGCGATCTCGGGCTTCCAGCTCGACGTCAACCAGATGCACCCTGAGGCGCGCGGCTGGCTCAAGCTGAAGAGCACCGACCCGCGCGAACATCCTTTGCTGGAGCCGATGTACCTGACCACCGAACGCGACCGGAAGGAGTTCATCGAGGCGGTGAAATGGGCGCGCGAGATCGTCTCCCAGCCTGCCATGGACCCCTATCGCGGCGAGGAGATCCAGCCCGGTCCCCAGGCGCGTACCGATCCGGAAATCCTGGAAGGCGTCGCCAGGAGCGCGATCTCGGGCTACCACCCGGTCGGCACCTGCAAGATGGGCATCGACAGCGATCCCATGGCCGTCGTCGACCGCCACGGCAAGGTGCGCGGCGTCGAGGGCCTGCGTGTCGTCGATGCCTCGCTGATGCCCGTGCTGGTCACCGGCAACACCAACGCGCCGACGGTGATGATGGCCGAGAAGATCAGCGACGCCATGCGCGGCCGCCCGCCGCTGCCGCGCGCGGAGGTCTGAAACGATCCGCCGCCCCTGATGGAGGCGGCGGCCTGCTTCATTCAGACGAGCTGGCAGTCCATGGGCGGCAGGCCCGCGATCTCGCAGTGGACGCGTTCGCCGCGTGCGATCGGGCCGACGCCGGCCGGGGTGCCGGTGAAGAGCAGGTCGCCGGGCTTGAGCGCCACCAGACGGGAGAGATAGGCGATGGCTTCGGCGGTCTTCCAGATCATCTGGTTGATGTTGCCGGACTGGCGTGTCTCTCCGCCCACGGAAAGGGTGATCGCGGCGTCCTCAAGGTGGCCGCACTTTGTGGCAGGCGTCAGCGCGCCCACGGGGCCGGAAGCATCGAAGCCCTTGGCCATGTCCCAGGGACGTCCGGCCTTCTTGGCGACGTCCTGCAGGTCGCGGCGGGTGAGGTCGATGCCCACGGCATAGCCATAGACCAGGTCAAGCGCGCCCTTGACCGAGATATCGCGGCCGCCCTTGGCCAGCGCCACCACAAGTTCGACCTCGTGGTGCAGGTTCTCGGTAGCCGGCGGATAGGGCAGCCGGCCGCCGCCGGGCACGATGGCGCCCGCGGGTTTCATGAAGAAGAACGGCTCCTCGCGGTCGGGATTGCCGCCCATCTCGATGGCGTGGTCGGCGTAGTTGCGGCCGATGCAGAAGGCGCGGTTGACGGGGAAGAGGTCGTCGCTGCCCGCAATCGTCAGGCAGACCGGTTCGGAAGGCGAAATGACAAAGCGCATGGCGAAGCCTCTGTTTGTTGTTGTCGCAGGCCGAGGGGCCGCGAAGGCAGACGGAAGAAAAACGCAAGTTTCATGATGTTCTGACGCTGAATCGGTCCGCTATCAAGCCGGATTCGCCGATTTTTGCCGGATGTGGCCTCAGAGCCCCGGCATCACCGCATGGAGTTCGTCCAGACGGTCGATCAGCCGGTCGCCGCCCAGTTCCTCCACGGGGATCGCCGTGTAGCCGTAGCGCACCAGGACGACGGGCATGGCAAGGCCCCGGGCCGCATCGACGTCGGCCTTGCTGTCGCCGATCATCAGGGCGTCTGAAGCCTCCACATCCAGCTTCTCCAGCACCTTGGCGATATGGCCGGGATCGGGCTTCATGACGCCGTTGTCGCCGCCCACCACCGCGTCCATGTAGGCCCCCAGGCCGAAGCCCTCGACCACGATGTCGGTCGCCGACTGGCGCTTGTTGGTGCAGATGCCGAGCTTCACGCCCTGGCGGTGCAGCGTGCGGATGGTGTCCATGGCGGTGGGATAGACGCTGGAGAGGCGCGTGCTGCGCGGCAGGTAGAACTCCCGGAAGCGCTCGGTGACCCAGTCCAGGCCCTGTTCGGGCTGGCCCCCGGTCATGGTCATGGCCCGCTCCAGCAGGCCGTGCCAGCCGCTGCCCACCATGTTGCGCACGGTTCTTTCGGTAAGGCCGACCCGGCCCAGTTCGGCGAGCACCATGTTGAGCGCGTCGGCGATGTCGGGCGCACTGTCGATCAGGGTGCCGTCGAGGTCGAAGACCACGGCGCGGAAACGGTGGGGCTGGGACAAGGCGGCTGGCTCCGGCAGGCAGGGGCGCAACCTAGTGCGGATCGCCCGGGGAGGGAACCGCATCGCGCGCGCCTTGGCCCGCCGTTTGCTGTAAGCCTTTGCAACACAGTTTGAGTTGGTTGCGGGCGTGCCGCTATGGCACGTTCACGCCGCCCTTGAAGCTCCCGTTGAAGCCGCCATGAGGTCCGATGCCTGAGTCCCTCGCCCTGCCGGGTGTCGCCGTTGTCGTGCTGGGTGCGGGCCTTGGCACGCGCATGAAATCCGCCCTGCCGAAGGTGCTGCACCCGGTGGCGGGCCGGCCGATGGTCAACCACGTCCTGGCCGCCGCCGCGGCCCTGGAGCCCGAGCACACCGTGGTCGTCGTCGGCCCCGGCATGGACAATCTCGTGACTGCCGTGGCTCCGGCCCGGACGGCGGTACAGGAGAAGCCCCTGGGCACCGCCAATGCGGTGCTGGCGGCCCGCGATGCCCTGGCCGGGTTCCCGTCCGGCAAGGGGCCGGCCGACGTGGTGATCGTCTTCGGCGATGCCGCGATGATCGCCTCGGAAACCCTGCGCGATCTGGTCGCCGCCCGCCGCGCAGGCGACGCCGCGGTCGCCGTGCTGGGCGTGCGGGTGCCGGGAGAAAACCGCTACGGGCGGCTGGTGACGAATGCCCGGGGCGATCTGGAGCGCATCGTTGAATTCCGCGAAGCGACCGACGTCGAAAGAGCGATAAATCTCTATAATTCCGGTATGATGTCGGTTGATGCTCATGTTTTGTTTGAGCTTCTCGACGCGGTCGACAACAAGAACGCGAAGGGTGAGTTCTATCTAACGGATATCATTGGAATTTCCCGCGGGAAAGGGCGTCACGCGACGGTTCTGGAGCTTGACGATCCCGAGGACCTGATCGGCGCCGACGACCGCGCCGATCTCGCCCGCTTCGAAGCCGCCATGCAGCGCCGCCTGCGCGCCCGCGCCATGGCCGACGGCGCCAGCCTGGTGGCGCCCGAGACCGTGTTTCTCTCCTGGGATACGAAGATCGGCCGCGACGTCGTGATCGAGCCCAACGTGGTGATCGCGCCCGGCGTGACCATTGCCGACAACGTGACCATCCGCAGCTTCTGCCATCTGGAGGGCGCAGTGGTGGAAGCCGGCGCCATCGTCGGCCCTTATGCCCGACTGCGTCCCGGTGCGCGGATCGGCACGGACGCCCACATCGGCAATTTCGTCGAGATCAAGAACGCCACGGTCGAGGCCGGCGCCAAGGCCAACCATCTGAGCTACATCGGTGATGCCCGGATCGGGGCGGGCGCCAACATCGGGGCGGGCACGATCACCTGCAACTACGACGGTTATCTCAAGCACCACACCGACATCGGCGCAGGCGCCTTCATCGGCTCCAACACCGCGCTCGTCGCCCCGGTCAGCGTCGGTGACCGCGCCATCGTCGGCGCGGGCAGCACGATCACGCGCGACGTTCCCGCCGATGCTGTGGCAGTCGAACGCTCCCAACAGGTGGCGCATGAGGGGCGGGCGATCTCCCTGCGCGAAGTCAAGGCGGCCGAAAAGGCCAGCCGGAAGAAGGAAGGACGTTAGTTCATGTGCGGCATCATCGGCGTCATCGCCAAGGACCCCGCGGCCTCCATGCTGGTCGACGGTCTGCGTCGGCTGGAATACCGGGGGTATGACTCCGCCGGTGTGGCGACCCTGGATCATGGCGCCATCGGCTGCCGCCGGGCGCCGGGCAAGCTCGGCAATCTGGACGACAAGCTGCGCGCCGAGCCGCTTTCGGGTGTGGTCGGCATCGGCCATACCCGCTGGGCGACCCATGGCGTGCCCAACGAGACCAACGCCCATCCCCATGTCGCCGGGCGTGTCGCGGTGGTCCACAACGGCATCATCGAGAACTTCCGCGCCCTGCGCGCCGAACTGGCCGAAAAGGGCGCGACCTTCGCCAGCCAGACCGATACGGAGGTCGTCGCCCACCTGCTCGACGACCTGCTGGAGCAGGGGCTTTCCATCGAGAAGGCCATGGTCGCCCTGATGGCCAAGGTCGAGGGCATGTTCTCGCTCGCCTTCCTGATCGCAGGCGACGAGGAGGTGCTGGTCGGCGCCCGTCGCGGCGCGCCGCTGGCCGTCGGCTGGGGCAGGGGCGAGATGTTCCTGGCCTCCGACGCCATCGCACTGGCGCCCTTCACCCAGCAGGTGAGTTATCTGGAGGAGGACGACTTCGTCGTCGTGCGCCGCGACGGCGCGACCTTCTTCGACGCCATGGGGAACCGTGTCGAACGCCCTGCCGTCAACACCCAGCTCTCCGGCGCGGCCATCGGCAAGGGCAACCATCGCCACTTCATGGAGAAGGAGATCTACGAGCAGCCCACGGCCGTGGGCGAGACGCTCGCCCGTTATCTCGATCCCGTGGCGCGCGAGGTGCGCCTGCCGGGGCTGGAGCGCGATCTGGCCACCGTGCCGCGCATCACCCTGGTTGCCTGCGGCACGGCCTATTACGCCGCGCTGATCGGCAAGTACTGGCTGGAGCAGGTCGGCCGCATGCCGGTGGAGGTCGATGTCGCCTCGGAGTTCCGCTACCGCAACGCGCCCATGCCAGAGGGCGGCATCGCGGTGTTCGTCTCGCAGTCGGGCGAGACCGCCGACACGCTGGCGGCGCTCCACTACGCCCGCAGCCAGAGCCAGACCATCGTCACCATCACCAACACCGAGACGAGCACCATGGCGCGTGCCTCGGACGTGGTGCTGCCGACCCATGCCGGGCCGGAGATCGGCGTGGCCGCAACCAAGACCTTCACCTGCCAGCTCTCGGTATTGCTGGCGCTCACCATCGCCTGCGGCAAGGCACGTGGTGCGCTGGAGGGCGACAGGCTGCACAGCGCGGTCGAAGCGCTGGCCAGTCTGCCCAGCCAGATCGGCCGGGCGCTGCGCATGGAGGAGGAGGTCAAGGCCATCGCCAACGACATCGCCGATGCCCGCGATGTCCTCTACCTGGGCCGCGGAACCTCCTATGTCGTGGCCATGGAAGGCGCCCTAAAACTGAAGGAAATCAGCTATATACACGCGGAAGGTTATGCGGCAGGTGAGATGAAGCACGGGCCGATCGCGCTGATCGACGAGCATGTGCCCGTGATCGTGGTGGCACCGACCGACGAGCTGTTCGAGAAGACCATGTCGAACACCCAGGAAGCGGCTGCGCGCGAGGGGCGGATCATCCTGATCACCGACGAGGAAGGCGCGCGCCAGGCCGGCGACCTGCCCGAACACGTCGTCGTCATGCCCACGGTCGATCCGCTGATCTCGCCGGTCACCTATGCCGTGCCGGTGCAGATGCTCGCCTACCACGCCGCCGTGCGCAAAGGCACGGACGTCGACCAGCCGCGCAATCTGGCCAAGAGCGTGACCGTGGAATAACCGGGCGAGCCAGCGGCTGCTTGCACAACCCACGCCATCTACATAGCGTTGGTTATCATGCAGGAACCGGCACTGCCTTCCAACGAACTGGAGCGTCTTCAGGCGCTGTACCGATATGATGTGCTCGACACACCTGCCGAGGAGGTGTTCGACCGCATTACCCGTGTGGCAAGCGCCTTGGCGAAGGTGCCGATCTGTCTGATCAGCCTGGTCGATGGCGATCGCCAGTGGTTCAAGTCCAAGGTGGGCCTGGATGTCTGCGAGACACCGCGCAACATCTCCTTTTGCGGCCATGCGCTGCTGGAAGAGGGCAGTTTTGTCGTCGCGGATGCGACCAAGGATTCCCGCTTTGCCGACAATCCGCTGGTAACCGGCGGTCCGGAAATCCGCTTCTACATGGGCATTCCTCTGGAGGTGCCGGAAGGTCCCAAGATCGGCACGCTTTGTGTCATCGATCAGCAGCCGCGGGAGCTTTCCGAGGAGACGAAGGCCTGCCTGGCCGACCTTGCCATGATGGTGGTGCGCGAGATGGAGTTGCGCACGGTCGCCACCACGGACGCTCTGACCGGGGCGCTGAACCGGCGCATGTCGCTGCGCCTGATCAGCCAGGAAACCAGCCGCTGCGAGCGCAATCCCGGCCAGACCTTCAGCTTTGCCATGCTCGATCTCGACCACTTCAAGGCAATCAACGATTCCTGGGGCCATGATGCCGGCGATCTGGTGCTGGAGGCCACGGCGCGGGCCTGCCGTTCCTGCCTGCGCGGCCAGGACACGCTGTTCCGTCTGGGCGGGGAGGAGTTCGGTATCCTCTTTGCCGATACGGCGCTGGAGGCCGCGGGCGAGGCGGCCGAGCGCATCCGCACCTATCTCGCCGAGCACCCGATCGTGGTCGGACCGGAGTCCGTCAGCGTGACGGCAAGCATCGGGGTCGCGGAACATCGCCGCGACGATGTCGCGCCGCCGGCCCTGATCGCGCGCGCCGACAAGGCGCTCTACGAAGCCAAGGAAAAGGGGCGCAATCGGGTCGAACTGGCGCGTTAGGCGCGTGAACCTGCCGGGGGTCGGCCGTGGCCTCGTTCCAGCGCCTTAGCGGTTGGAGCCCAAGGCGCCGGCAATGCGCTCCAGCGCTTCCGAAAGCATCGCGCGCGGGCAGGCCAGATTGACGCGGAAGAAGCCGTCGCCGCCGTCGCCGAAAGCGGCGCCGTTTTCCAGCCGGACCCGGGCGTGCTGCACCAGACGCTCGACAATGGCATCGCTCGTCATCTCCAGACCGCGCAGGTCGAGCCAGGAAAGATAGGTCGCCTCCATGGGCATGACGGCGATGCGGGGCAGGCGTTCGGCCATGAACGCGATCATGTGCTCCCGGTTGGCGGCGATGTGCTCCATCAGGGCCTCGAGCCACGGCCCGCCTTCGCGCCAGCCCGCAATGAATCCCGCCTGGGATACCGGATTGACGCCGAACAGGCCGGCGGCGTTCGACAGCTCCTGGATGCGTTCGCGCAGGGCGGCATCGGGCACCACGACATTGCAGAGCTGAAGGCCTGCAAGGTTCATGGTCTTGGAGAGGCCGTTGGCGATGATGGTGCGGCAGCCGGCCTGGCCGCCGAGCGGGGCAAAGGGCGTGAAGCGGTGCCCCGGCATCATCAGGTCGCCATGGATCTCGTCGGAAAACACCAGCACGTCGTGGCGCGCGCAAAGGCGGGCGACCTGCTCCAGTTCCCCGGCATCCCAGGCGCGCCCGACCGGATTGTGCGGATTGCACAGCACGAACATGGCGACC
>CALLQH010000177.1 GCA_938014945.1 uncultured bacterium | reverse complement strand
TGTCGGCGAGCAGCAGCGACAGCACGATGGACACGACGCTGCCGTAGAGGAAGAACGAGAAGAGCAGGCCGAAGACGCCCTCAGGTTGCACGGCATGGGCGCGCGTTGCGCCCGCGGCGATCATGGCGCCGCCCGCCAGGGCCAGCCAGTCGCCGGCATTGCGCGGCCATGGAAACTCGCCCGTGTCGCCGAAGACGATCCAGACGCCGGCCAGGGCAAGCGCCAGGCTCAGCACCCGGCTCCAGCCGGGACGGCGCCGCGCGATGGCGATCTCGATCAGCGTCGCCCACAAGGGCGTCAGATAGAACAGCAGCAGGGCACGCACGACCTCGGTGAGCAGGAAGCTCATGGCGTAACAGACAATGCCGCCGCCCATCAGGGTGCCCAGCAGGACGAAACCCGCGCCCGTCACCCGGCCGCGGAACCAGCGCCACAGCGCGATGGGCGCAAGCAGGGCAAGCGGGATGACATACTGCGCGATGGTGCCCCAGCCGCCGGTCAGCCCGCCGGCCTCCAGCTCGCGCTGCGGCAGCCAGTAGAGGCCCCAGCAGCCCGAGGCGACGACAACAGCCGCGCAGATGGCAATGTGGCGAGGATGGCGCATGGAAACCGCAGAAAGGGTCGGGACGCCGAGACTTAGCACGGGCCTTCGCGCCGTCGGTAGTCTGCTCGTACGGGATGACAGCTTGGCCGGCGCGGCCTAGGCTCCGCGCCATCCGATCCGCGCAACCCATGGAGCATGCCGATGACGCGCTGGGACAAGAGCAAGCTGCCGAGCCGACACGTTTCCGTGGGGCCCAAGAGCGCGCCGCACCGCGCCTTCTACTACGCCATGGGCATGACCGACGAAGAGGTCGCCCAGCCCTTCATCGGTGTCGCAACCACCTGGAACGAGGCCGCGCCCTGCAACATCACCCTGATGCGCCAGGCCCAGGCGGTGAAGAAGGGCGTGAAGGCGGCCGGCGGCACGCCGCGCGAGTTCACCACCATCACCGTCACCGACGGCATCGCCATGGGCCATGCCGGCATGAAGTCTTCCCTGGTCAGCCGCGAGGTCATCGCCGATTCCGTGGAACTGACCATGCGCGGCCATTGCTACGACGGCCTCGTCGGCCTTGCCGGCTGCGACAAGTCGCTGCCCGGCATGATGATGAGCATGGTGCGGCTCAACGTGCCGTCGGTGTTCATCTACGGCGGCTCGATCCTGCCCGGCCGCTACAAGGGCAGGGACGTCACCATCGTCGACGTCTTCGAGGGCGTGGGCTCCCATGCCGCCGGCAACATGAGCGACGAAGACCTGAGTGTCCTGGAGCACGGCGCCTGCCCCTCGGGCGGCTCCTGCGGCGGCCAGTTCACGGCCAACACCATGGCGACGGTTTCCGAAGCGATTGGCCTGGCCCTGCCGTTCTCGGCCTCGACGCCGGCACCCTATGAAAGCCGCGATGCCTTCTGCGAGCGCGCGGGTCACGCGGTGATGGAGCTGATCAAGGCCAACATCCGCCCGCGCGACATCGTCACGCGCAAGGCGCTGGAAAACGCCGCGGTTGTGGTTGCGGCCTCCGGCGGCTCGACCAACGCGGGCCTGCATCTACCGGCCATCGCGCACGAGGCAGGCATCGACTTCAGCCTCGATGACGTCTGCGAGATCTTCAAGCGCACGCCCTACATCGCGGACCTGAAGCCCGGCGGTAAGTACGTCGCCAAGGACCTTTTCGACATCGGCGGCATTCCGGTGCTGATCAAGGCGCTGCTCGACGGCGGCTACCTGCACGGCGACACGCTGACGGTCACCGGCAAGACGCTGGCCGAGAACCATGCCGACGTCGTCTTCCCGGAAAACCAGGATGTCGTCTATCCGACCAGCCGGCCGATCACCAAGACCGGCGGCGTGGTGGGCCTCAAGGGCAATCTCGCGCCAGACGGCGCCATCGTGAAGGTCGCCGGCCAGAAGCGCCTGCAGTTCCGCGGTCCCGCACGCTGCTTCGACAACGAGGAAGCCTGCCTGGAAGCGGTGCTGAAGCAGCAGTTCAAGGAAGGCGACGTGCTGATCATCCGCTACGAGGGCCCCAAGGGCGGCCCCGGCATGCGGGAGATGCTCTCGACCACCAGCGCGCTCTACGGCCAGGGCATGGGCGAGAAGGTGGCGCTGATCACCGACGGCCGCTTCTCCGGCGGCACGCGCGGCTTCTGCATCGGTCATGTCGGCCCGGAGGCGGCCGAAGGCGGGCCGATCGGCCTGCTCAAGGACGGCGACATGATCGTCATCGACGCCGAGAAGGGCACGCTGGAGGTGGAGCTTTCCGAGGCCGAGCTGGCCGAGCGCCGCAAGGCCTGGAAACCGCGTCCCACCGATTACAACTCCGGCATGCTCTGGAAGTACGCGCAGACCGTGGGCGCTGCCCAGCAGGGGGCGGTGACCCATCCGGGCGCCAAGGCGGAGACCCATGTCTTTGCCGACCAGTAGGCCGGTCCTCGTTCTTGCCGCGGTACTGGCATGTTGCGCCGGTGCCGCGGCGGAAGAGGGCGATCCCTGCTGGGAGTGCCGGGCCGCGGCCTGTTACTCCACCTTCAAGGATACGACCGACCGCGCCTGGCGCGAAACAGAGGCCGAGAGCATGGCGCGCTGGGAGACGATCAGCGCGGCCGCCGCCAGCCTGGAGGCAGCCAACGCCGAACATGACGCTGTGGCGGCTGATCTGGAAGCGCAGCGCGATGCGGACATCGCGGCCGCCTACGGCAAGATGCTTGCCTGCCTGGAGCCCTGAAGCCCGGCTTGCCGCTTCGCCAGGAGCCTGCTCTGGGCGCATGAAGAGATTCTCACGGCTCTTTGTGCGGCCGGCTTCAATGCTTGCTTGCAGCGGGGTTCCCGCGCGATTATTTGACCCCGCGACGGTGCGTCGCGCCGCCAGCTATCCCGTTGGCCTCGGAGTTCCCCGGCATGTCGTCTTCCGTTGAAACCACCGAAGTACCCGGCGGCCGCCGCCGTGGGGGTCGTTCGGCCCGTGTCGCCCTGCGTTCCTCGCCGCTGGCCGACGATGTGAAACCGATCCGCGCCGGCATGCTGGGCGGCACCTACCGGCCCCTCGACGAGGCCGGGATCGCCCGCATCAACGAGGCGGTCATGGACTCCCTGGAGCAGATCGGCCTGGGCCAGCCCACCGCTTCCTGCATCGAATACTGCACGGCCGCGGGCGCGAAGCTGAACGACGAGGGACGCCTGCTGTTCCCGCGCGCCATGGTCGAGGACACCATCGCCAAGGCCTGCCGCAACCTGGTGCTCTACGGCCAGGACCCCAAGCACGACATGGAGATCGGCGGCAAGCGCGTCTATTACGGCACCGCCGGTGCGGCGACCCAGGTCATCGACCCGATCGCGCGCGAGTATCGCAACGCCACGGTCGAGGACCTCTACAATGCGGCGCGCATCGTCGACCGCATGGACAACATCCATTTCTTCCAGCGCCCGTTGACGCCGACCGACGTCAACGACCTGCAGACGCTGGACATCAACACGCTCTATGGCCCCATCGCGGGCACCACCAAGCATGTCGGCTGCAGCTTCACGCTGGGCACCAACATGAAGATGGTCTTCGAGCTGCTGCACCATGTCGCGGGGGGCGAGAAGAAGTGGCGCGAGCGGCCGTTCGTTTCCAATTCCAACTGCCATGTCGTGCCGCCCATGAAGTTCGGCGAGGACGCTTCGGCTGTGCTCGAGGAATGCGTGCACGGCGGCATGCCGGTGCTGCTGCTTTCGGCCGGCCAGGCCGGCGCCACCGCGCCCGCGGCCCTTGCCGGCGCCGTCGTCCAGGCGGTCGCCGAGGTGCTGGGCGGCCTGTGTTACGTCAATGCCATCCAGGAGGGTGCGCCGGCGATCTTCGGCACCTGGCCCTTCGTCTCGGACCTGCGCACCGGCGCCATGTCGGGCGGTTCGGGCGAGCAGGCCCTGCTTTCGGCGGCCTGCGCCCAGATGGCGCAGTTCTACGACCTGCCGGGCGGCGCCGCCGCCGGCATGGCCGACAGCAAGATCCCCGACATCCAGGCCGGCTGGGAAAAAGGCATCACCAACGTCATGGCCGGCCTCTCGGGCCTCAACCTGGTCTATGAGTCCGCCGGCATGCACGGCTCGCTGCTGGGCTTCTGCCTCGACAGCCTGGTCATCGACAACGACATCCTGGGCGAGTGCCTGCGCTGTGTGCGCGGCATCGAGGTCAACGAGGACAGCGTGTCGCTGGACGTCATGCGCTCGGTCTGCCTGGAGGGTCCCGGTCACTATCTGGGCCACAACAGCACGCTGGAGCTGATGCAGCGGGAATACGTCTATCCCGAGATCGGCAACCGCATGAGCCCCAAGGAATGGGTGGAAAACGGCAAGCCCGACATCGTGGAGAAGGCGGTGCAGGTCAAGCAGGGCATTCTCGACAACCACTTCCCGCGCCACATTCCCGACGATCTCGACAGCCGTCTGCGCCAGAGCTATCCGATTGCCCTGACGCGCGAGCAGATGGGCTTTGCCGCCTGACTTCCGCCCGGGTGACGGTGGTCATAGTATCGCCGTGACTTCGGTTTAGGCTTGGGACCCTATAAAGCAGCAACCGAGCGCAGCAGGGATCAGAGCCATGAGCATCATTCGAACCGGCAGCCGTGCCCTTGCGCTGGGCCTTGCCCCGGCGGTTCTTTCGGCTGCGCTGCTGACTGCGGGGCTCTCCGGTGTTTCGGCCGCGCGGGCGCAGAGCCTGCCCGCAATCGATGGCGACGAGGCCTTGCGCTGTGCGGTCCAGCGGGCCGTCGACATGGCGATCCTCAACAAGCTCCACGATCTGGTCGTGGCGGATCCTGCAAGCCGCAGCGCGATGGAAAATCTCGCCGCGGGGCAGGAAGCCGCAGCCGAAGGGCTTTCACGGCTGACGGCGCTGGGTCTGGCGGCGGCGGGCGAAAACGGTGTGGTCAGCCTGACCGATGCAGGACGCGCTGTGCTCAACCTCGATCAGGCCAGCGCCAGCAGCCAGGCATCGATCACCTTGCCGCTCGATGCCAGCCAGAGCGTGACGATCAGCGAACCCGGCGCGGTCGCCCATCTGCGCCTCGACACGACGGGCAGCCAGGGCGCAAGCATCGTGGTGACCGTTTCGCCGGCGGTTTCGGGGGACGATCGTTGCGCTGCCGGTTTCGATCCCGTGGTTCGCGCCAATCTTCCCGAGCTTCCAGGATTCCAGCCGTATGCGCGTGGCGCGGGCAGCGATCGCACGGCAACCCTCTACCTGCATAACCTGGCCGATGGGCAGTCGGTGGAGCTCAGCGTTGCCGATGTCGTCGGCGCACCGGGCAGCTTCGATGTCCGGGCGCAGGCCTGGCCGGTCGAGGTGTCGCAGGACGCGGCCATGTCGGGCCTGCTTTCGGTGGCCGACGGTCCGCTGGCCTACGAGACGTTCCAGACCCAGGGCGACCGGGCGGTCTTTGCCTTCACCATCGCCGATGCCTACGAGGTTCCCACCCTTTCCGTGCGCGGTCTCGCGGGCGCGCAGCCGGGGGTCACCGTGTTCCTGGCCGATGCCTTCGGCGAGGTTTCGGGCGACGTCGCATTCCGCTCGGCCTTCACGCCGACGCCGGACGGGACCGTGGAACTGGGCAGCGCCCTCGGCCCGGGTTACTACGTCGCGGCCATCGAGGAACTCTCGGGCCGCCCGGCCGACTTCCTGCTCAGTTACTCGGCGAGCGGTTCGGGTTCCGGTTTCCGAGTCTCCGATACGCTGGAGATCGGCGGAGAATCGCCCCAGGTGCTGGGCAGTGATCTGGTTTTCACCATCGACGAGGCGGGCTGGTACGCATTTTCCAGCTGGAGCTACGACGAGGTCGATCCGGTGATGAATCTGACGGACGCCGATGGCTATGACATCGGCTACAGCGACGATGCGGCCTTCGGCCTGCATCCCCTGATCATCACCGAACTGCAGCCGGGCGATTACCGGCTGTCGATCGACGGCTTCGACGGCGCGCAGGGTGATATCACGCTGGGCGCCTGGAGGGTCGAGCCGCAGATCCTGGAACTGGGCACGGTCGGCCTGCAGCAGCAGATCGCCAACGATCTCTCGCAGCCCAACTTCAACGTCTACATCATTCCGGTCAGCGCCAACGAACTGGTCGATGTCGACGTCGAGGGCCTGGGCGACGATTTCGACTCGACCATGGCGCTCTACGATCCGCTCGACATGACGGTCTGGAACGCCGACGACGACGGCGGCGTGGGCTACGGCAGCCGCATCATCGACTCGTTCGACAGCCTCCAGCTGCTGACCGTCGTGGCCTCCTATGACGGCGCGCGAGGCGGGGCCTACATGATCTCGGCCGTCGACCACGCGGAGATGGAAAACATTGCCGAGACGGCAGTGACGATCCAGCCGGGTGGCAAGCCGGCCGCCGGAAGCCTTGCAGGCGAAAGCGACATTGCGTGGTTCCGTTTGGAGCCTTCCGAGGGCTGGTACAATCTGACGATCAGCTCGGATACCATGCCCTACCTCAACGTCGATCTCTTCGTTCAGCAGGCCGATGGCTACTACTGGCTGGACACGATGGAAGGCTACGACGGTCTGACGGAACTGTCCTTCGAGGGCGATCCGGCCAACGCCATGTTCATGCTGGTGCGCAACCCCAGCGGCGACGGCGCGGGGGACTTCCGCATCTCCGTCGAGTAAATCGGCGAGCCGCGCTGAGGGAACGGCGGCCCTGCCGGAGAGTTACTTCGGCACAAGCAGGGGTGAACGGCCATGCGCTGGCGCAACCGGCGGCAAAGCAGCAACATCTTTGACCGCCGCGGCGCAGGCGGTCGTGGCGGCGGTGTGCGTATGGCGGGCGGTGTCGGCGGCCTGGGGCTGGTCGCTTTCGTCGTGATTGCCCTGCTGCTGGGCGTCGATCCCACGGCCCTGCTGGCACCTTCCTCGGGCCCGGCTCCGATGTCGACAGCCGGCCAGGACGACCTCAGGGACTTTGCCGCCGTGGTTCTCGCCGATACCGAGGATGTCTGGCAGGCGCGTTTCGCGGCCGAAGGCGGCGCCTACGAGCCCGTGCCCATCGTGCTTTACACCGCGCGCACCCGTTCGGGCTGTGGTCTGGCGGACTCCGCCATCGGTCCGTTCTATTGCCCTGGCGACCAGCGCATCTATCTGGACCTCTCCTTCTTCGACCAGCTTGAGCGCGGCCTCGGCGCGCGGGGCGATTTCGCGCGGGCCTATGTCATTGCCCACGAGGTCGGCCACCATGTGCAGGACCAGCTCGGCATCCTGGCTGCTATCGACCGCCGCATGGCCGGTCTGCCGGAGGCGGAGGCCAATGCGCTTTCCGTGCGCCTGGAGCTGCAGGCCGATTGCCTGGCCGGCATCTGGGCGCAGGATGCCGAAGCGCAGCTCGGCGTGCTGGAGCCCGGGGACATCGAGGAGGCCCTGGGGGCAGCAGGCCGTATCGGCGACGATGTCCTCCAGCAGCGCGCCCAGGGTTATGTCGTGCCCGACAGCTTTACCCACGGCACGGCCCAGCAGCGCATCAAATGGTTCCGCCGGGGCTACGAAAGCGACGACCTGCGCGATTGCGACACCTTCTCGGCAGGCGTGCTCTAGGCTTCAGGCACCGTCGCTGCCGAAGCCGGGCCTGCGGGGCAGGCCGTCGTCGGGATCGAACCAGGGGATGCGATCCACGGTGTAGGTGTGGACCGTCGGCGGGAAGGCTGCGGGATCGTCCAGCGTCGCCGTGTAGATGTGGATCTCGCCGGGCCATGCATCGCCCGCATAGGTCAGCGACGTGCCGCAGGCGCGGCAGAATCCGCGCCGCACGCCGGGCGAGGATTCGTAGATGGTCGCCTGCGACCGTATCCAGGCGAACTGCTGTTCCGGCACGCCGACGAATGCGGCGCCCGGTGCTCCCGTCGCACGCTGGCAGCTCCGGCAATGACACATGCTGGAAAACTTCGCGGGCTCCACGATGTGATAGCGCACAGCGTCGCAAAGGCAGCCGCCCTCATGCTGCGCAGTCACTCCGGCTCCCCCGTGTGATGGTGCCGCCCACCGGGAGAGAGGTTGTGAGGCGACAGCCAGGACGGCAGTTCGTCGCCATGAAAGACCTCGGTCGGCGGGAATGCCTCAGGATCATCGAGGGTGATCGAGGCAACCGCGATCAGGGATGACCTCTGGAAACGGTCGTCGGGATAGGTCGGATTGGTATAGGTCAGCGCCGTACCGCAACGGCCGCAGAACGTGCGTGCCACGCTGGGGGAAGATTCGTAGGTGACGGGTGTGCCTGCAGTGATGGTGAAGCCGCTCTCCTCCACCGCGATCCAGGACACTGCGGGTGCGCCGCTTGCGCCCTGGCAGGTCGCACAGCAGCAATAGCAGGAAACCTGGGGCTGGGCCGTAACGCGATAGCGCACGGCGCCGCACAGGCAGCCCCCGTCATGGGCGGTCACGGTTTTGCTCCCGGCAGGCGGACATGCACCCAGGGAATCTTCTCCTCGGCGAAGAACTCTCCCGTGGGCGGCACGGCTGCCGGATCGTCGAGCGTCGCCGAGAGGACATGCACTTCGCCCGGCAGATCGTCGCTCTCGTAGGTGAGGGAAGTGCCGCAGGCCGGGCAGAAGCCGCGTCTTACAGCGGGCGAGGAGGCGTAGAAGGTGGGCTCGCCGCGGGTCCAGGCAAACTGGCCCGGCGCCAGATCGGCAAAGCCCACGACCGGCGCGCCGGTTGCCATGCGGCAGCTGCGGCAGTGGCAAAGATTGGCGGCGGGAACCTTGCCGGTGATGCGGTAGCGAACCGCACCGCACAGACAGCCGCCTTCCAGCATCGGCGCGTCCATCAGTGCTCGCGCAGCAGGCTGCCGAAGCCCGCGATGCTGTCGTTGACGCCGATCATTCGCAGCATGCGCCAGACCAGCGCCTGATTGCTGCCGACCACCGGCTTGCCCGTGCGCCGCTCGATCTCGTCGATCACCTCCAGCGAGCGCAGGCCGGTGCACGACATGAAGATGCCGTCGGCCTCCGGCCGGTCGATCTCCAGGGCATAGGCGACGATGTCGTCGGGGTCGACGCGGCACATGTCCTGGCCGGATTCGATCTGCAGGCCGGTGATGCCGACCACATCGAAGCCGCGTTCGGTCAGGAAATCGGCCTCCAGCGTGTTGATCTCGTCGAGATAGGGCGTGCCCACCACGGGGCGGCGGATGCCCAGTTCGCGCAGGGCGGCCACGACACAGGTCACGAGCGAGGTCGTTTTCGCATCCGGCTGGCCCTTGGCCAGTTCGGCGGCTACCCGGTCCTCGCCGATGACGACGCTGCCCGAGGTGCAGACATAGGCCACGGCATCGAGCGAGGGCGGCAGGATGGCTGCAGCCCGGCCCAGATCTTCGGCCATGCCGGCAAGCGTCTCGACCGTCGTGCTGTCGGGCATGGGCGAGCGGGTGAAAAAGACGCCGACATCGGCGGGCACCGCCATGCGGATATCGTCCTCGGCGGTTTCCTCCGACTGCAGCAGGACGAAACCCAGGCGGCCGCGGGCGTGGCGGTTGGAAAAGCGTGTCGTGCGTGCGGGCGAGGGGGGCCAGGTGCGGGTCAGTTTCTCGACGGCGGCCATGGCGGGTTCCCTCCCTAGATGTCCAGTTCGCACCACACAGGCGTGTGGTCGGATGCCTTTTCCTGGCCGCGCGGGCCCTTGTCGACCTCGCAGGCGAGCAGCCGGTCGGCCGCCTGGGGCGAGAGCAGGAAATGGTCGATGCGCAGGCCGTTGTCGCGCTGCCAGGCCCCGGCCTGATAGTCCCAGAAGGTGTAGAGGTGGGCCTCGTCGGGGTGCAGGGTGCGCAGGGCCTCCGTCCAGCCCTGCCAGAGCAGGGTGCGGAACTTCGCGCGGCTTTCGGGCCGGCACAGGGCGTCGTCGGCCCAGCCTGCGGGGTCATAGACGTCGGCGTCGGTCGGGCAGATGTTGTAGTCGCCGCCCAGCAGGACGGGCTCGTCGAGGCCGATGAGGCCCGCGGCGTGCTCGATCAGCCGGTCCATCCAGGCCAGTTTGTAGTCGAGCTTTTCGCCGGGGGCCGGGTTGCCGTTGGGCAGGTAGATCGAGGCGACGCGCAGGCCGCCGGTGAAGGCCTCGACATAACGCGCCTGTTCCTCCTCGCCGCCGCCCGGCAGGACCCGGTGCTCCACCTCCATGGGGTGTTTCGAGAGGATGGCGACGCCGTTGTAGGACTTCTGTCCGACCACGGCGCAGTTGTAGCCAAGCTCCTCCAGCTCCATCGCCGGGAAGTTCTCCTCGACGGTCTTGAGCTCCTGCAGCAGGGCGATGTCGGGCTGTGCATCCTTCAGCCAGGCCACCACGTTGGGCAGGCGGGCCTTGATCGAATTGACGTTCCAGGTGGCGACTTTCATGCCTGGATGCTAGGCCGAACCACCCTCCACGATCTACAAGGAACCATGACAGCCCTTTACGAAACCGATCTCGCCTACGTCCATCACACCGGTTTTGGCGATCTTGCACGCGGCGCGGCGCCCGGTCTGCTCGCCGTTCTGAAGGAGGCGGGGATCGGGAAGGGCAGTCATGTGCTGGACCTGGGCTGCGGCAGCGGCATCTGGCTGCATGCGCTTGCACGGGCCGGTTTCGAGACCACGGGCATCGACAGTTCGCCGGCGCTGCTCGCCCTGGCCCATCGCCATGCGCCGCGCGCCCGCCTGATCGATGGCTCGGCCCATGCCGTGGCCCTGCCGCAGGCCGATGCGGTGACGGCGGTCGGCGAGGTGCTGGCCTACATGCCCGCGAAGGGCAAGGCGCCGGACCTGGCGCGTACCTTCCGCCGGGTGGCGCGCATCCTGCCGGAAGGGGGTGTCTTTGCCTTCGACCTGCCGGTGGCGGGCCGCCCTGCCATGAACTACCGCTCCTGGCAGGAGGGGGTGGATTGGGCGCTCATGATCGAGGTCGCCGAGGACGCAGGAGCGCAGCGGCTCTACCGGGACATCGTGGTCTTTCGCAAGGTGGGGAAGGGCTGGCGCCGCTCGGCGGCGCGCCATGTCCTGCAGGTGCCCTCGCGCAACAGCGTCGTTACCGCGTTGCGTGAGGCGGGGTTCCGTGTGCGCACGGCGGAGGGTTACGGCGCATGGCCGCTGGCGGCCCGCCGGACCGCGTTCCTTGCCCGCAAGCGCGGCTGATCAGATGGCGAAGGAGGTGCCGCAGCCGCAGGACGAGGTGGCGTTGGGGTTCTCCAGGGTGAA
>CALLQH010000176.1 GCA_938014945.1 uncultured bacterium | reverse complement strand
GCATCGACGGGCGCGGTGACGACGCCGCTGGTCCAGCCCAGGGAGATCGAGAAGACGAGGATAAGCAGCGTCGCCGAGACGAACTCCGGCACGGTCATCGCCAGGATGCTGGTGGAGGAGAGCACCATGTCGACCGGCTTGTCGCGCCGTATCCCCGCGACGATGCCGAAGAAGATGGCCAGCGGAATGCCGAAGAGCGAGGCCGAGAGCGCCAGGACGAGTGTGTTCCTCATGCGCCAGCCGACGATCTCCGAGACCGGCTTGTTGCGGTAGGGCGAGACACCGAAATCGCCGACCAGCGCGCCCGAGGCCCAGTCTGCGAAACGCTCCACCGCGGGGCGGTTGAGGCCCATGTTCTCGCGGCAGATCTCCAGGCGGTCGCCCTTGGCGTCGCGCCCGAGATAGGCCGTGCAGGTATCGCCCGGCAGCAGTTCCACGGCGAAGAAGACGAAGACCGTCAGCAGCGCGAGCGTGACGGCCGACGACAGGATTCTCTGGATGATCAGGCGGACCATGGCGGCTGCCGGGCACGCGCCGTGACGCGCGCCCGGCTTCCCGTTCTAGTCGGTCGCGCCGTCCTTGGTGACCAGCTCCCAGCGGACCCAGTTGTCGTTGTGGTCCGCGGGAATGTTGGTGAGGTCCGCACTGACGATGCGCATGCCGTTCATGTTGTAGGGGATGAACGAACCGCCATCCTCGAACAGCATGCGCTGGGCATCGCCGTAGAGTTCGGCGCGCTTGTCCGGATCGAGCTCGCTGCGCGCCCGGTCGAGCAGGGCGTCGAATTCCGGATTGTTGTAGTAGGTCTCGTTCCACGAACTGGTGGAGCGATAGGCCTCGTTGAGGATCTGGTCGGCGGGACGTTCGCCCCAGGAGGTGATCGAAGCCGATTCCACCATCCAGACATCCGACCAGTAGCCGTCGGCCGGGGTCATCACGACGTTGACCGTGATGCCGGCGGGCGCGACCTGCTGCTGATAGACCTCGGCGATCGGCACCATCTCGCTTTCCAGGTTGCTGGTGTAGACGTCGAAGGAGATGCCGTCGGGATAACCGGCTTCGGCGAGCAGCGCCTTGGCGCCCTCGATGTCCTGGGCGCAGTCGATGTCGGCGCGGTAGGGATCGCCCTTCCACACGGGATTGTCGCAGGCGATTTCGCCGTTGCCCTCTCCCAGGACCAGATCGATGAAGGCCTGGCGGTCGGCAGCGATGCGGATCGCCTTCCTCACGCGCGGGTCGTCGAAGGGCGGGGTGTCGGTGCGGAAGACGATGCCCTGCCAGGAACCGGCGGGATAGACCTGGACGACGAAGTCGTCGTTGCCCTGGAACAGGCGGGCCTGCTGGAAGGATGCGCCGGCCATGTCGATCTGGCCCGCGAGCAGGGCCTGGATGCGGGCGTCGGAATCAGGGATCGAATAGACCTCCACGGCGGCGAGCTTCGGCTTGCCCTCCCAGTAGTCGTCGAAGGCGACGAGGCGGCTGGTGCCCTGGGGATCGAAGCTTTCCAGCTTGAAGGGGCCGCTGCCGATGCCGGTTTCGGCGATGGTGTCGCCCGAACCTTCGGGGATCATGCGGATGCGGTAGTCGAGCAGGAGGAGCGGCAGGTCGGCATGGGGCGAGGAGAGCACGATCTTCACCGTGTCGTCGTCGACCAGCTCGACGTGGTCGATGATCTGCAGCACCGAGGCGACCGGCGAATCGATCTCGGGATCCATGATGCGGTCGAAGGTATAGACGACGTCGGCGGCATCGAAGGTGCTGCCGTCGTGGAACATGACGCCGTCGCGCAGGTCGATGGTCCATTCCATGGCGTCATCCGAGGCAGACCAGGCGGTGGCCAGTTCCGGGATGGGCTCGCCGTTCTCGTCCTCGCGCATGAGGCGGCTGTAGATGATGTCGTTGATCATGTAGTGGCGGTTGGGCGAGATCGGGTCGAGGCTTTCGGCCCCGCCCCAGTCCTCGTCCCAGGCAAGCCTCAGGGTATCGTCGGCATGCGCGGCCAGCGGCGAAAACGTCAGCGCGGCGGCAACCGCCGCGGCGGCACCGATCCATCTGAATTCCATGGGACGCTCCAAGCATATAAATGGACGGGAACCATGGAGGCCGTGCGTTACCGCTGCGCGACCCCTTCGTGACAGAAATGAGACGTCCATACGCGCTTGCGTGGAATCGCCCAGACTTCGACAACCTTGTGGATGGAATCCGGGCTTACCCGCCCATGTGGAGCGCGATGTAGCCCTTCAGCATGGCCTTCATCTCCGCGACGATCTCGTCGGCGGCGTAGTCCTCGCCGCTGGCGGCCAGGTCGAGAAGGGCCGCGGAGGCCTCGCCCATGCACAGCACCATCAGATCGAGCCGCCGGTCGGGCAGGTCGACGCCCCAGCGGCGCAGGAAGCCGTTGAGCTCCTGCGCGGTGAGGAAGTTCATGCGCCGGTAGGCGGCGAGCAGTTCTGGCACGGCCAGCAGGGCGCGCTGCAGGGCGACGGCGCCGGTGCGCTGCCGGTTGAAGGCGACCAGCACGTCGATCAGGTCGTCGTGGACCGCCTGCCAGGGGCGCGAGGGGTCGGCAGTGCGCAGGAAGGCGCGCATGGCCTCGATCTGGCCTTCCGCGAAGTCCAGCGCCAGCGCGGCGATCAGGGCGTACTTGTTGGGGAAGTACTTGTAGAGCGTGCCGATGTTGAGCCCGGCGCGCTCGGCGACAAGGTTGGTCGTCACCCGGTCGACGCCGACCTCCTCCAGCAGTTCGGCCGTGACCTCCAGCAGGCGCTCCACCGTGCGCCGCGCCCTCGGCTGCTGGGGCAGGCGCCGGGGCTGCAGATCATCGCCGTCGGGAGCGCGTTCGTTCATGCCCTGCACCTTGGCCTCGGAAGCCGGCCGTTGACACCTTCGCAAAGGTAAGCATTAACTTACCTTCTGACAACGAGGGATTCGCCATGACACCCCAGGACGCCATCGCCCTGCACAACGCCGCCTACGAAAGCCGCGACGCAGGCCCCCTGCTCGACGCCCTGGCGCCGGGCTGCCTCTACGAGATGCCCCTGCTGCGTTCGCGCATGGTGGGGCGCAGGGAGATCGCAGAGGGCCTGCGCCTGGCCTTCGCCGCGACGAGCCGCTGCACCCTCGAGATCAGCCGGACACGCCAGAGCGGCGAGGCGGCGCTGGCCGAGGGCGTCATGACGGCCGACCTGGTGCGCGAGAGGACAAGCGCCACCCTGCCCTTCGCCATCGTCGCCGAGGTCGGCGCAAGCGGCATCACCCGCATCAGTCTCTATCTCGATGCCAGGCCCTACCGCCTGTGGGCGGACGGGCCGGTGATGGCGATGGCCGGCTGAAGGAGAAACAACCCATGACCATGACCCCCACCCAGGCCCTGCGGGCCTATTGCGACGCCTTCGCCGCCGGAAACATCGCCGCCATCGCCGACCTCTTCGCGCCTGACGCCGTGGTCGACCTGCCGCTCGTCGGCGACCGCATGAGCGGCCACGCCGAGGTGATGCACGAAGTCGAAAGCGCCGTGCGCGGCCTCAAGGACATCCGCGTCGAGATCGGCCATGCCCTCGAGGGCGACAACGACGTCATCGCCGAGGGCGCCTTCTGGAGCGAGCTGGTCGGCGCGGGCACGAAGGTCGACGGCACGCCCGAGCGCGCCGACTTCCGCTTCGTCGCCGTGCTGGAGATGAAGGACGGGAAGATCAGCCGCCTGTCGGAATACCTCGACACCAAGCCTGTTAAGCCCTGGGAGCGCCAGCGCATCATCCCGACCTCGGTACGCCGCTCGCCCTATTGGGACGGCTCGATCGCTGCGGGTGCCGTGGAGTTCATGGCCTACAACCGCACCACCTTCCCCATGATCTACAGCCGCACGCCCTATGAGGATTACGTCGCGCTGACCGAGCGCGTGACGATGTGGGACGTGGGCTGCGAGCGCCAGGCGCAGATCAAGGGGCCGGACGCGCTGGCCTTCGCCAACTACCTGGTGGCGCGCGACATCTCCAGGCTCGCGGTGGGGGCCTGCCGCTATTCCTTCGTCTGCGACCCCGAGGGCCGCATCCTCTGCGATCCCGTCATCCTGCGGCCCTGGGAGGACACGATCTGGCTCTCCCACGGCGACGTCGACCTGCACCTGTGGGCGCGCGGTCTGGCGACGAACAGCGGCTATGACGTCGAGATCTGCGAACCCGACGTGGCGCCGCTGCAGATCCAGGGGCCGCTGTGCGTGGAGATGTTGCGGCCGATCGTGGAAGGCCCGGTCGACGACCTGAAGTTCTACCGCTGCATGGTGACGAAGGTCGCCGGCATCGAGGCCGTGGTCTCGCGCACCGGCTGGAGCGGCGCGCTGGGCTTCGAGATCTATCCCACCTCCAGCGCGCGGGCGATGGAGCTGTGGAACGCGCTGCTGGAGGCAGGCAAGCCGCACGGCCTGGTGGTGACCGGCCCGAACGTGCACCGGGCGGTAGAGAAGAACGTCACCGACACGGCCTACTTCACCAACTCCGACATGAACCCCTTCGAGGCAGGCGGAGAACGCCTGGTCGATCTCGACAAGGGCGATTTCGTCGGCCGGGAAGCTCTGCTGAATATCCGAGAGGAGGGTGCGAAGCGCCAGACCGTGGGCCTCTTCATCGAGGGCGATCTTCCGCGCCTGGAGTGGTTCTGGCCGCTGACCGATGCCGCCGGCAGGCAGGGCACGGTGCGCTGGGCGATGCACTCCTTCGCGCTCGACCGTTCGGTGGGCATCGCCCTGGTCGATGCCGCCGTGAAGATCGGCGACACGGTGGAGGTGCACCACCCCCTGGGCACGGTGAAGGCCGAGGTCACCACCCTGCCCTTCGTCGAGGACTGAAGCGCCGCTCAGGCGGGGGCGGGCTTGCCGTAGAGGCCGACCGCCCCCTGCGCCCCTTCGGCCAAGGCCACGGACTGATCGGCCAGGACCTGCTCGTAGAGCGCGATGGCGGAGGGAT
Organism: uncultured bacterium; assembly: GCA_938014945.1. Taxonomy (GTDB): domain Bacteria; phylum Pseudomonadota; class Alphaproteobacteria; order SP197; family SP197; genus CALGGB01. The sequence goes on along the minus strand of CALLQH010000176.1, from coordinate 550 downwards.
CGAACGGCGCGGACGGCATTGGGACATGCACCCAGTTGCCGGAGGTGTCCCTGCCGCGCACCGGCATGGCATAGTCGCGCGCGGCCTTGATCTGGCGCACCGAAGGCGTGATGTAGCGCACGACGGCGCCGATGCGGCGGTCGTCGGAGGTGTTGGGGCCGGAAGCGTGGAACATGCGGCCGTGGTGGAGCGACATCTCGCCCGGCGCCAGCACGTCGTCGACGGCCGTCGTCTCGTCCACTTCCACGGCGATCTCCTGGCCGCGCGAGAGCAGGTTGTCGTCGGCGAAGGTATCGCGGTGGGGCAGGATGGCCTGGTGGTGCGAACCCGGCACGAAACGCATGCAGCCCGATTCCCGCGTTGATGGCGAAAGTGCGATCCAGGCGGTCAGTTCCTCGTCGGTCTCCCCCAGCCCCCAGTAGGTGAGGTCCTGGTGCCAGGTGACGACCTTGGACGTGCCCGGCTCCTTGATGAACAGCTCGCAGCTCCAGACCAGCAGGTCCGGGCCCAGGATGCTCTCGACCGCATCGAGCACGGCCGCGGTGTGGGC
>CALLQH010000175.1 GCA_938014945.1 uncultured bacterium | reverse complement strand
ATGTTGCAGCCGATGCATTCGCGGATGTCCTCGATCCGCCCCTCCTCGATCTTCTTTGGCAGGAAGGGATCGGCAATGGAGGGCCGTGCCGCACCGATGAAATCGGCGATGCCGCTCCTGATGACCCGCACCATGGCATCCGGGCTGGTGTAACGCCCGACCACGACCACCGGCTTGCTGGTCAGCTTCTTGACGAAGGCGACCGCATCCTCCTGGTAGCCCTCCTGCGAAAAGCGGCTGGTCTTGCTGTCGTGCTCCCAGCCCGAGACGTTGACGTCCCAGAGGTCGGGCAGCTCGGCGAGCATCTCCACGACCTCGCGGCCTTCCTTCTGCCACTCCAGTCCCGCCTCGCCCATGCGCTCATCGACGGCAAAGCGCAGGGCGACGGCCACCGTGTCGCCGACGGCCTCCTTGGTATCCTCGATCAGTTCGCGGATCAGGCGGACACGGTTTTCCAGTCGGCCGCCGTAGGTGTCGTTGCGCCGGTTGTAGCGCGGCAGCAGAAAGTGCATCGGCAGGGCGATGTTGTGGGCGGCATAGACATAGACAAGATCGGCCCCGGCGCGCTTGGCGCGCAGCGCCGCCTCGCGGTGCCAGCGGCGCAGTTCGGCGATGTCGTAGAGGTCCATGGCGCGTGCCTGGGGCCGCATCGGATACTTGTTGGGGCCGGCCGAAGGGGCGAGCGGAGCCATGCGGCTGGTGCGGTTGGCACGCGAGAGGCCGCCGTGCACCAGCTCGATGCCGAAAAGGCCGCCATGCTCGTGGACCTTGTCGGCGGCGGCAGCAAAGACGGGAATGTCCTCGTCGTCCCACAGGCGCATCGAAGCCCCGGGCAGGGCGTCCGAGGTGGGATGGATCATCGTTTCCTCGGTGCAGACCACGGCCCAGCCGCCCTCGGCCTTCTGACCGCGCATCTCGGCATGGCTCATCGGCCAGTTGCTGCCCATGCCGGTGCAGTGGGGCACCTGGAAGAAGCGGTTGCGGGCCGTCACGGGGCCGATCTTCACCGGCTCGAAGAGAACGTCGTATCGCGGATCGCGTGCCAAGGCCTGCCCCCCTGAAAACCAGGGCGGAAGCCTAGAACAGAACGCCATGCTCCGGTATCGCCATGGCGGCGCCGCAGCCCTATTCTTGTCCGCGACGGGGGATCGGACATGGCGCAGACACAGACCCGCTTTGCCAACTACTGGCTGGAGCAGGCGCTTGCCGAGGAAGGCGACAGCGCCCTTGCCGCACCGCCCCTGGAGGGCGATGCGGCCTGCGACGTCGCCATCGTCGGCGGCGGTTACACCGGCCTGTGGACCGCCATCGAGCTGAAGGCGCGCAAGCCCCACCTGGATGTCAGGCTGATCGAGAAACACTTCTGCGGCTGGGGCGCGAGCAGCCGCAATGCCGGCTACCTGCTCAACATGTGGGCGAAATACCCGACCATGCGCGACCTGTTCGGTACGGAACGCGCCCTGGCGGTGGGCCGCGCCGCCGACACCGCGCTGGAAGAGGTCATCGCCTTCTGCGCCGAGAACGGCATCGACGCCGAGATCGCACGGCGCGGCTGGCTGTGGGGCGCCACTCTGCCCCAGACCTTCGGCGAATGGCGGCCCATCGTGAACGCCCTGGAGCCCTATCAGGTCCACCCGCTGCGCGAGCTCTCGGGCGAGGAGATCGCAGACCGCTGGGGCCTCACTGCCCTTCATGGCGGCGCCATCGACGACAAGGCCGGGCATCTGCAGCCGGCCAAGCTGGTGCGCGGCCTGCGGCGTGTCGCCATCGAACGCGGCGTCACGATCCACGAAGGCACCCCCATGACCCGCCTGCACCGCACCTCCCCGCCCCGGCTGGAGACGCCGCGCGGCACCCTGAAGGCCCGCCGCATCGTGCTTGCGATGTATGCCTGGGCGGCGCAGCTTCCCGAACTGCGGCGCAGCCTGGCGGTCACCGGTTATGCCAACGCAGTGACGCCCGCCATGCCCGAGCGGCTTGAGAAGAGCGGCTTTGCCGATGCGCCCGCCTTCAACGACACGCGCTTCATGATCAACTCTTTGCGCCCCACCGCCGGCGGCCGCGTGATGTTCGGCAAGCCGGGCCGGGCGCTCGCGTGGGCGGGCGACACCGGCGAGGCCTTCGAACACGACACCGGCTGGCTGCTAGACGGCGAACGCCGCCGCCGGGAGGTCGATCCCATCATGCCGGATCTCGAGGCCGCCTACGCCTGGTCCGGCCCCATCGACCGCACACGCGACGGCCTGCCCTTCTTCGGACGCCTGCCAAAGGCCCCGGACATCCTCTATGCCACCGGCTTTTCCGGCGACGGCGTCGGTCCCTGCCGCATGGCGGGCAAGGCGATGGCCGCCATGGCCCTGGACGAGGACGGCGACTGGGCCGACTTCGGCCTCGTCCGCCCGCCCATGCAGGACCTGCCGCCCGAACCGGTGCGCTGGATCGGCGTGCGCGCCGTGCGCAGCGCCCTGGCGCGCACGGACGATGCCGTGCATGCCGGACGCAAGCCCGGACCGCTGACGCGCGGCCTGACCGGGCTGATGTCGGCGGGCATCGCCAGCCGCGGTGACGCATGAACCGTTCGCGCCGCACCTGAGCCCGTCATGCCGCGCTCCCTGATCGTTCTTCTGGCCTTTGTCGCCGGCTGGGTCGATGCCTCCTCCTTCGTGGGGCTCGATCACGTCATGGCGGCCCATGTCACGGGCAACCTGGTGGTGCTGGCAAGCGACGTCGCCACCGGCTTCTCGCTCAGCGACTCCCTGAAGGTCGTGATCCTGCCGATCTTCTTTGTCGGCGTGATGCTGGTGACCGTCCTCCACGACCGGCACATCGCGGCAATCCCCGGCCGCAACCGCCAGCTTGCCCGGCTGCTGATGTGGGAGGCCGGCCTGATCGCCATCACCGGCCTGCTGGGCGCCTGGGTGAGCCTTGCCGGCATCGAGCGGGACTTCTGGCTCTCCCTGCTGATCGTGACGCCGGTGACCTTCGGCATGGCGACCCAGAACGCGGCCCACCGGCTCTATCCCGTGATCGGCCCGGCGACGACCGTGATGACCGGCAACATCACCCAGTTCTTCATCGACAAGACACGGGCTCTGGCGGGCCGTGACTCGGTCTCCAAGATTGCCGACATGCCCAGGAACGAGAACGTCCTGCCCCTGCTGATTCTCGCCTTTGGCGGCGGCTGCATCCTGGGAGCGCTGGCGACCAAGGCGGTCGGCAACGGCGCCTTCCTGTTTGCCGCCGCCGTGGTTCTGGCCAATGCCATCCTGCTGCGGCAGCATGCCCCCGAAGCCACCCAGGAGCCCACGCCATGACCGAGATCCTGCCCGGACTGGAGCGCCAGCCCGACGCCATGGAGCGCATCGCCGTCGAGGGCGGCACGGTGCAGACCTACAGCTTCGGCAGCGGCGAGAACGTGCTGTTCCTGGCCAACGGCGGCCCCGGCCTGCCCTGCGACTACATGCGCGACAGCCACAGCCATCTCGCCGACGAAGGCTGGCGCGTCGTCACCTGGGACCAGCTCGGCACCGGCCGTTCGGACCGGCCGACCGATCCGGCGCTGTGGACGATCGAACGTTACGCCCGCGAACTGGAACAGGTACGCACGGGCCTGGGGTTGGGTCCCGTGCATCTGCTGGGACAGTCCTGGGGCGGCTGGCTCGCCATCGAATACGCACTGACCTTCCCGGAAGGACTGCGCAGCCTGATCCTTTCCAACACCGCGGGCGACCTGCCGCATCTGGTAGAGGAACTGAACCGCCTGCGCTCCGCCCTGGGGACGGAGACCGTGACCATGATGCTGGCGCGCGAGGCCGACGGCAGCATCGACCATCCCGAATACAAGGCCGCGGTGGAACTGCTCAACTGGCGCCATGTCCACCGCCTGGAGACCATGCCGCCTGCCCTGCAGCGCTCGATCGACGGCATGGTCTTCGACATCTACAACGCCATGCAGGGGCCCAACGAGTTCGTCTACATCGGCAACCTGAAGGACTGGAACCGCATCCCCGACATGGGACGCATCAACTGCCCCGCCTTCATCATCGTCGGCGAACACGACGAACTGACGCCGGCCTGCGCCATGCGCATGCACCACGCCCTGCCGCACAGCACGATCAAGGTGTTCAAGAACGCCAGCCATTCGACCTGCTTCGAGACGCCGGAGCCCTACTTCGCCGCGCTCACCGCCTTCCTCGAAGGCCACCGCCTGCCCGCGTGACCGGGAAGGCCGACACAAGCCGCGCCGGCGACCTTCTGGCGCAGGCCCGCCGCCTGATGGCGCTGCGGCGCAGCCACGAGGCCGTGCCGCTGCTCAACGAGGCCTTGAAACTGAGCCCGCGCGACAGCGCCCTGCGCCTCGAGGCCGGCGCCTTCGCCCTGCGCCAGGGCCAGATCGACCTAGCCCTGCGTCATCTCGCAATATGCGTCGAAGAAGACCCTGCCAATGCCGCGGCCTGGGTGCAGATCGGCAGCGCTCACATGCTGGCGCGCCGCCATGAGGACGCCGCGCAGGCCTATGCCCGCGCCCGCGAAGGCCGGGGCGAGGCCGCAGCACCCAGTTGGCGCTACGCCCGCGCCCTGCGCCTGACCGGCCGGCACAGGGAGGCCGCGCAGGAGCTGCAACCGATCGTCGATGCCCCGAATGCCGAGACCGCCGCCTTCCACGAACAGGCCCTGCTCTGCATGGCGAATGGACGGCGCAACGACGCGGGCAGGATCTGGCAGCGTCTGGCGGTGCTGGGCAGCAAGAGCCTGGTCGGCGCCTGCGCCCGGGCGCGGCTTGCCATGCTGGAGGATGGCCCGGTCACCGCGCCCGATGCGCGGCGGGTCGCCTTTCACCTGAAGACGCCATTCCACGAGGCGATCATCCGGCCGGGCTACATGGCCTGCCGGGGCAGGCACCACATCCTGGTCTGCCACGAAGCCGAGGAGATGGTCGCCTTCGATCCACAGGTGATCGTCGCCTGCGACAGCCACATCGCCGGGCTGAAGCAGCTGGTGCCGGGTGCCGTCACCGTGCAGACCCGCCATGGCATGGGCAGCAAGGGCCATGCCCCCCTGCTGGCACAGACCTGCGACTATCTCTGCCTTTCCCACGCCAATCAGGAGCATTTCTTCACCGACCGCGGTGCGCGCCCCGCCCGGGGCTTCTGGCCCATCGGCTACCTGCAGCTCGACCCCCTGCTCGCCGGCAACCTGCCGGTCATCGCGCTACCGGGAAAAACGGCTGCGCCCGTGGTGCTGTTTGCGCCCACGATCGGCGATTCGGTCTCGGCCCTGGGCATGCTGGGCGAGGACCCCGTGGCCGCCCTGCGGGCCGATCCCGACGCCTTCACCCTCGTCATCAAGGCCCATCCCGAGACCGCCATGCGCCATCCCGAGTGGTGGCAGGCGCTCACCGACAGCGCGGCGCGCCACGCCAACACCGTGCTGGTCAACGACCCGGCCGCCGACATCATGCCCTTTATCGCCGCCTGCGACCTGCTGGTGACGGATGTTTCCAGCGTCATGTTCTTTGCTGCCGCCATCGACCGCCCGCTGGTGCTGCTCTCCAACCCGGCACGCCACGACCATCCCGACCGCTTCGACCCCGAGGGACCGGAATGGCGCTGGCGCGCGATCGGCGAGGAGGTGGAGGATGCCACACGCCTCGCCCCCGCCATCGCCGCGGCGCTTGCCGATCCCGCCCGCCATGCGGGCGCGCGCCGGGCCTGCCGCGACGACATGCTGGGCGATCTCACCGACGGCCGTGCGGGCGCGCGGCTGGCGCAGCGGATCGCCGCCCTTGCCCCCGGCGGCTGACGAGGCCATATCTGACCTCCCACGGGAGACACGCGATGACCGACAAGATCGTCAAATCCGATGCCGAGTGGCGCCAGCAGCTCACGCCTGAGCAGTACCAGGTGACCCGCAGGAAGGGCACCGAGCGCGCCTTCACCGGCGAATACCACGCGACCAAGACGCCCGGCGTCTATCGCTGCATCTGCTGCGGCGAGGCGCTGTTCGATGCCGCCACGAAGTTCGAATCGGGCACCGGCTGGCCGAGCTTCTGGCAGCCCATCGACGAGGAAGCGGTGGCGACCGAGAGCGACCGCAGCCTGTTCTTCATGCCGCGCACGGAAGTGCTCTGCGCCCGCTGCGACGCCCATCTGGGCCACGTCTTCCCCGACGGACCCCAGCCCACGGGCCTGCGCTACTGCCTCAACTCTGCGGCGCTGACCCTGGACGAAAACGCCAAGGCCGAGGACGCAGCCGAATAGGTAGCGAGAACACTCAGCCGCGCCCGAAACGGCGCCAGCGCAGAAGCAGCATGGCGCCGGTGGCGGCAAAGCCAAGCGTCATGCCGATCCACAGGGCGTCGGGGCCGCCCTCCAGGGGGAAGGCGAGCACCCAGCCCGCCGGGATGCCGATGACGAGGAAACCCAGGGCCGACATGGCCATGGGCACCATCATGTCCTTGAAGCCGCGCAGGGCGCGTGAGAGGACGACCTCGCCCGCCTGGACCAGGAAGAAGATGCCTGCGGCCCAGCGCATCTCCCGCACCAGCGCGAAGGCCTCCGCATTGGCGGGGTCGCCCGCGTCCAGCACGATGGCAGTGATCGCATCCGGCGCGACCCACAGCGCGAGGCTGACCGGCAGCACGACCAGGGTGACGCCGCTGACACCGAACCAGCCGGCGCGCACAGCACCCTTGATGCGCCCTCCGCCGAACTCCTGGGCGACCCGTACCGAGGCGCCATGGCCAAAGCCCACGGCGATGGAACCGCTGAGCATGGCGACGCCGGTCAGCACGCTATGGGCGGCCAGGGCCGAGGCGCCGAAGAGACCCATCAGGACCGTCGTCGCCTGGGACATGGAACCCTCGATGACACGCACCGCAGCCACCGGCAGGCCCAGCCGCAGCACCTGCTTCCACATCGCGAGGTCGAAGCTGAAGAGATTGCGGAAGGGGCCGAAGGCATCGAACTGCGGCTGGCGCAGGATATAGACGACCATCACGGCGAGTTTCAGCCAGGAGACGATGGTGGTCGCCCAGCCCGCGCCCGCCACACCCAGGGCCGGCATGCCGAGGAAGCCGAAGACCAGAACGATATCGAGCGCCAGATTGGTCGGCACGGCGGCGGCCGTGATGACGGTGATGACGACAGGGCGCGACAGGCCGGTGACAAGCTGGCGCAGCACCATGAAGAGGAAGGTCGCCGGCAGGTGCCAGATCATGGCGTGGAGATAGTCGCGCCCCACCGCGACGACCTCCGGATCCTGCCCCGTGGCGAGCAGGATGTCGGGCAGGAACCAGCCGAAGGTCATCCAGGGCACGCTGATCGCCACGGCCAGCCAGAGCCCCGTGCGCACCCCCGCGCCGACCTCGGAGAGACGGTCGGCGCCGAAACCATGGGCGACGATCACCGAGACGACGGTGAGCATGGAGAAGCCGACATAGGTTGCTTCCCACAGGATCGCGCCCGCCAGCCCGACACCGCCGAGCGCCAGGGTACCCAGTCGGCCGATGACCAGCATGTCGGTGTAGTAGATCCCGAGTTCCACCAGGAAGGCGGCAAGCAGCGGCAGCGTGACGCGCCGCTGCAGGCGCATCTCGTCGCGCAGGTTTTCGGCGAACTCGGCCTTGAGCGGGTTGGCGGCGATGACCTCAGCCGCCCCTGGGCACGACGAGCGCATCGAGCGCCACCGCGCCCCTGGGCAGTACACGCAGCGGATTGACGTCCATCTCCGCGATGAGATCGCCGAGATCGGCTGCCAGACGAGAGAGGCCGACCACGGCATCGACGGCGGCGGCGCGGTCCAGCGGCGGGCTGCCGCGGACGCCGTCGAGCAGGCGGGCGATGCGCAAGCCGCCCAGCACCTGCTCCACCTCGTGGCGAGGCGCCGGTGCGACAAGGGTCGCGGAATCGCGCAGGACCTCGACCAGGATGCCGCCCGCACCCAGCACCACCATGGGGCCGAACTGCGCGTCGATCACGATGCCTGCGACCAGCTCGACGCCCTCGCCCGCCATGGGCGCGACGATGGCGCGCGGTCCCAGACTGCCATTGAGCGCCTGCCATGCGGCGGCGACGTCATCGGCCGTCTTCAGGTTCAGCTTCACGCCGCCGACATCGGTCTTGTGCGCGATGCCGGGCATGGCGGTCTTGATCACCACCGGAAGGCCAAGCTCGG
>CALLQH010000174.1 GCA_938014945.1 uncultured bacterium | reverse complement strand
AGGCGCTGCATCGATGGCTCCAGCAGGTCGCGTACCGTCTTGTCGAACCAGCGGCAGGTGCCGCGCAGGACCACGCTGTCAGGGATGACGTTCCAGGTGTCGCCGCCGTGGATCTGCGTTACCGAGACGACGGCCGACGAGAGCGGCGAGACCAAACGCGAGGGGATGGTCTGCAGCGCGGTGACGATCTGGGCCGCGGGGATCATCGGGTCGATGCCGCGGTCAGGCATCGCGGCATGGGTGCCGATGCCGGTGACGGTGATCTCGAAAATGTCGAAGGCGGCCAGGAACGGTCCCTCGCGCACCGCGAACTTCCCCACATCGATGCCCGGCGCGTTGTGCATGCCATAGACCGAATCGCAGGGGAACTTCTCGAACAGGCCTTCCTCGACCATCACCCGGCCGCCGCCTTCGTTTTCCTCGGCGGGCTGGAAGATGAAGTGGATGGTGCCGTCGAAGTTCCTGGTTTCGGCAAGGTACTTCGCCGCGCCCAGCAGCATGGTGGTGTGCCCGTCGTGGCCGCAGGCGTGCATCTTGCCTTCGTTGACGCTGCGGTGGTCGAAGGCGTTCTTCTCGTGGATGTGCAGGGCGTCGAGATCGGCGCGCAGACCGATGCTGCGCGTGCTGGTGCCGGCCTTCAGGGTGCCCACCACCCCGGTCGTGGCTAGGCCGCGGTGGACCTCCATGCCGAATTCCTCCAGCAGCGCGGCCACCGTGTCGGCGGTGCGCACCTCCTCGAAGGCGGTCTCCGGGTGGGCGTGGATGTCGCGCCGCCAGGCGGTCATGTCGGCGTGGAATTCGGCGATGCGGTTGATCACGGCCATGGCCAGCTCCTCTAGACGTGGGCGCGCTTGAGAACGGCGCGGATGCGCGGGCTGACGAAAATATAGACCAGGAGGCCCGCCATCAGCACGCCGTTCATCACATAGGGGCCGTGATGGTTGAACTGGTAGAGCGGCATGATGATGAACGGCGAAAGAACATGGCCCACCGGCCCGGTCGCCGTGATGAGACCCGCCGCGCCGCCCTGTTCGTGCGGCCCCACGGCGAGCGAGGCGGCAGCGCCCAGGCCGGGGCGCAGCATGCCCTGGCCGATGCCGTGCAGCATCAGCGCGATGACCAGCGGGATGTAGGAGCCGCTGAAGATGAAGACGATGAAGCCGATCAGCGAGATCGCAGCACCCCAGCGCAGCAGGACGCGCGGCGTCAGGTCGAACTTGCGGATGGCGAAGACCTGCACCAGCAGGGCCGCGGCGGCCGAGGCGGTGAGCGCGATGCCGGCCTTCTGCGCCGTCTGCTCTGGTGTCAGTTCCAGTACGTCCATCACGAAAAAGGCCGCCGTCTGCATGGTCGCGGCCTGGCAGATGCTCATGACCACGCTGGCGCCGGCCAGCGGCATGATGCGCCGGTCGAAGGGGCTCATCTTGATGGTCTTGGTGCGCGCCGACATGGGCGCGCGCTTTTCGGGCAGAAAGAGGGCGATGGCGAGCGCGCTGAGAAAGGCGATGGCCGCCACGGCATAAAGCGGGGCGAGCAGGTCGATGCCTGAGAGCATGGCCCCCAGGCCCGGGCCGAAGATGACGCCGACGCCGAAGCTGGCGTTGATCAGCGCGACGTTGCTGGTGCGCTCGGCCCGCGTCGTGCGATCGGCGACATAGGCCTGGGCGGCGGGAAAACTGCCCGAACCCACCGTGCCGAAGATGCCGCGCGTGATGACCATCAGCGGAAAGGCGATGGCCAGCGGCAGCAGGCCCAGCATGCCGATCTTCACCATCAGCAGGAACAGGCTCATGGAAACGGCGTAGGCGGTGATGCCCAGCAGCACCACGGGCTTGCGCCCCCACACGTCGCTCTTCCTGCCCCAGTAGGGGCTCATCAGGAACCACATGGCGCCCGAGAAGGCGAAGATGGTGCCGACCTGCCATTCCACCATGCCCATGGCGCGCCCCAGGGGCGGCAGCACGGTGAAGAGCAGGGACTGGCCCAGGCCGACGCAGACCAGGCTGGCAAACAGCAGGAAGAAGGCAAAGCGGCGGTCCGGCTGGGCGCTCGCCTCCTCCGTGGGTGGGGTCTCTGTCACGCTGGCGGCCAGTGGGTTGGCGGGAGGGATGGAAGGCCACTATAGAGCAGTTCCGGCGCGGAGAAGGGTCTCGTGCGCGGCGCAGAGGGCATGGCTGGCATGAGGAGGCAGGGCATCGGGTTATGGCCGCGGGAGGGCCTGTGGCGCCATGGCGATTTCCTGCGCCTGTGGTCGGCCCAGGCGATCAGCGCCTTCGGCAGCCGCATCAGCCGCACCGCCCTGCCGATCGTGGCGCTGCTGGTGGTGGGCGCCGCTCCCTCCCAGATCGGTATCCTTGCGGCCCTGGCGGTTGCGCCGGGCGTGCTGGTCGGCCTGCTGCTGGGCGGGCGCATCGACCGCAGCGCCAAGCGGCCGCTGCTGATCTTCTGCGACCTCGTGCGCGCGGCCCTGCTGATGACCGTGCCGGTGGCGGCCTGGTTCGAGGCGCTCTCCATGGGCCAGCTCTACATCGTTGCCGCAGGTGTCGGCGCGGCCACGACCCTGTTCCAGATCGCCGACAACACCTACCTGCCGGTGCTGATCGGCAAGGCCCAGCTCACCGAGGGCAACGCCAAGCTGGAGGCGACCGACGCCGTCGCCGAGATCGGCGGGCCCAGTGTCGGCGGCGTGCTGGTCGACCTGCTGACCGCGCCGCTGGCGATCCTGGTCGATGCCGTCTCCTATGTCGTCTCGGCGGTGCTGCTGCTGTCGATCCGGGCGCGCGAGACCCTGCCGCCCCTGCCGGAGATCCGTCCGACGCTCGTCTCCGACCTGGTGGTCGGGCTGCGCGCCTGCTGGCGTCACGAGCTGGTGCGCCCGCTCTTTCTGGTCGCGGCCATCGAGGCGTTCTTCGGCGGCTTCTTCTACGGCATCTACATGATCTTCCTGCTGGAGACCCTGGACCTGTCGGCCAGCGCCTACGGCATTCTCGTCGGCATGGGCGGCATCGGTGCGCTGGGCGGCGCCCTGGCGGCGCGCTGGGTCGCCGCGCGGCTGGGCCTGGGCCCGGCCATGATCGTGCTGCTGGCGGGTGGCCAGGCCTTCTGCCTGCTGATCCCGCTCGCCGGTGGCCCGGAGTGGCGTGTGCTGGGCTTTCTCGGCGCCCATCAGTTCTTCAGCGACGCCCTGGTGGTCGCCTTCCTGATCCATGCCATGAGCCTGCGCCAGACCGTGCTGCCCCAGGTCGTATTGGGCCGCGCCAACGCCGGCTTCCATGTCGCCGCAGGTCTGCTGCTGCCGGTCGGCGCGGTGCTGGCCGGTCAGATCGCCACGATCTACGAGCCGCGCACCGCGCTGTGGATCGGCGTCGTTGGGGCGCTGCTGGGGCCACTCGTTCTGCTGCTCTCGCCCGTGCGGCGCCTGCGCGTCATGCCCGAGGCCAGCTAACGGCGGCGCGGCTTGCGGTGCCAGGTGTTCCAGGTCGGCGGCTTGCGCTGCACCCAGGCGACGAATCGGGCGATCTCCGGGTGGGCGCGCAGGGCTTCGGACGTGGTGTAGGCGCGCGCCAGTTCAGTCTCCGAGAGCACCGCATGGATCTTGCGATGGCAGACCTGGTGCATGGGCGATTGCTCGCGCCCGCCGTGGCTGCGGGGCAGCCAGTGGTGGCGGTCGACGCTGGTTCCCTCGACCATGGGACGGCCGCACAGCGGGCAGGGGCCAAGGTCGTCGGAATCGCTGTTGCTTGCCGTCATCCGGGCACGCTCTGGCTGCATGATCGCGGGCAATGTGCCATGATCGCGCCGCGCTGGCACGGCAGGGAACGGAACGCTTGGACTCCACGGACGACATCAGGGCAAGGCTCGCCGCCATGGGCGAAGCCGAGGACGACGCCATCGACATCGCGGAGGGCGCGCTGCTGCTGGCGCTGCTCGATCATCCCGAAACCGATGGTCATGCCTGCCGACAGCATCTGGCGGCGCTGGCGGCCGATGCGGCCGCACTGGGCCACCGCGGCGGCACTCTGGAAGGACGCGCCTGGGCCATCGCCCGCGTGCTCTTCGAGCGCCACGGCTACAGCGGCGACCGCGAGACCTATGACGACCCCGAGAACGCCGATCTCGTGCGCGTCATCGCGCGCCGCAAGGGCATCCCGGTCGCACTCGGCATCCTCTACATGCACACCGCCCGCTCCCTGGGCTGGAAGGTGGAGGGTCTCAACTTCCCCTCCCACTTCCTGCTGCGCCTGGAAGGCAAGGGCGAGCGGCTGATCATCGACCCCTTCGAGGGTGGCGCCTCGCTCGACACGCTGGAGCTGCGCAATCTCGCCAAGCAGGTGCTGGGCACCCATGCCGAGCTGGAACGCGACTGGTTCGAGCCTGTCGACAACCGCTCCGTCCTGCTGCGCCTGGTCAACAACATCCGCACCCGCGCCCTGCAGCAGGGCGAGCTGGAGCGCGGCGCGGAGATGAACCGGCGCATGATCCTGATTGCGCCGCACAGCAGTTCCCTCAAGCGCGACCTCGGCATGGTCGAGGCGCACCGGGGCAATGTCGGCGCGGCGATCGAGGCTTTCCACGCCTTCCTGAGCAGCGAGCCGCCCAGCGGCGCCGAGCGCACGGAGGTCGAGCAGATGCTCGACAAACTGCGCCGGGCGCTGAACTGATAGCCGCGCAACGCGACAGGCATAACGCGGGCTCTGAACCCGCCCGGGGTTGACGCATCATGCCGGGGTCGCAATAACCCTATCGGGGCTGGGGTTATGCGGTCGTGGTGAAAGGAACCAGGACGTGGAAATCGATGCTCTCTTCCTCTCGCGGGTCCAGTTCGGCCTGACCACGGCCTTCCACATCGTCTTCCCGACGATGACCATCGGCCTGGCGCTGTTCCTGGCCTTTCTGGAAGGCCTCTGGCTGAAGACCGGACGCGATGTCTACATCCGCCTCTACCGTTTCTGGGTGAAGCTCTTTGCGCTCGCCTTCGGCATCGGCGTCGTTTCGGGCGTGGTCCTGTCCTTCGAGTTCGGCCTCAACTTCAGCGGCTATTCCAACTTCATCGGCGACGTGCTGGGTCCGCTGATCGGCTACGAGGTGCTGACGGCGTTTTTCCTGGAGGCCGGCTTCATCGGCATCATGCTGTTCGGCGCCAACAGGGTTGGCCCGCGCCTGCATTTCCTGGCGACCTGCATGGTCGCGCTGGGCACCACCTTCTCGGCCTTCTGGATCCTGTCTGCCAATTCCTGGATGCAGACGCCGGCCGGCTACAGCATCGGCGCCAACGGCTATGCGGTGCCGGAAGACTGGCTGGCGATCATCTTCAACCCGTCGTTCCCCTACCGCCTGCTGCACATGGTCAACGCCTCGCTGGTCAGCGCCTCCTTTGTCGTCGCGGGCATCTCGGCCTGGTGCATCCTGCGCGACAGGGAGCGCGAGACCATGCTCACATCGCTCAAGCTGGCGCTGGCCATGGCCGTGGTCGTGGCGCCCCTGCAGGCGTTCCTGGGCGATCAGCACGGCCTCAACACGCTGGAGTACCAGCCGATCAAGATCGCCGCGATCGAGGGCCACTGGGAAACCGTCTCCGGCGCGCCGCTGATCCTCTTTGCCTGGCCCGACATGGAACTGGAGCGCAATCTCTGGGAGGTCGGCATTCCCTATCTGGGCAGCATCATCCTCACACACACGCTCGACGGCACGCTGGTCGGGCTGAACACCGTGCCTGCCGCCGACCGGCCCTATGTGCCGCTCGTCTTCTTCTCCTTCCGCATCATGGTCGGCATCGGCTTCCTCCTGATCGGCATGGCCTTTCTCGGCCAGTGGCTGCGGCACAAGAAGAGGCTCGTCGAAACGCGCTGGTATCTGAAGCTGCTGATGCTGGTGGGGCCGCTGGGGATCGTGGCGACCATCGCGGGCTGGGTGACGACGGAAGCCGGGCGCCAGCCCTGGGTCGTCTATAACGTCCTGCGCACGGCCGATGCGCTGACGCCAAGCCTTACCACGGGCTCGGTGGCGTTCTCCCTGATCGCCATCAGCATCGTCTATACGGTGGTCATGATCGTCTTCCTGGGTGTGGGCGCCCGTCTCATCGCCCGCGGTCCCGAGGCGGCACCGGCAGGGGGAGAAGGCTGATGGACCTCGTCGTCATCTGGGCGCTCATCCTTGTCGTCGGCGTCATCATGTATGTCGTGCTCGACGGCTTCGACCTGGGCATCGGCATCCTCTTTCCCTTCACCCGCTCGCGCGCCGAGCGCGATCACATGATGGCAACCATCGCGCCGGTCTGGGACGGCAACGAGACCTGGCTGATCCTGGGCGGCGTGG
>CALLQH010000173.1 GCA_938014945.1 uncultured bacterium | reverse complement strand
CGAGCAGGGCGTCCGGATCGCCGAGCAGGCGTACCTTGCCGCCCAGGCCGCCGCACTGGAGGAGCAGGCCGACAGCCTTGGTCTGCTCGACACCACCGCGCTGACGCCTGCTCAGGCGGCCGGCCTGGAGGATTTTCTGACCGGCCTGCGAGCGTTGATCAACCACGCCCAGGCTGCGGGTTGGGTCGCGGCCCGCAGTGACGAGCCGTTGGAGGACACACTCGCCCGCCTGTTGCCCTGACGCGCGTTGGCGAGTTCGCCGTTGTCGCGCCGCCGGGGCCGGGGCATGGTCTGGGCCGGGCGGAACTCTTGGGGACGAGGGGCATGGTGCAACGGGCACACGGACATTGCGAACTGCCGCAGGACGCTTATGGCGGCGAGGACTACTGGCGCGCCGAGGCGCAGCGCCTCTGGGGCCACACCTGGGTCCATGTCGCGGGCGGTTTCGAGCTGCCGAAGCCCGGCGACTGTCTGCCGGTGACGGCCGCGGGCCTCCCCGTTCTGCTGGTGCGCCGGCGCGACGGTTCCATCGGCGCCTTTCACAACGTCTGCCGCCATCGCGGCGCGCGGCTGGTGCGCGAGGCCTGCAACGCGAAAGCGGTCATCACCTGCCCCTACCACGGCTGGGCCTTCGGGCTGGACGGGGCGCTGCGCTCCACGCCCTGGTGGGACTCCGCCGACGGCAGCTCGCCGGCGGACTTCGACAAGGGCGATTTCGGGCTGATGCCCGTGCGCTGTCATGTCTGGTGCGATCAGGTCTTCGTCTGCCTGGATGACGAGGCGGCCGCCTTCGAGGATCACGCCGCAGCGCTCATCGCGCGCTGGAGCCATGCCGATCTCTCGCTGCTGCGTTATGCCGGCAGCGTCACCTATGAGGTGGCGGTGAACTGGAAGCTGGTGATCGAGAACTATCTCGACACCTATCACCTGCCGTTCCTTCACCCCCAGCTCGGCTCCGTGGAACTCGCCAGACGGTTCGTGACGCTCGACGAGGGTGCGCTGGTCGGCATCAACTACACCTCTGGTGCGGCCGACAAGAACAAGGGAGATTCCGGCTTCAGCGTCTTTCCCGGCTTCACGAGCGAACAGCTCGCCAGCCAGGATATTGCGCTGCTCTTTCCCATCACGCTGTTCGAGTTCGTGCCCGAGCATGTGATGTTCTTCCGCGTCGATCCCCTGGGGCCGCAACGCACCCGCGAGACGCTTGCCTTCTATTACCTCGGCGAGGACGCCACGCGGCCGGAACTCGCCGCGCAGCGTCAGGCCGCCTTCGATGCCTGGGACCGCATCAACCGGCAGGATTTCCCAACGCTCGACGACCTGCAGGCTGCCGCGCATTCCCCGGCGGCGCGCAACCTGCCGGCACCCTCGCCGTTGTGGGAAATCGCCTCGGCCCGCTTCCGGGACCGCATCGACACCATCGTGGGAGACGCCTGACATGGGACTGCTCTACAGCCGCATCGCGGTGACCGGCGGCGCCGGGCTGCTCGGCCGATATGTCGTGCGCGAACTGATGGGCGACTGCGACGTCACCGTGATCGATCTGAAGCCCTCGCCGGAGGACGTCGCCTTCGTGCAGGCCGATGTCCGCGATCTCGAAGCGGTGCGCGCCGCGGTGCGCGGCCACGATGCGGTGGTGCATCTGGCCGCCCTCGACCACGGTATCGTGCCGGAGGAGGAGGCCTTCATCGACGTCAACGTGCGCGGCACCTGGCATGTCCTGCAGGCCGCGGAGGAAGCGGGTGTGGGCCGTGTCGTCGTCACCTCCAGCGTCGCTGCCGTGGGGCTGGGAGCGCACAACCTGCCGCCGGTGTTGCCGATCCCCGTCGACGTCGCCCTGGCGCCGCTCGATTCCTACGGTCTTTCCAAGCAGGCCTGCGAAGCCATGGCGCAGGTCTTCGTGCGTCGCGGCCCGCTGGAGGTGATCTGCCTGCGGCCCTGCCTGGTGGCCCAGCCCAACATCACCTACGGCATCGCCAAGATCGCCGCTGCCCAGGACGGCATTGCGCCGCCGCCGCCCGCCACGGGTGCGGGATGGCGCGACCTGCGCGAGACCCTGTCGCCGACCCGCGCCATCGTTTCGCCCGAGGATGCGGCCCGCGCCTTCCGCGCCGCGCTGACCGCGCCGGGCATCCGCTACGGCGCCTATTTCGTCACCGGCCCGGACAGCTGCACGACGCGTCCCACGGTCGACTGCGTTGCCGAGGGTTTCGGCAAAACGCCGCAGATCGCGCGGCCGGCGCTCTACGCCGACGATCCCTGCGCCACCGCCTATGACCTCGCCCCGGCCCTGGGCGATCTGGGCTGGGAGCCGACCGACCACTGGGCCGACCACCTTGCCCGTGTCATCGCGGAGGGTTGAGGCCATGGCTGCACGTCCTCTGGTTCTGCGCGGCGGTCTCGTGGTCGATGCCGCAGGCGGCCTTTCGGGCCGCGCCGATATCCTGATCGACGGCGACCGCATCGCCGAACTGGGGGCGCCGGGGATGGTCGTGCCCGAGGGTGCGGCCGAGCGCGACGCCTCCGGCTTCATCGTCATGCCGGGTTTCGTCAACGCCCACACCCACGGCCATGGCAGTTTCGGCAAGGGACGCGGCGATCTTTGGTCGCTGGAACTGCTGCTCAACGCCGGTCCCTGGATCAGTGCGAAACGCAACAACGAGGACAAGTACCTCGCCACCCTGCTGAACGCCGCCGAGATGATCCGGCGCGGCTGCACGGCGGTCTATGACCTCACCTGGGAGCAGCCGCGACCTTCCGTCGAGGGCATGCACCAGGTGGCGCATGCCTACCGCGATATCGGCATGCGCGCGCTGATCACGCCTATGATGGCCGATCTCTCCTTCTACGACATCGTGCCCGGCCTGCGCGAAGCCCTGCCCGAGGAACTGGGCAAGACGGTCGACGGCTGGCGGCTCGATCCCTACCGGGCCGCGCTGGACGCCTGCCGTTCGATCCTCAAGGACTGGCCCTTCGATACCGATCAGCTCCGCTTCGGTATCGCGCCGACCATTCCCATGCATTGCACGGACGGTTTTCTGGAAGCCTGCCGCGACCTTGCCGACGCATTTGCCTGCCCCGTCCACACCCACATGGCCGAATCGAAGCTGCAGGCCCTGGTCGGCAAGCAGACCTACGGGCGCACGCTGACCGCCCACTTCGATGCCATCGGCCTGCTCAACGAGCGCTTCACCGCCGGCCACGGTGTCTGGCTCGACGATGACGACATGAAACGCATGGCCGACCGGGGCGCCTCGGTGGCGCACAATCCCGGCAGCAACCTGCGCCTGGGTTCGGGCATCGCGGCGGTGCGCAGGCTGGTCGAGGCGGGCGTCAACGTCGGTGTCGGCACCGACGGCTCCAATTCCTCCGACAACCAGAACATGTTCGAGGCGACGCGCCTTGCCGCCTATGTCTCGCGCGTCACGACCCATGAGGTCGATGCCTGGGTCGGCGCGCAGGAGGCGCTGGCCATGGCGACCGCAGGCGGCGCCCGGGCCATGGGCTTCGAGAAGCTGATCGGGCGCATCGCGCCGGGCTTCAAGGCCGACCTGGTGTTCCTCGACCTGCGCGATCTGGCCTACGTCCCGCTCAACGATGCCCGGAACCAGATCGTCTATGCCGACGACGGCGCTTCGGTGCGCCATGTCATGATCGGCGGCCGTTTCGTGCTGGAGGACGGGGCCTTCACGACCATCGATCTCGACCGCCTGCGCGGCGATGTCGCCACGGCGATGGAGCGGCTCAACCGCGAGATCGCGGAGCGGCGCGAGATCGTGCAGGCGCTGGAGCCCCATGTGGCGAGCCACTGCGTCTGTTTCTCGGCCCGGCCCTACCACATCCACCGCATGGCGCACTGAGGCCCCGGACGCAGAAAGGGCGACCCGGAGGCCGCCCTTCCGTCATCGTCCGATCGCGAGGGATCAGTACGTGCCGCCGTTGATATCCGACTGCAGGCGATAGTCCTCGCGGACCTCGTAGTCGGCCATACCCTCGAGGTCTTCCTTGGTGAGCGAGGTGACGATCAGGGTGTCGCCGTCCTCGTCATAGGACACGTCGAACGCGTTGACGTCGAGCGCCACGACCTTTTCGCCCAGACCCAGGAAGCCGCCGACGTTGACCAGCACGTCGACAACGTTGTTGTCGCTGTCGATCACCAGGTCCTCGACATCGGCGATCTCCTCGCCGCCGGTGCCAACGACCGTGGCGTCGATCAGGTCATCGGCCGAATAGGCGTCGGCCGTCATGCCGGCAGCGGCGTTGCTGTCGATATCGGCATCCACATCGGCGGCCATGCCGGCATCGGTGTCGATGTCGCTGTCGACACTGAGGTCGGCGTCGGCGCCGAGCTCGGTCTGGGTGTCCAGACCCGTGCCGGTATCGACATTCATGTCGGTCTCGACCTGGGTCTGCGTGTTGGCGTCCGTCTGGGCAGCGTCATCGGCAAAGGCGGCGGAGCCCAGGCCGAGAGCGATAACCGAAACGGTGGTAAGAAGTGACTTGCGCATGGTTCGTCTCCTGTTGTTGCCCCGGCCTGTCGTCCCGGCCGGTGTTTTCACGAACCATCCAACGTGCATGTGCGCCTTCGCGCTCCCGTGCCGCGTGAAATGTCACAACAATCTCACAAGGCATTTCGGGCGCGCGGCGTGGCGAATTCCGCAGCCGCCTTGCGTCCCGCCCTGTCCGGCCTAGTCTGTGCGCTGCCCGGCATCGGAGGCCGGCGAAAGGCAGGCAGGCAATGGTTGCACGGATTCTGGTGATCAATCCCAACAGCAGCCGCGACGTGACGCAGCGCATGTCGGCGGCGCTGGATGGCTTGCGTTTCGATGGCGGACCCCGCATCGACTGCATCACGCTGGACGAGGGCCCTCCGGGTATCGAGACCGACCGCCACATCGCCGAAGTCGCCGGGCCCATCGTTGCTGCCGTAGAGCGCGAACAGAACGCGACGTCAGCCTTCGTCATCGCCTGCTTCAGCGATCCCGGCCTTCATGCCGCGCGCGAGGCGAGCCGCGTGCCGGTCTATGGCATCGCCCAGTGCGGTTATGCCGCGGCCCTGGCGACAGGGGAGCGCTTCGGCGTCATCTCCATTCTTTCGCGCGGCGTGGTGCGTCATCGCAGACAGATTGCCGCCCTGGGCTTCCTCGACCGGCTGGCCGCCGACATCGCCATCGACATGGGCGTTACCGAACTCGTGCAGTACGACAAGGTGCTCGCGCGCATGACCGCGGTCGGCGAGGAGCTCAAAGGCGCCGGGGCCGATGTCGCGGTGATGGGCTGTGCAGGCATGGCGCAGTACCGCCGTCCCCTTGAGGAGCGGCTCGGCATCCCCGTGATCGACCCGACCCAGGCGGCGACCGCCATGGCGCTCAATGCCGTGCAGGCCGCAGGCCTGTGATGTCCCCTTTTCAGGAGTAGCCGATGAGCAAGCGTATCTTGACCGTGGGTGCCGCCCAGATGGGCCCGGTCGCCCGCGATGAACCCAAGTCCTCCGCCGTTGCGCGCATGGTGGCGCTGATGCGCCAGGCGGCGGGCAGGGGCTGCGATCTCGTTGTCTTCCCGGAGCTGGCGCTCACGACCTTCTTCCCCCGCTGGTTCATCGAGGATCAGGCCGAGCTCGACCGCTACTACGAGTTCACCATGCCCAGCGCGGAGACCCAGCCGCTGTTTGATGCCGCGCGCGAGCTGAAACTGGGTTTCCACCTGGGCTACGCGGAGGTCGCGGGCGAGCAGCGTTTCAACACCGCGATCCTGGTCGACAGGGCCGGCGAGATCATTGCCAAGTACCGCAAGATCCATCTGCCCGGCCATGCCGAGCACGATCCCGCGCGCGAATTCCAGCACCTGGAGAAGCGTTACTTCGAGGTCGGCGACCTGGGCTTTCCCGTGTGGGAGACGATGGGCGGCAAGCTCGGCATGCTGATCTGCAACGACCGCCGCTGGCCGGAGGCGTTCCGGTGCCTCGGCCTGCAGGGCGTCGAACTGGTGATGATCGGCTACAACACGCCCACCCTGAACGGCCAGACCTTCGAGCCGCCGCACCTGCGGGCCTGGCATAACCTGCTCACCATGCAGGCCGGGGCCTATCAGAACGGCACCTGGGTCGTGGGCGTGGCCAAGGCGGGCCTTGAGGACGGCGTGCACATGATGGGCGGCAGCGCCATCGTCAGCCCCAACGGCGAGATCGCCGCCCAGGCGGTGACCGTGGGGGATGAGCTGATCGTCGCCGATTGCGATCTCGATGCCGGGGCCTACATCAAGGCGAACATCTTCAACTTCGCCGCCCACCGGCGCACGGAACACTACGGCCTGATCGTGGAGACGACCGGCGTGGTGCCGCCGCGCGGGCGATGATCCGCCTTGCCGGCCTGACGTTTGCCGTTGTTGCGCTGACAGCGCTGGCGGCCGGCGGCTGGATCGGCATCAACATCCGGGGCGAGGACAACCCCTGGCTTGCGCCGGCCCGCGAGATTGCCGAACGCAACGGCTGGGAGGAAGGGCGCATCGACGCCGGACTCTTCCAGCTCACCGCCTTCCGCCGCCTCACGGGGGAGGGGGACGGCCTTCTGGTGGTCTACATCGAGGGCGACGGTTATGCCTGGAAGAGCCTCAACGTGCTGTCGGAGGATCCGACGCCGCGCCGGCCCCGCGTGCTGGAACTGGCGGTGCAGGATCCCGCGGCCGACGTCGCCTACCTGGCGCGGCCCTGCCAGTACCTGCCCGACAACGAGATAGGCCGCTGCCCGCCCGTGCTGTGGTCGGTGTCGCGTTACACCGGGGAGGTGATCGACGCTCTCGACATCGCCATCGACAGCCTGAAGCGCGAGGCCGGAGCCGACCGCGTTCGGCTGGTCGGTGTCTCCGGCGGCGGCACGCTCGCGGCTCTGGTTGCTGCGCGGCGCGACGATGTCGTGGGTCTGGTGACGGTGGCGGCTAACCTCGATCATGACCTGTGGACGGAGCGACATGGCATCACGCCGCTCATCGATTCGCGCAATGCCGTCGATGTCGCCGCCCTGATCGAGGACATTCCCCAGGTGCACTTCGTCGGTGCGCGCGACGGCAACGTCACCCGCGCCGAGATCGATGCCTATGTCGCGCGCATGGACGATGCCTCGATGACGCAGGTCGTCGTCGTGCCGGAGTACGATCACACCTGCTGTTGGGCCAACGACTGGCCGCGCCTGCTGGATGAACACCCGGCAGGCCGTTAGGGCGGCTCAGGGCGCCTTGCGGCTGAACACCCAGTCGTGGTCGTCCGAAGCCTTGGGCCGGAAGCGGT
>CALLQH010000172.1 GCA_938014945.1 uncultured bacterium | reverse complement strand
CGGACCCTCGGTGAAGGAGGTCGGCTCGCCCAGGACCTTGACGCCCTTGGACTTCAGGAAGGCGATCGCGGCGTCCATGTCATCGACGTAGAAGGCGAAGTGGTGGCCGCCGATGTCGCTGTTCTTGGGCGGGGTCTGGGCCTGGTCGGGGGACTCGTACTGGAAGACCTCCAGGTTCGTGCCGTCGCCGCAGCGCATGTAGCGGAATTCCTTCACCACCGCGCGGGGATGGACGTTGAGGTGTTCGGTCATCCAGTCGTCGCTGGCGCCGAAATCCGTGGCGGCGGTGTAGAGCGTCTCGGCGCCGAGGATCTCCTCGAAGAACTTGCAGGCCTCGTTGATGTCGGGGACGGTGAAGCCGACGTGCTCCATGCCGCGCATTCCGGGCATTCCCATGGTTTTCTCCTCCTCTTGGTGTCGTTGATCAGCAGTACTTGTCGGCAAAGCCCACGAGCCGCTCGTAGCTGCCCTGGGCCATCGCCTCGTAGAAGCCGCGATAGATGCCGTGCTGCTCCGTATAGAGCTCGGCAAGGTCGCGGTTGGGTTCGAACGAACTTTCCAGATGCACCATGGCGCCCACGCCCTCGGCCACGTCGGCGAATTCGCCGGCCCCCACCGCGCCAAGGATTGCGGCACCCAGCACGGTGCATTCCCGCTCCGAGGTGACATGCACCGGGCGCTTGAAGACGTCCGACATGATCTGCACGAAGCCGGGGCTCTTGGTGCCGCCGCCGGTCAGGCGCAGTTCGGTGACGCCGCCCTCGATGTCGCTGTCGAAGGCGTCGACCACCATCTTCATCTCGTTGGCGCAGCCTTCCAGCATGGCACGGATCAGGTCCGGACGCGTGTGGTGCAGGCCCAGGCCAAGGAAACCGCCACGCGAATAGGCGTCGTAATAGGGCGTCACCTGGCTCGACAGGAACGAGTGGAAGAGCAGGCCGCCGGCGCCGGGCTTGGCCTCGCCCGCGGCATCGACCATCACGGCGAAGGGGCTGCGTCCTTCCTTGTGCGCCTGCTGGATGTCGTCGCTGCCCAGGGTGTTGCGCCACCACTTGAGGCAGGCGCCCAGGCTGAAGGCGGCGCCTTCGATGTTCCAGTGATGCGGCACGCCATGGCCGCCCCACCACAGGTTGCGCCCCTTGATGAGATCGAGGGAGTCGAGATGGGCGACCATGACCGCGGCGGTGCCGACGGTGAATTCGGCAAGGCCCTGGCGGATGACGCCGGCGCCGATCGCCGCGCACTGCTGGTCGCCCGCACCGCGGCACAGCTTCACGCCGGCGGGAATGCCGGTCGCCTCGGAGGCCGCCTTGGAGACCGTGCCGACAAAGCCGGTGGGGATGCCCACGGGCGGCAGCCGGTCGCGGCCGATGCCGCAGAGGTCGAGGATGCGGTCGGACCAGTCCAGCTTGGCGATTTCCATCATGCCGTTGAGGGTGAGGGAGGCGGGGTCGGTCTCCCACTTCTCCGCACCCAGGCGGTGCAGGAAATACTCCTGGCCGTTGGCGAACCAGACGATCTTGTCGAACAGTTCCGGCTTCTTGTCGCGCAGCCAGGCGATCTTGGATGCGGTCCACAGGGGGCTGAGCTGCATGCCGGTATGTTCGTGGTGCTCCTCGGGCGAGATGCTCTTGGCGATCTCGCCGGCCTGCTCGACGGCACGCGCGTCGTTCCAGACGATGCTGTGGGCGAGCGGCTTCTTGTCGGCATCGAGCAGGCAGACCGTGCCGCGCTGGCTCGACAGGCCGACGGAGCGGTAGGCCTCGTCGGGCAGGTTGGCCTGGGCGATGGCCGCCTTGCTCGCCTCGCAGATGCCGTTCCAGACCGCTTCGAGATCCTGCTCGTTCCAGCCCGACCGGGGCGAGATGGTCGGGTATTCGCAATAGCCGTGGCCGATGCTGGCGCCCTTGGAGTCAAAGATCATGACCGTGCAGCCGGTCGTTCCCGCATCGATGCCGATAAACGCTCTTTCCATCACATCCCCACTCGTTTTCCCTTGGCGCTTGCCCTGCGCCGTCTTGCACAAACTCTCTCAGGCGATGTTCCGCACGACGTTGACGGCGGAACTGTCGACCTGGGCGATCCAGCTGCTCAGCAGCTTCAGGAAACGTACCCGCCGCTCGCGCTTCTCCGGTGCGAAACCCTCCAGGCATTGTTTCTTGAAGGCGATGACATCTTCGTGGATGCCCAGAGAACGGCGCGGCTCCAGGGCGATGCGTGTGTCGCCCGCACCGGCCCAGCCGTCGTTGACCGGAAAGCCGTAGGCGCGCAGGCCGTCGTGCCAGGTGGCGTCCAGGCGCAGTGTCGTGCCGTCGCCCAGGTTCAGCCGGACGATATTGTGAAAGTCGTCGATGCCCGCCTCGGCGATGATGGCGCGCAGTTCGGGCGCCATGGTGGGGTGAGGCGGAATACCGGCGGCGAAGTCGCCCTCCACCGTCTCGACATCGGCGTCGTATCCCGCCGCGCGCAGGCGGTCGCGCAGCAGCAGATGCTTTCCCGTGCAGGACCCGGCCTGCCGGCCGGCGATCACCGACGGATCGCGCTCGCCATCCGAGAGGTATCGGAAACGCCGGATCGTGTGGAAGTGGTTTACCGCTTCCCGCATGGCCTCGTTGCCCCCTGAGGCCTCACTGGTCATTGCGATTGACGCCCGGACATGCTGCGCGGCTCCTTCTTCAGACGATCGCTGTTCCGGTGCCGGCGGAGAAGAGGTGGGCGTGATCGAAGTCGAAGGCTATGTAGCAGGTTCCGTCGACGACGTAGGGCGAGTTCGGATCGGTGCGGGCGCGGATGTGGTCGCCGCCGCTGACGACATCGACCAGAAGGTCGCTGCCCAGAAGCTGGCGCGAGAAGACGACGCCCTCGATCATGCCCTCGGCCGGTGTCGCCATGAGGCGCACGTTCTCGGGCCGCACGCCAAGGATCACTTCGCGCTCGTTGCTTGCCCGGGCCGCCTGGGAGAGGCGGTCATCGAGCGGAATCTTGAAGCCGGCGTGGTTGAGGACCATGGCGCCGCCCTCCTCGCCGCTGGTGCAGCGGATCAGGTTCATCGCCGGCTCGCCGACGAAGCCGGCGACCCAGGCGTTGACCGGATTCGAGTAGATTTCCGCCGGTGTGCCGTACTGCTGCAGGACGCCCTCGTGCATGACGGCGATCCTGTCGGCCATCGACAGGGCTTCGAGCTGGTCGTGGGTGACATAGACCGTGGTCACGCCCTGGTGCTGCTGCAGGTGCTTGAGTTCGGAACGCATGCGCGCGCGCAGCTTGGCGTCCAGATGGGCGATGGGCTCGTCGAAGAGATAGAGCTTGGGGCGGCGCACGATGACGCGGCCGATCGCCACGCGCTGCTTCTGGCCGCCGCTAAGCTCCATCGGCTTGCGGTTCAGCAGGTGGTCGATTTCCAGCAGCTTGGCCGCCTCCATGACGCGCGATTCGATCTCGCTCTTGGAGACCTTGGCCAGGCGCAGCGGATTGCCGATGTTCTCGGCCACCGTCTTGTGGGGATAGAGCGCGTAGTTCTCGAACACCATGGCGATGTCGCGATCCTTGGGCGCCAGATCGTTGATGCGGCGGTCGCCCAGGCGCACCTCGCCGGCGGAGATGTGCTCCAGCCCGGCAATCATGCGCATGGTCGAGGACTTGCCGCAGCCGGACGGGCCCAGGATGCAGACGAACTCGCCGTCCTTGCACTCCAGGTTGAGGTCCTGCACGGCCATGGTCTCGCCGTAGTACTTCCAGACCTTCTCGATGTTGAGAGCTACCATGAGAACGTTACCTTCTTCGTGTACGCATGCCGGGGAAGAGCGGTGGCGGTCATTCCTTCACCGCTCCCATGGTGAGGCCGGCTACCAGGTAGCGGCGGATGAGC
>CALLQH010000171.1 GCA_938014945.1 uncultured bacterium | reverse complement strand
AGCGCTCGCAATCGCACGACCACCGGCCGTCTTGCGGCGGCGACCGAGACTCGCCATCAACAGGCTCTCTGCCTGGCTGCGCAGCCCGGCGCGCAACAGGGCCCGGTGCTTGGCATCTTCGGGCATGAACGGCGTTGAATCGGGAACGACACCGTCGTGCGGCGTCTCCAGAATGATCAGCGATGGATCAGCAGCGGCGTCATTTTGGTCCCAGAAAGGCGTCGGTCGCCTGCGGCCTCTTCCGTCATCGGGTCTCATCGCAGCCTCGGTGTCAGTGGATGGATCGGGGTACCGTCAGTCGGTGCCATCGGCCTCAAAGTCCGGCGCAACCATCCGGCGGATGGTCTCCTCGTCGAGTTCGAGGAAAGAAGCGATGCGCAGGAAGACGCGGCGGCGGCCTTCGTTGAAGGCGGTTTCGTCGGGCCTGCCCGGCACGAAGCTGGGGCTGCCCATGCCGCAGAAGCGGTAGAGGTCCGCCAGCGTGCGTTTGCCCGCGGGGCCCGCGAAGGCCGCGCGATAATCGGCGCGGCGGCGGCGCCGGGTGAAGGCGCCCGTCATGTCAGGCCATGCCATCGCCGCCTCCCACTGTCGATGCTTGGGCCGTTGCCTGGGCCTGCCCGTGGTCCTGCGCCAGCGCGCCCTGGGCCGCCGCGGCGGCGGCCTCCATCTGCTGCTGGCGCTGGGCGCGCAGGGCGGCGACCTCCTCGCCGTCGCGCAGGATCGTCGCGGGCACGCCGTTCACGTCGGCTGCACGGCGCGCCAGCGCCTCGACGTCGAAGATGTCCCACACCGTGGGGTCGAGCTGGGCGAAGGGGGCGACCGTCTCGAAGGTGCGTCCGATGCCCAGCAGTTCGCCCGCGCGCTGCGCCCGCACGATGGGCGAGACGTATTCCACCCGCAGGCCGCGCCCGTCGAGTTCGCCCGGCATCGCCGGCAGCGTGCCCGAGCGCAGCAGCAGGGCGAAGACCCGGCGCACCAGTGGCCCCAGCAGCTCGCTCTGCAGGCGACCCAGTACCGGGCTCATCATGCGCATGCGCTCCTCGGTTTCCTGCAGCACCTGGGTCGCGGTGCGCTGGGGCGACTGCGGCGTCTGCATCAACGTCGTGAAGAAGGCATCGCGGATCGCGCCGCGCCGCTGCTCCATCATGTCGAGGCCGATGTCGACGCGCGCGCCGGTGATCAGCGGCTGGATCAGCTGGCGCCCGGAGGGATCGACGCCGCCGTAGTTGAGCCCGCCCGGCACCGTCGTCACCGGCTGGATGACGCCGTCGTCGGCCAGCAGCAGCGGCGGATCGACGATCTTCTGCGCCGCCTTCAGCACGGTCTTCGACATCGCGTTCAGCATCTTGATGTCGGGCAGCATGGTCCATGCGGGCGAGCGCCCGAAACGTTCGCCCGGCACCTTGGCCCAGCGCGGCACCAGATAGGGAAACTCCTCGAAGCCCTCGTCCTCCAGCAGGTGGCGGCTGGCCGCCTCGACATGGACGCTGGCCCAGGGCTTGTTGGCGCCGTCGCGCCGGCCGGGATCGCGCTCGTGCCGGGGGAAGACGCCGTGGACGATCTCGAACTGCGTCTCCGGCCGCATCGTGCCCGCGCGCCGCACGGCTTCGCTGACGCCGTCCTCGCCCCAGCGCGCGATCATCTGGCGCGCGCTCCAGGCATAACGGCGGTACACCGTGTCGACCTGGCCGAAGGCGCCCTCGCTGGGATAGATCTCGCCCAGGTGGAAGGTGCGAAACAGGATGCCGCCCGGCGCACCGCCCTCGCCCGGCCGTTCGCCGACGAACATTGCCGCCGTGCCGAAGGCGCCCAGATCCAGGTAGAGCTCGTGGATCGCCGGCGAGAAGCGGCTGTCGGGGCTGGCGAACACCGCCAGCATGCGCCGCTCCACCTCCTCCAGCCATTCGCGTCCGGCTTCGCTCGTCTCTTCGGGCCGCCCGGCGAGCTTCAGGGTGAACCAGCGCTCGGCCGGGTTGGTCAGCAGGCCGTTGAGGCCGGCCGCCAGCAGCTCGTTGGCATGGATCGCGGTGGCGTCGAACACCTTGCCGCCCTTGACGCGCCCCTGCGGCTCGCCCGCCGTGCTGCGCGGACCCGAACCCAGCACCGACCGGCGCGGCAGCACGTAGTCGGCGATCTCCGCCCAGACGTGCTCCCAGGTCTGGCGTTCGGCGGCCAGCTCCTGCTGGCGCGCCAGCACATGATCGACCATCTCTGTCATGAAGGCTCCCCTTGGCGGAGTTGTGTTCAGCGGCGCGCCGAAAGCGCCCGCAGCGCATCGTCCGGCGGCGCCCAGGCCCACACCGCGGCCGAGGCCAGCGTGTTGTCGAGCCACGAGGCGCCGGTGGCATGGCCCAGCAGCAGGCGGTCGAGCGACGGCACCGCGCCCGAGCCGTCGGTCACCGGTGCGGCCCCGTCCATGGCGATGGCAAAGCCATCGGGTGCGATGCGCGCCACGGCGCGATGGCGCCCGGCGCTCCAGGCGCCGATGTTGACGTTGACGACGAAGTTCCCCGCGGTGACCACGTTGAACTGCACCTGATCGCCTGACCGGATCAGCGCGATCAGGTTGTTCGCGGTGCCGTCGTTGAATTCCAGAACGCGGGCAAACTGCGCCTCGCCGCCGTCGGCGTCCCAGGTCACCTCGAAACCGAATGACTGCGGCAGGCGACCGCTCAGATCGACCTCGGCGTTGTCGGCAGCGCGTGTCACAGCCGTGGCTCCGGTTGCGATCGGCGCGCCGACATGGCGCGTGTCGTTGATCAGGACCTGGGCGCCGTCAACGATCATGCTGCCGACCCCCGCCTCGGAGATCACACCGATCTCCGTGGAAGCGGCCGGACGCAGACGCAGGCGCGCTGCGGAGTGGCTGCCGTCGTTGACCAGAAAAAATGCAATACGCCACCAGTCGCCAGCATCTTCGATGCTGTGGCTGCCGTCCGAAACCCCTGTCGTCAGCGTGCCGTTGGCCGTGTCCAGCCAGACCTGTTCGCGCGCAATCTCCCCGCCGATCAGATCGAACTGCAGATAGGGAAACCGGCTCGTGTCATCATCCTTGGCGACGTGCAGTGTTGCCACGTTGTTGACCGACTCTGCACCGATGCTCACGGACTGCAGGACCGTGGCGTGGGCTGTTGTCGACGTATCGCTCAAGGTACAGGCGCTGTTGGGCACACCATCGATCCCGGTGGCGTTGCGCAGAACGCTGATATCGGTCTGCGTCCATGCCGGGTCGGCAAGGTCACGGCTCTGGATCAGGACGTTGGTGTGCCCGGCCATGCAGGCCAGCCCTAGATTGCGGCCGGTCGCGTCGTGCACAAACACCGGCACGTCCGCGCCTGCCTCTCTCCACATGCCATCGTGGTTCCAGTAGGGCGCAGGCGATCCCCGCGAGAAGCTCACCGGGTCGCCCGCAAGAGCCGACATCCGGTCAAATCGCGCCTGCCAGATTGCCGGCGGCCTCCAGCCATCCCGAACGCCTTCGCTCAGACAGGCCGGCTGTAGAAGCGGCGTAATCAGGGTCATTGCGAGATCCGCCCATTCACCGTGCCGCTGGTGTAGTCGCCCGAGGCGATGCCGAAGCGGTACCAGGCGCCTTCGGGCTCGTCGCCCACCATGGTCACCGGGCCGCTGAAGGTGGCGCTGCCGAAGCCGTCGGGAATGTCGTGCCAGGCGGCAGCACTCGCGGGATCGGCGAAGCTCCGCTGCAGGCGAACGGAGGCGGCGAAGCTGCCCGAAAGCACGAAATTGAAACGGCCCCTCAGGCGCACGGGCGCGCTGAAGCTGTCGCCGGCCGTCAGATCGGCCGTGACGCGTGCGATGCTCATGGTGTTGTCCTCGTGTTGGATGGAAGCGGGCTACTCGCCCAGCAGGGTCTTGCGCACCACCGGCGCCGGGCCGGTGACGCCCTGGCCGCCGGTAAGCTGGGTGGCCAGCACACCGCGGCGGCGGCGCTCGCGCTCGCGCGCCTCTTCGGCCGCCTTGTCCGCGGTGGTATCGGCAATGGCCGGCACCGCAGGCAGGCTCACCACGCGCGGCTTGGATACCAGGAAGCTCATCGGGTTCTCCTCGTGTCTTGGCCGCTTCAGGCCAGGTCGAACACATCCCAGTCACCGCGCGCGCGTTGCGCACCGCGCGGACCGCCCCTGCGCCCCAGGCTGCGCAGGCCCTCGCCCAGGCCCAGGTTGGCGTACTGCCCGGCATCGGCGACGTGGCTGAAGCCGTTCTTCTCGGGCGCATCCTGGAACCGCGCGCGGCCGGTGGCCTGCAGGCGGCGGAAGCAATAGCCGCCCATCATCGCCCGGCGCGCCGTGCGGCAGCGCGGATCGATGGCAAAGCCCGGCCGGCCGTCGATCATGCGCGTCAGGGGCCCGGCCACCGCCTCGCGGCGCAGGGCAAAGGCATTGCTCGGCGCGGCGCGCACCGCCAGCCCCTGACCGCGCAGGATTTCGAACACCGTGCGCTCGTCCGTCTGGGCGCGCTGGTCGCCCGCGGGATCGCCGATGAAGGCGATGGGCAGCTCCGGCCAGTCCGACGCGATCTTGGCCTTCAGCGCAGCGGCAAAGCGCACCGCGCCGATTTCCTCGGCCACCAGTTCGTCGAACCACACCAGCGATCCGTCCGGCTTGCGCTGGGCAAAGAGCGCCGCGGGCGACAGTCCGAAGTCCAGGCCAACCAACGCGGGCACGCCCGGCGTGGGATCGGCGGGGCGGCAATGCACGTTGTCGACGTATTCGGGAAACACCGGCTTGCCGTCGACGACAAAGCCGTAGTCGCCGGCCAGAAAGACGCGGATCCACTCCTCGCTCGCCCCTGCGATCTGGTTGCCGTAGTAGCCCGGCGGCAGGTTGGCCCGGTTCTCGGCATCGGGATTCTCCACCCAGAGCTCATCGCGCCGGATCACCCCGCCGGGCTGGCGCAGGATCTCCCAGCCCTGGGGCCGCCGCACCTCCGCCACGTCGTAGAGCC
Organism: uncultured bacterium; assembly: GCA_938014945.1. Classification (GTDB taxonomy): domain Bacteria; phylum Pseudomonadota; class Alphaproteobacteria; order SP197; family SP197; genus CALGGB01. The sequence goes on along the minus strand of CALLQH010000171.1, from coordinate 31,911 downwards.
AGTGGTCCTCGTCGCACGGGTTGGTGTCGGCAATGGCGCCGAACCAGGTCGCCCCGCCCTGACGCTTGGGCGGAAAACGCCCTGTGCGTCCCAGGCCCATGGCGACCACGCTGCGTGGAATCTCGCGCAGCTCGTTGAACCAGATGCCGGTCAGCTGCATGCCGCGCAGCTTGTCGGCGCCGTCGGGTTCATCGAGCGCCATGAAGATCATCTCGGCCTCCACCCGCGTGCCGTCGTCCAGCGCCACACGGATGCGATGGGTCGGCGGCTTCGACAGGCTGAAGCGGCCGAAGCGATCGTCGAACAGGCCGCGCCATTCCGGAATCGTCGTCGTTTCGAGCTGCGGGTAGGTGTTCCGCACCCCCAGCCAGCGCGAGCGGCGCACGCCCTGTTCGTCCGGCGCCTGCTCCTGCATGCGCCGCCACACCTCCATCACACAGGCCGTCGTCTTGCCGCTGCCCAGCGGGCCGATCAGCACGCGCATGAAGGCCGTGCTCATGTGGAAACGGTCAAGGGTCGCACCTGCGGGTCGATAGGCGATGGTCACGCTTTCAGCCATCGCCGCCTCCCAGGTTCATGGTCGTCGTCACCACCACGCCGCCCTCGCCGTCCCGCCCCGCTGCGGAGGGAACCAGGCGCGCGATCATCGCCAGATAGGTCTTCGGCTCGTTCTCGCGCAGCGCCGCAACGGCCGCCTCCCCGTGTTCCTGGAAGTCCCGGATCAGGGCCGCCAGCAGCGCCCGGCCCAGGGTATCCAGCAGGTCGTCGCGGCCCTTCGGCTCCGCGCCGCTCTCGCAGGTTGGGGACAAGGGCACACCGCGGCAGGGGATGAAAAAAGGCCGGAGGAGCGTTGCGCGTCCTGCGCCGACTCCTCCGACCATGGGATAAGGATGTACGGGAAATGCGCCATAAGGGTCAAGAACAAAATAGGAACATTTGTGAAATTGCGCATGTTCCCCTTTGTGCCTCAGCGCGATGCGTTCAGCCTCTGCGCGATCGTCAGCAGGGACTCGGTCGTACGTCGCTGGCAGGTCCGTACGCTCTGGCCCGAAAGCGCGGCGATGGCGCGCCAGGCCTGTCTGTTGGCCCGCGCCCACAGGATGCGTGCGTTCTCGGGCGCCAGCCAGCCCAGCCAGACCAGCGTGCCGTCCAGGCGGTCGATGGCCGCCGGCTTGGCGAGCACATGGGAGGGGCGCGGCGCCATCGCGGCGATCTCGGCGGCGCTGCGCACCACCTCGGGCCAGGAGACAAGCTGGGCCGTGCGATAGGCCGGCGGCAGACGTCGCAGGGTCTCGGCCGCCTCCTCCAGACGCAACAGCACCAGCGTCGCGGTCCAGCGCTGCGGCCGGTCCAGGTTGGGTTCGCCGCTCATCACGGCCTGCTCCGGCGCCGCCATCACGAGAGCCCCCGCATCGCGTCGCTCTGGCTGCACGACCAGCACAGCCGGTTGCCGGCATGGCTGCTCATGAAGCTGCGCCCGCAGCCCAGGCAGCGGCGCATCTTGGAATCGCCGCCGGTGTCGCGCCCCACCCGCCGCTCCAGGTCACGCCCGTTGCGACGCAGCCGCGTCGCCCTTGCATAGGCCGCATCGCGCGAAATGCCGAAGCGTTGCGAGATCTCCTCCAGCGAACGTCCGGCGTTCCACATCTCGGTGAAATCGGCGTTCTGCGCCTCGCTCCAGCGTGGCGGCAACGGCGATCGTTCGGTCATGGTCCCCTCCCTGATGATCTTGCTTTGTTCTCATTTCGGGAGTATTTGTGAATCATGCGTCAGAACAAGCGCATTTTTTCTCATGAGGTCGATCATGACGGGTATCGAGACCATCGAACGGGAGCGGCTGAAGGACGCGGTGCGCGACCTCGTCGCCGAGTCGGGCACGACCGCCAGCGAGCTTGCCCGGCGCGCCGGCCTTGCCCCCTCCACGCTCACCAAGTTCCTCAATGACGACAGCGCGCGCCATGTCCTGACCACGCGCACGCTCTCCAAGATCGCCGCTGTCACCGGCCGCCGCCTCAGCGATGCCGATCTCGGCCCGGTCCGGCGCGAGGTGAGCGCCCCGCTCGATGCGCCGCCGCCCCCCGGGGCCAGCGACGTGCCCGTGCTGGGTCAGGCACGCGGCGGCCGCGACGGCCTCTTCATCGACAACGGCATGGTGGAATCCTATGTGCCGCGCCCGCATGTCCTGATGCGCGTGCCCCACGCCTATGCCGTCTACATGAACTCAGACAGCCAGGAGCCGGTGCTGCGCCACGGCGACCTGCTCTACGTCAATCCCTCCATGCCGCCGCGCAGCGGCGACGACGTGCTGATCGAACTGGAGGGCGGCGAGGCCTACATCAAGCGCCTGCTGCGCCGCAGCCCGCGCGAGGTCGTGGTGCAGCAGTACAATCCGGCCTGCGAACTGGTCTTCGATGCGGCGGAGGTGCGCAACCTCCACCTCGTCGTTGCGGTCATCAAGGTGCGGGTGTGATGGCGGGCATGGCCGGCGCTTCCGCACCGCGGGTCCTGTTGTAAGGTCGCGCCATGACCGCTCCCCTTCCCCTGTCGAACGCCGACGCCCGCCGCCTCGTGCTCTCCCTTCAGGGCCTTGCCGATCCGCGCCACCGCGCGCTCGATCGCAAGGGCCTCTACGATCTCATCTGGCGTCTGGGCTATGTCCAGCTCGACAGCATCGCCACGGTCGAGCGCGCCCATCACCTCATCCTCTTCTCGCGCTACCGCACCTACCGCCCGCGCGATCTCGAACGCCTGCTCAGCAAGGACCGGCTGGTCTTCGAGCACTGGACCCACGACGCCTGTGTCATCCCCACCTGCTGGTACCGCTACTGGCACCCGCGCTTTGAACGCCGCCGCGCCTCGATGCTGGCCAACAACTGGTTCCGCGAGCGCATCGGCGAGGATGCCGATGCCGTCATCGCCCGCGTGCGCGATCACGTCGCCGAAAACGGCCTCACCCGCTCGCGCGAGCTTTCGGCCGCCGAGGAGGACACGCGCAGCGGCCCGTGGTGGGGCTGGGGACCGGCCAAGTCCGCGCTGGAATACCTCTGGCACACCGGCGAGATCGCCGTCGCCCGCCGCGAGAACTTCCAGAAGATCTACGACATCGCAGAACGCGTGATCCCGGGCGAACATCACGGCCCGCCCGCCGACGAACACGAGGAGCGCGAATGGGCATGCTCGGCCGCCCTTGATCGCCTCGGCTTTGCCACCCAGGGCGAACTTGCCCGCTACTTCGATGCCTTCTCGCCCGATGTCGCCAGCGCCTGGATCGAGGAGAACCGCCACCGTCTGATCCCCGTCGAGGTCGAGGGCGCCCCCGGCCGCAAGCCGCGCGCCGCATGGGCCTGGGCCGATGTCGAGGATCGCCTCGCGGCTGCACCCCAGGCCCCGGCAGGCCTGCGTGTGCTCGCACCCTTCGATCCCATCGTGCGCGACCGCAAGCGCTCCGAACATCTCTTCGGTTTCGACTATCGCTTCGAGGCCTTCGTGCCCGCGCCCAAGCGTCAGTACGGCTACTACGTCCTGCCCATCCTGGAGGGCGACCGCCTGACCGGCCGCGCCGATCTCAAGACCGAGCGCCAGGCCGGCACCCTCAACCTCCAGGGCCTGTGGTGGGAACCCGGCGTGCGCCAGGGCACCGGCCGCCGTGCTGCCCTCACAGCCGAACTCACCCGTCTCGCACGCTTCGTCGGCGTCCAGCGTGTCGTCGACCGCTGCGGTGGCCTTTCGAACTGAAGGCACGGCGAGGATTTTTGATGCTGCACGCCAAGGTGCGGCCGGACGGCAGCTAGACTCGCGTCACCGCGGCGATTCGCTGGCGGTATCGCGCCGGAGTGATGCCCACGGAGCGCTTGAAGACGCGGCGGAAGGAGGCCGGGTCGGCATAGCCCGCAGCAAGCGCCACCGAGTCGGTCGGCGCGTCGGTGGTCTCCAGCATCTGCTTGGCTTCCTCGATCCGCAGAGCCTGGACGTACTCTACCGGACCGTATCCTGTGGCCTTGCGGAAGCGACGGGAGAAGGTCCGCTCGGCCAGGCCGGCGATCTCGGCCATGCGGCTGACGGGATTGGCTGTGGTGTAGTTGTCTGCGATCCAGACCTGCGCACCGGCAATGGCAGCATCACTGTGCTGGCGCGGACGCGCCATGGCGGCAAAGGGAAGTTGGCCATCGCTCTTGTCGCCGATCACGAAGAGCTTCGACATGCGCCGGGCTTCTATGTCTCCGGCGAACCGGGCGACGAGGTACAGCCCGAGCTCGCTCCACGATGAGGCGCCGCCAGCGGTGACGATCCGATGTTCGGGACCCGAAGGGCAGAGGATGCGTTCCGGTTTGAGTCGCACTTGGGGATAGCGGCGGCGGAAGAGCGGCGCCACCGACCAGTGCGACGTTGCCTCCAGTCCGTCGAGCAGCCCCGCCTCGGCGAGAAAGAGCGAACCCGAGCAGATCGAGCAGACGACGGAACCCTCCGCATGAAACCGGCAGACTGCGTCGGCCTCCTGGCTCCACCGGCCGTCAAGCTCGGCCTCGGGCGGCAGGGCCAGATCCGTCACGATCAGGATGTCGGGCCGCGGCACCTCCTCGAGTTTCGCTTCGACAGCGATCGCCGGTCCCGCCGGTGAAGCCGCCGCCACGCCGACGCGTGAGACGAGCGTCGGGGTAAACTGGCGTGCTGCGGTCTCCGGCTGGCCCGTGATGCCCTCCCAGGTTCTCCCGACGGACCAGAAGAGCTCGTGCAGGCTGTAGAGCGCCGCCGGGAACGACTCGGGAAGCACCAGCAGGCTGACGCTCACGTGGGTTTTGGCTTCCGACATGCCCGTCAATATGGCCGAGGTGTCGGCCTGATCGCAACGTTGCGCGGCTGGCCGGTTTGCCCCGCTTCCGGCCAATCCGGCTCTCGTGGCCGGCACCGCGGGGAGCTATCCCCGCGGCCCCGACATTAACAGAGGATCACAGCGATGAATCACATGCACACACCCACCCCGGCACGAGCCCTGGACATGGCCAAAGCCGAAGCATTTGCCGAGCACGTCGGTGGCATGCTCGACGCTGGCGCGGGCGCGGCGATGCTGTCGCTCGGCCACCGGCTCGGACTGTTCGATACGCTAAGGGACCTCCCGCCTTCGACGAGTGCCGGGATTGCCGACGCTGCCGGTCTTGCCGAACGTTATGTGCGCGAGTGGCTGGCGACGATGGTGGTCGCGCGAATCGTGGAGTACCAGCCTCAAAACGCAACCTACCGCCTGCCAGCCGAGCACGCTGCCTGCCTCACCCGCGATGCTCCGCTCGGCAACCTTGCGGTCTATGCCCAGCACGTCGCGCTGTTCGGCAAGGTCGAGGAACGGACCATCCATATCCTGGAGAGCGGCGAAGGCACCGGCTATGACGACTATCCCTGCTTCCACCAGATCATGGGCGAAGACAGCGGCCAGACCGTGACGGCGGGCCTCTTCGATCGCGTCCTGCCGTTGGCGCCGGAACTGCAATCTCGCTTGGCCGAGGGCATTGATGTGCTTGATGCCGGCTGCGCCCGGGGCTCGGCGCTGATCGCGATGGCGAAACGCTATCCCGCCAGCCGGTTTACCGGCTACGACCTTTGTTCCGATGCCATCGCGTTTGCTCAGAAGATGGCGCAGGCGGAGGGACTGGCCAATGTCACCTTTGCGACCCGCGATCTCACAGGATACGCCGAACCCGGCCGCTGGGACTTCGTGACCAGCTTCGATGCGGTTCACGATCAGAAGGACCCCCGGGGCCTCGTCAACGGGCTCTGCTCCTCCCTCCGACCCGGCGGCGTCTATCTGATGCAGGACATTGGCGGCTCGGCCCGGCTGGAGAACAACCTCGACTTCCCCATGGCGACGCTCCTCTATGCCGTGTCTCTCGTTCATTGCACGCCGGTCTCGATCGGCCAGGGCGGTGAAGGCCTGGGGACCATGTGGGGCTGGGAGACGGCGGAACGTTATCTTCGCGAGGCGGGCTTCGCGAGCGTCGAGCGCCATGTGCTGCCGCATGACCCGATGAACGTGTGGTTCGTGGCACGGAAGTGATGCCGTCCTGGAAGGATCAGGCGGGGCAAGCGCTGTTTCACCGCTTGCCCCGTCGGTGACCCGGGGGTGCCGGAAGCTGGCACTTGCGCGGGCGGACGCGACGGATCGGCTGGAATCCGGTGCGCCCGCCGCTACCTGATTTTCCAGTGGGCTGCTAGGCTTCCGCGATGAACGAACTGCGCCCCCTCGTGCCCGCCGACTTCGCCGTGCCCGCCATGCTGGAGCATCCCCGCTTCCGCCTGCGCATGCTCACTGTCCACGACCTCATCAAGGACTTTGAGGCGGTCATGGTCTCGGTCACGCACTTGCAGGAAACCTACAGCGCTCTCTGGGGCAGCGACTGGCCCGCGGGCCTCACCCTGGAAGAGGACCTCATCGACCTCGGCTGGCATCAGCGCGAATTCACCCTGCGCACGTCCTTTGCCTACACCATGATGGCGCCCGACGAGAGCCGGTGCCTGGGCTGCCTCTACATCAACCCCACACGCAAGGCCGGCCACGACGCCAGCATCACCATGTGGGTGCGCGCCGACGAACTGGCCTCCGGTCTCGACGGCGTCCTTGAGGCCGAAGTCCGCCGCTGGATCGCAGAGGTCTGGCCGTTCACCAACCCCGCCTTCCCCGGCCGCTCGGTCTCCATCGAGGGCTGGCGCGCCATGCCAGAGGTTTCCTGATGCAGCTTCCCGGTATCTTCGATCTCTCCGGCCGCACCGCCTTTGTCACCGGCTCCACGCGCGGTCTGGGCTGGTCGATCAGTTCCTGCCTCGCCACCCTGGGCGCCACCGTCGCGATCAACGGCCGCAGTGAAGAATCGGTCGCGGCCCGCTGCGCCGAGATCGAAGCCGCGGGCGGGCGGGCCGTGCCCGCCGCCTGCGACGTCATCGACGAGGCCGCATTGGAAGCCACCATCGCCGATGTCGTCGCGAAGACAGGCAGTCTCGACATCCTGGTCGCCAACGCCGCCGTCTGGGTCGTGCGCCCGCTGGAGGACACCAGCCGCGACGACCTCATGGACATCCTCGAGACCAAGGTCGGCTCCACCTTCTCGGCCGCGCGCCTTGCCGCGCCGCACATGAAGGCGCGCCGCTGGGGCCGCATGATCCTGATGTCGGGTATTTCCATCTACGCCACCACCGGCGCCTCGCCCGGCGACACCGCCAGCCAGGGCGCCATGGTCTCGCTCACCAAGGCGCTCTCGACCAAGCTCGGGCCCCACGGCATCACCTGCAACGCCGTCGCGCCGGGCTACTTCCGAACCGACATGAGCAAGGCCCTGCAGGACAGCGAACGCTTCAACACCTGGCTTTCCGATCGCGTCCCCGCCGGCCGCTGGGGCAAGCCGGAAGAGATCGGCTGGACCGTCGCCTTCCTCGCCTCCGACGCCGCCGCCTATATCAACGGCCAGACCCTCATCGTCGACGGCGGCCTCTCGACCTCGCTCTAGAACCTAGACGCCCACCACCGGGTCGCCGCCGTTGGGGCACAGGAGCTGGCCGGTGTAGTAGCTGCCTGCCGGACCCACAAGGAAGGCGACCGTCGCGGCGATCTCCTCGGGCTCGGCCCAGCGTTTCACCAGGTTGAGCTCGGCCTCCTCGCGCACCGCCTCGATGCCGCGCCGTTCGGTCATGGGCGTGCGCACCACGCCCGGCGCGACGGCGTTGACCAGGATGCCGAAGGGCGCCAGTTCCTTGGCCCAGCTCTTGGCCGCCGCGATCAGCGCGCCCTTGGCCGCCGAATAATGGCTGCCGTCGGTATGGCCGACCTGGCCGCGGTTGGAGGCGATGTTGACGATGCGGCCCCAGCGTCGCGCCTTCATGCCCGACACCACGGCGCGCGTCGCCACGAACGCACCCATGACATGGACGCCGAACATGCGGTCGAGATCGTGATCCTCCAGCGCGTCGATCTCGGGCGGTCCGGCAAGCCCGACCCCGGCATTGTTGACCAGGATGTCGATGCCGCCGAACTGCGCCTCGGCTTCCGCGATGGCGGCGGCCAGCGCGTCGCGCTCGCGGATGTCGCGCGGGATGGTGTGGACGCGCCGGCCCTTGCCGATGGCCGCGCAGGCGGTCTCGGCCAGTTCCTCTTCCTTCAGGTCCAGTGCCACCAGGTCGGCGCCCATGTCGGCCAGCATCAGGGCGGTCGCCCGCCCGATGCCTCCTGCCGCGCCCGTCACCAGCGCGACACGGCCGCCGAGCGCCGCGGTCATGCGGCGTCGCCTTTCAGGGTGTCGCGGATCAGCGCCAGGGTCTCTGCGCGCCCGTAGAGCGCGACGAAGCTGCCGAAGCGGGGGCCCGTCTCCTGGCCCAGCAGCACTTCGTAGAGCGCCTGGAACCATGCGCGCAACGGCTCGAAGCCATGCTCCTTGCCCACCGCGTAGACCACGTCCTGGATCGCCTCGGCGTCGGCATCGGCCGGCAGCGCGTCGATGCGCGCGGCCAGATCCTCGATCGCCGCACGCTCCTGCGCGGTCGCCGGCCGGTACTTCTTCGCCGGCTTCACGAAGTCCTGGTAGTAGGTCACCGCGTAGCCGGCCAGCCGGTCGAGCAGCGGCGCATTCTCCGGCGTCGCGCCCGGCAGGTAACGGCTGATGAAGCCCCACAGCACGCTCTTGTCCTCGGCGTTGCACACGCTGGCGAGGTTCAGAAGCATGCCGTAGGTCAGCGCCTGGGTTTCCACCGGCGGCTTGCCCGCATGGATATGCCAGAGCGGATTGTCGACGCGGGAATCGTCCTGGCCGTTGTACTTCTCCAGATAGGTCCCGTAGTCGTCGACATGGCGCGGGATGACGTCGAAGTAGAGCCGCTTGGCCCGCCGCGGGTTCTGGTACATGAACAGCGACAGGCTTTCCGGCGTGCCGTAGCGCAGCCACTCGTCGATGGTCAGGCCGTTGCCGCGCGACTTGGAGATCTTCTCGCCCTTGTCGTCCAGGAACAGCTCGTAGTTGAAGCCTTCCGGCGCCGGCGCGCCCAGCGCCTGGCAGATGCGGCTGGAGATCTTGATCGAATCGATCAGGTCCTTGCCCGCCATCTCGTAGTCGACGCCCAGCGCATACCAGCGCATCGCCCAGTCGGGCTTCCAGTTGAGCTTGCACTGCCCGCCGGTCACCGGCACCTCGATCTTCGAACCGTCCTCGTCCTCGACGACGATCGTGCCCTTTTCGACATTGCGCTCCAGCGTCGGCACCTGCAGCACCCGCCCCGTCTTGGGCGAGATCGGCAGGAACGGCGAATAGCTCTTTCGCCGCTCGTCGCGCAGCGTCGGCAACATGATGTCCATCACCGCATCGAAGCGCTCCAGGACATGCAGCAGCGCCGCATCGAACCGGCCCGAGGTGTACCAGTCGGTCGAGCTCTGGAACTCGTACTCGAAGCCGAACTGGTCGAGAAACGAGCAGAGCATGGCGTTGTTGTGCTCGCCGAAGCTCTTGTGCTCGGTCGGGAACGGATTGGGCACCTTGGTCAGGGGCTCCTGCAGGTGCGCCGCCATCATCTCCTTGTTGGGGACGTTGTCGGGAACCTTGCGCAGGCCGTCCATGTCGTCGGAGAAGGCGAACAGGCGCGTCGGCACGTCGCACAGCGTCTCGAACGCGTGGCGCACCATGGTCGTGCGCGCCACCTCGCCGAAGGTGCCGATATGCGGCAGGCCGGAGGGTCCGTAGCCCGTCTCGAACAGCACGTAGCCCTTCTCGGGATCGCGGCCGCCGAGCCGTTTGACCAGCTTGCGCGCTTCCTCGAAAGGCCACGCGTTGCTGTTCTCGGCGAGCTCCCTGAGCGACATGATCCGTTGGACTCCACGAACGGGGTTGATGAAGGGCGCGGAACCTAATCGCGCACCCCACCATAAGCAAGCAGGCGGGCAGAGGCCATCCTGCCCACAACAACCCGTAACCCGCCCCCTTGCCCGGCCGCATCAGCCGCTATAGTGCGCCCCCATGACCCTTTCCCTCGACGCTGCGACCGGCTGGTTCGAGGCGCCCGTGCTTGTCGCCGGCGCCGCCGGCGCGGTGTGGCTGGACGCGACCGGCGAGATCGAGGAGCTGGAACGCGACGGCGGCCGCGCCCGCTGGGAGCGCGGCCCCGCTCCGCTCATCTGCCACGCCCCTTCCCTGCGCCGCCGCACCGGCGCGCGCGGCGCCCCCGCCTTCGACATCCTGGAGCTCTGGGCCTTCGTGCGTCCCGCCGAATTCTGCGTGCCCACACCGCGCGGCCTCGCCCAGGCGCTCGACCTGGAGGACCCACACGATCTTGCCGACCAGGCCATCGCCCTGCGCCGTATCGCCGAGACCCTGCTCATCGACCTTGCCGCCTTCGCCGGTCCGGCGCGCACCGCCGCGTCGCGCGTGGCGGCGTCCATGATCGCGGGCGGCTGGATGTGGGGGCCCGATGTCGCCATGGCGCTCGGCATCGAATCGGGCCGCGGCGCCTCGCTCGATGTCTGGACGCCGCTGGAGGAATGGCAGGAGACCGCCCAGCGCCCCGCCCCCGGTCACCTGCCGGTCACGGGCGATGAGGCCCGCCGCCGTCTCGCCGACCTGCTCGACGAGGATGCCGAACCACGCCCCCAGCAGGCCGAGTTCTCTGCCGCTCTCACCTTCGCCTTTTCGCCCCGCCAGGCCGTGGGCGAGCCCGAGGCGGTCATCGCCGAGGCCGGCACCGGCGTCGGCAAGACGCTCGGCTACATCGCCCCGGCCAGCGTCTGGGCCGAGAAGAACGAAGGCGCGGTCTGGGTCTCCACCTACACGCGCAACCTGCAGCGCCAGGTCGATCAGGAACTCGATCACCTCTTCCCCGATGCCGCGACCAAGGCCAAGCGTGTCGTCGTGCGCAAGGGGCGGGAGAACTACCTCTGCCTGCTCAATCTCGCCGAGGCGACCCAGGTCGTCGCCTCGCGTTCCAACGAGGCGATTCCCCTCGGCCTCGTCGCCCGCTGGGCCTCGGCCACCCGCGACGGCGACATGGCTGGCGGCGATTTCCCCGGCTGGCTGGTAGAGCTCCTGGGCCAGCGACGCACCCTGGGCCTGGCCGACCAGCGGGGCGAGTGCATCTACGCCGCCTGCCCGCACTACAAGAAGTGCTTCATCGAACGCTCGATCCGCCGCGCCCGCAGCGCCGACCTGGTGGTCGCCAACCACGCCCTGGTCCTGATCCAGGCAGCGATGGCCGGCGACCTCGAGGAATCCGCCCTGCCCCTGCGCTACGTCTTCGACGAGGGCCATCACCTCTTCGACGCCGCCGACAGCGTCTTTTCCGCCGAGATCACCGGCCGCGAGGGCGCGGACCTGCGCCGCTGGCTGCTCGGCGCGGAGGGCCGCCGCAGCCGCGCCCGGGGCCTGGCCCGCCGTGTCGGCGACCTGATCGGCGACGGCGGCGAGGAACATCTCGACGCCAGCCTCAAGGGCGCCCGTTGCCTGCCCTCGGAAGGCTGGGCCAAGCGCATCGCCGACGGCACCCCGCGCGGCCCGGCCGAGCGGTTGCTCTCGCTGGTCCGCACCCAGCTTCTGGCCCGCGCCGACAACCCGGAGTCCGGCTACGGCCTGGAATGTCCCACCGCGCCGCTGATCGACGGCCTGATCGAGGCGGCCTCCCTGCTGGAGGATGCGCTGGGCGACCTGCAGCGCCCGCTTGCCGCGCTGGCCCGCCATCTCGCCCAGCAGCTCGACGACCACGCCGACACCTGGGACAGCGGCACGCGCATGCGCGTCGAGGCCATGGTACGGAGCATCGACAAGCGCGGCGTCTCGGTGGTGAAGGCCTGGCGCGCCATGCTCACCGAACTCGCCCACGAGACTCCGGAAGAATTCGTCGACTGGTTCGCCCTGGAGCGCTTCGAGGGCCGCGAGATCGACATCGGCATGCACCGCCACTGGAAAGACCCCGGCATCCCCTTTGCCCGCGAGGTCGCCGCGCGGGCCCACGGCATCGCCATCACCTCGGCGACCCTGCGCGATGCCTCCGGCGAGGACGACGGCTGGGCCATGGCGCGCCTGCGCACGGGCCTGCGCCACCTGCCCAACCAGCCCGCAGAGATCGCCGTCGCTTCCCCCTTCGACTACCCCAGCCTCACCCGCGTGCTGGTCGTCAACGACGTGAAGAAGAACGACGGCGCCCAGGTCGCCGCGGCCTTCCGCGAGCTGTTCCTGGCCTCGGGCGGCGGCGCGCTGGGCCTCTTCACCGCCATCTCGCGCCTGCGCGACGTCCACCGCCGCACCGCCGAGGCCCTGGAGCATGCGGGCCTTGCGCTCTACGCCCAGCATGTCGATGCCATGGACACCGGCACCCTGGTCGACATCTTCCGCGCCGAGGAGGATGCCTGCCTGCTCGGCACCGATGCGGTCCGCGACGGCGTCGACGTGCCCGGCCGCTCCCTGCGCCTCATCGTCTTCGACCGTGTGCCCTGGCCGCGCCCGGACATCCTGCACAAGGCGCGCCGCCAGATCTTCGAGGGCAACCGCTGGGACGACATGCTCGCCCGCCTGCGCCTGCGCCAGGCCTTCGGCCGCCTGGTGCGTCGAGGCGACGACCATGGCGTCTTCGTCATGCTCGATTCCGCCCTGCCGACGCGCCTCACCACCGCCTTCCCGCCCGGTGTCGCCATCGAGCGGGTCGGCCTGGCAGAGGCCGTGGCCACCGTGCGCAGCCATCTGGGGCGATCCGGGCCCTGAATGGGCACCGCCGGGCACACCTCGACAAAACCCCGCCTCGTACCTACATTCCGCCCCATCCCGTCGCGGGCGCACCGGCGCCCGCATTTCTCACGTGAAGGCCCAGATCCCCATGTCCCAGCTCGACCCCCATGCCGCGCTCATCTACACCATGGTCATCGTTTCGGCCGCCGACGGCGACATGGACGATGCCGAGATGAAGGCGATCGGCGAGACCGTCCGCCGCCTGCCGGCCTTCAAGGCGTTCGACGAGAACGACCTGCCCAAGATCGCCCAGTCCTGCGCCAGCCTGCTCGCCGGAGAGGACGGTTTCGAGACCGTGCTGACCGTGATCGCCGAGGCCCTTCCCGCGCGCCTGCGCGAAACCGCCTATGCCATCGCCTGCGATATCGCCGCCTCCAACCTCGACGTCGACGAGGAGGAGATGACCGTGCTCCAGCAGATCCGCTGGCGCCTCGACATCGACCGCCTTATCGCCGCCGCCATCGAACGCGGCTCGCGGGCGCGCCACCAGACCGTGTGATCGACGCCCGCCCGACAAGGCAAGGCTGCAGTCGGAACTAGGGCGCGATCTCTCTTTCTGCTAGTATCGGCGGCATGAGAGCGCTTCGTATACTTGTGCTGATTGCCCTGCCGCTGTGGCTCACCGGTTGTGGCATCAACAACATCCCCACCCTTGAGGAGCAGGCCCGCGCGGCCTGGGCCCAGGTCCTCAATCAGTATCAGCGGCGCGCCGATCTGATCCCCAACCTCGTGGAAACGGTCAAGGGTTACGCGGATCAGGAGCGCGAGGTGCTGGTCGCCGTCACGGAGGCCCGCGCCTCGGTAGGCAACATCACCCTGGACGACAGCGCGCTGACCAACCCTGCAGCGATGCAGGCCTTCGAGCAGGCCCAGAGCCAGCTGACCTCCGCCCTGTCCCGGCTCATGGTCACGGTGGAGCGCTACCCCGACCTCAAGTCCTCGCAGAGTTTCCTCACCCTGCAGTCCCAGCTCGAAGGCACGGAGAACCGCATCGCCGTCGCACGCATGGACTTCATCGAGGCCGTTCGTCTCTACAACACCGAACTGCGCACGATACCGGGACGCTGGTGGAAGGATCTGCTCTATCCCGAAGCCGAGCCCCTGGAGACCTTTACGATCGCGCCGGAGACCATGGAGGTCCCGGAGGTCAGCTTCGGCTCATGAGACGTCTCCATGCCGCCGAGCGTGCGCGCATCGACAGCGCCGTGGTCGAGGCGGAAAGGCACACTTCCGCGGAATTTGTCGCGGTACTCGCACGCCGCACCGACAGCTACCTGCACGTCACGCTCACCATGGCCGGTGTGGGAGCGCTGCTGGCCGGGGGCCTGACCCTGCTGGTCTGGCGCGCGGCAAGCGCGGCCGATCTTCTCGCCGTCGAGATCATCGTGTTTTCCCTGCTGGTCTTGTTGCTGCGCTGGCAGCCTCTCCTGATGTTCTGCGTTCCCCGGTCCATCCGGCGCCGGCGCGGAGCCCGCATGGCGCGGGAGTTGTTCATCGACCTTGGCCTCCTCGACACCCAGGGCCGCACGGGTGTTCTGTTCTTCGTCGCCAGGGGCGAGCGTCACGTCGAGATCATTGCCGACCGAGGTGTCGCCTCTCTTGTGGGCGACGATGCCTGGCAAGCAGTGATCGACCGCTTCACCACCGATGTGAAGGCCGGTCGTCTGTCCGATGGCATGGTCACGGCCATCACGGCCTGCGGTGCGATTCTGGCCGAGCGGCTTCCCGCCGGCGACGACAACGCCAACGAACTGCATGACGGGCTGGTCGAGCTGTGAGGGCGCGATACCTGCCACTCGTTCTGCTTGTCCTGGCCGTCGCCCCGGCATTTGCGGCCGATCTGGTTTTTCCTGCACTCACCGGTCGTGTCGTCGATAACGCCGGCATGCTCTCGTCGGCGACCGAGCGCCAGCTCGATGGCAAGCTGCGCGATTACGAGATGGCCAGCGGCAACCAGATCGTCGTCGTCACGCTTGCGTCTCTTCAGGGAACGACGATCGAGGATTTCGGCGTCCGCCTCGGCCGCCACTGGGGCATCGGCACCGCCGAGCGCGACGACGGCCTTCTCCTGATCGTCGCCCCCAACGAACGCAAGGTCCGCATCGAGGTTGGGTATGGCCTGGAAGGCACGATGACCGATGCCGCGGCTCACTCCGTCATCGAGAACGTCATGCTTCCGGCCTTTCGGGCCGGCGACATGGAGGGCGGCATCAGGCTCGGCGTGCAGGCCATTCTCGATGTCCTTGCCGGAGGTGATCCGCCGACCGGACCGCCTCACAAGA
Source organism: uncultured bacterium (assembly GCA_938014945.1). Classification (GTDB taxonomy): domain Bacteria; phylum Pseudomonadota; class Alphaproteobacteria; order SP197; family SP197; genus CALGGB01. Next base: position 16,895 of record CALLQH010000171.1, on the reverse strand, counting down.
AGCAAGGCCTCAACGTCATCTGGATGATCGTGGGCTTCATCGTCGCCCTGGTTCTTGTCGTAGCGGCCGCGAGCCTCTTTTCGCATCTTTCGACCCGAGGCACCGACAGTCCCGACCATCTTTATCGCCATGACCCCAGCTGGTACGGCCATGGTGGATATCGCCACGACCGGAACCGCGGCGGAATTGGCGGTGGCTTCGGCGGCGGCGGTGGCTTCGGCGGCGGCGGCTTTTCGGGTGGGGGCGGCGGCTTCGGTGGCGGTGGCGCGTCCGGCGGCTGGTAGAGGGCCCGCGATGTGGAACAATCCGTACCTGGTACCCGTGGTCGTCCTTGGCGGATTCGTCATCGTCATGCTCGGCCTGCTGATTCACAGCGTCCGCGGCCCTTCCAAGGAAGAACTGTTCCTGCGCCACGGTGAGCGCATGGAGGAGCCCGTACCACCACATCGCGCCGGCGGCGGTCTGGTTGTGGGTGGCGACGGCGGTTGGGGCGCAGTCGGCGACGGCCATGGCGGCGGAGACTCTGGCGACGGAGGAGGCGGCGGCGATGCCGGACACTGACCGAACCGGCTGTCGCACGGTTGCGCCCGGCCTGCCGCAGTCGTAACACGCTTGGGCTCACCCTCACGGAAGCCCCCCATGCAGCCGACCGAATTCTTCTCCGCCACCTATGCAGAAGCACGCGCATGTTTCCTGGATGCCGCCGCACAGGCCGGCGTCGCCGCGCGGCACCACATCAATCCCGCCCGGGGTCCCAACGGCGAGGAACTGGCCACCGATGTCGTGCGTATCGGCCCGGACGATGCCTCCCGCGTCCTCATCACCCTGTCGGCGACCCACGGCGTGGAGGGTTTCTGCGGCTCGGGCGCCCAGGTCGGCACGCTGGTTACCGGCCAGTGGCGCGACCTGCCCGCCGACACAGCGCTGGTGATGGTCCATGCCATCAACCCCTACGGCTTTGCCTGGCTGCGCCGTGTCACCGAGGACAACGTCGACCTCAACCGCAACCACGTCGACCACGCCGCGCCCTATCCGCAGAACCCCGGCTACGTCGCCCTGCAGGAACACATCTGCCCCCGTCACTGGGACGAGGAATCCCAGCAGGCTGCCACCCGGCAGCTCCATGCCTATGCCGACGAGAACGGCTGGATGGCCCTGCAGCAGGCGATCTCGGGCGGCCAGCATGTCCATGACCAGGGCGTCTTCTACGGCGGCACCGCCCCCACCTGGTCGGCGCGCACGCTCTACCGCATCGTCGGGGAACACGGCGCGCCCGCGCGCCACCTCGCCGTCATCGATTACCACACGGGCCTTGGGCCCTACGGCTATGGCGAGCTGATCGGCGACGGCCCCGCGGGCGATCCCGGCCGTGCGCGCCTGAAGGCGTGGCTGGGTGACGAGGTTACCGCCACCGACGACGGCAGCTCCACCTCCGCCCCGCTCACCGGCTGCAACGATGTCGGCATCCGCAATCACCTGCCGGGCGACACCAGCCTCACCATGGTCACGCTCGAATACGGCACCAGCCCCATCGAGGAGGTGCTCGACAGCCTGCGCGCCGACGCCTGGCTCCATGCCCACGGCGATCTCGCCAGCGAACAGGGCAAGGCGATCAAGGCGGAGATCCGACGCTGCTTCTATCCCGATGCCGACGACTGGAAGCAGATGGTCTGGCAGCGCGCCGAAGACACCCAGGCGAAGATGCTGGCGGGACTCGCTTCGCTCTAGGCGCGTGCGCCCAGCACCCGCTTGATGAAGCCGTCATGGGCCGCGTCGGCCAGCCAGCGGGCGATGGCGACGATGCCATGCTCGCGGTCGACCCACACCAGATGGCCGCCCGCCCCCAGCGCGAAGAAGCTGCTTTCGGGGGCCGAGGGCATCATGCCGCCACCCGTGTTCAGCCACCACAGGAAGCCGTAGCGCGGCTCGATGGCGCAGGGCGTGGTGCAGAGATCGATCCAGTCCTGCGAGAGCACCTGCCGGTCGCCCCAGCGGCCGCGGTTCTGGAACAGCAGGCCGAAGCGCGCCAGATCGTCGGCGGAGACGAACATGCCGCCGCCCCAGTGGCCGCCGCCCGAAACCGAGAGCATCTCCTTGCCGTCGATGACGACCGTGGAGTTGCGGTAGCCGTTCCACGAGAGTTCCTTGGAAGCCCCGATGGGATCGAGGATCGCCTCGCGCGCCACTTCCGGCAGGGGCCGGCGGAAGAGGTGCAGCAGCGCGAAGGCCAGCACGTTCACCCGCACGTCATTGTATTCCCAGTGGGTGCCCGGCGCCTTGAGGTCGCGGTGCGTCGCCTTCTTCGTGTTGTCGCCGCCGAAGACATCCCGGTTGCGGTCGACAAGGTCGGGCTTGTCCCACAGGGTGCCCTCCCACTCGCTGGTCTGCTGCAGCAGGTGGCGCCAGGTGATCGCGCCGTTGTGCGGGCCGTCGAAGTGCCCGGTCGTCACCTTCTCCCGCACCGGCGCATCGAGATCATCGAGCAGGCCGCGGTCGAAGGCGACACCGGCGACCGAGGCCAGCATGCTCTTGGTCACCGAGAAGGTCATGTCCACCCGGCCGGGATCGCCCCAGGAAGCGACGATGGCGCCGTCCTTCAGCACCAGCCCCGAACACGGCCCGCGATCCCTGGTCGGCCCCAGCGTTTCGCCCCATGCGCCGTCCTGGAAGGCGCTCGCCTTCAGATGTTCGGCAAGGCTCGTCGCCACGCCGCTGTCGTGGCGAGCCGCCCAGGCGCAGGCTTCCTCAAGCTTTTCCCCATCGAAGCCGGAGGCCTTCGCATCCCTCGTCGGCAGGTCACTCATCAGAAGGTCTCCACCCAGGGGCGCAGCTCGATCTCCCAGGCCCAGGAGGAACGGTCCTGGCGATGGAACTGCAGGTAACTCTCGGCAATCGCGTCGGGATGCAGCATGGCGTCCTCGCCGCGCGTGCCGGTGCGCGGATCGCCGGGATTGGCGATGCCGCCGTCGATCACGAAATGGCCGATGTGGATGTTCTGCGGGTGCAGTTCCCGCGCCATGGATTGCGCCAGCCCGCGCAGCGCGAACTTGCCCATGGCGAAGGGTGCGGACTTCGCATAACCCTTCACGCCCGCCGAGGCGCCGGTGAACAGGATCGTGCCGTGGCCCGCCTTCAGCATGCGCTGCGCGGCATGCTGGGCCATCAGGAAGCCGCCGTAGGCGCACACCATCAGCGTCTTCTCGACCGCTTTCTGGTCCAGTTCCACGAACGGTCCGCGCACCCGGAAGCTGGGGTTGTAGACCGCCAGGTCCGGCGTCAGGCCGTCGGCATCCAGCGCCGCGAAGAGCCCCGCCATATCCTCGCGGCTTGCCGCATCGCAGGCATAGACCTTGGCGCCGGTCTCGGCCGCGAGGTCCTTCAGCTTGTCGGTATTGCGCGCGGCCAGCGCCAGCGCCATGCCCTCCCTGTGGAAGAGGCGGGCGAGCGAGGCCGAAAGCCCGTCTCCCACGCCGACGATCAGTGCCCGTTCCTGGGCCATGGCCTTGCTCCCTCGTGTTCTCTCGTTGCTAGAGGTGATCGCGCTTCACGTCGTGGTTCCAGCGGCGCGCGAAGATGCGCTTGTCGCCCTCGAAGGCTTCCAGATCCGTGGCGATGTGGAAGGCCTCCTGCGACACCGTCACCGTCATCTGCGAGGTCGTCGTCACGTCCCAGTCGCCGCGCGTGCGCCGGCTGTGCCAGCGCCAGGTGCCTCGGGCCGAGGTCGGATCGCCGTCCGTGATGGAGAGTTCCACATGGGCGCCGTCTGCCAGCGTCAGGTCGAGCGCGGGCAGGCGATAGACGCCGGCATCCTCGACCACGCGCACCACCTGCGTGCCGCTCGCCATGTCGCGCTCGACATGGCGCGTGCCCTGCCCCGGCACGATCACCTTCGCCTCCGGCAGCGGCGCCATTTCCGGCGCATCGAAGTCGGGCACGTCCTTGTCCTCGCCGCGCGGCGGGCGCACCGGCAGGGCGAGCGTGCTCCGCCCCGTCGCCAGGGTCATGGTCACCGCCTCGGGCGCGGGCCAGGCGATAGGCCAGTAGCTCGTCGAGACCGCAACCCGAATCCGATGGCCGGCGGGAAAGGCGTGGGCCAGGTCGTTGAGCCTGATCTCCACATCGACCATGGCGCCCGGCTTCATCGCCCGTGGCTTCTCGTGGCTCTTGCGGTGGGAAAGGTTGAGCAAACCGTAACTCACCCGCAGCGAACTGCCGTCGGGCGCGACGTCGTTGAGGCGCACGGCGACCATGCCCTGGGGCTTGTCGATCGCCAGCCGCAGCGTCACCACCGGCGCGCCCAGCACCTCCAGCCGCTCCTCCAGCGGCGCCGTGTCGAAACACAGCGAACGGGCATCGTCCTCGCGCTGGTCGGTCGCCAGATCCGGGCTCGATCCGCCCAGGCCATAGGGGCACCAGACACCGCTCGCCGCGCCCATGGTCAGCGGCGTGCTGTGTTCCACCATGGTCGCGCGCCGCTTCTTTTCGGCCAGCCCATCGGCGTTGAGGTGGAACACCTTCTCGCCGACATTGGGCGACGGCCACGACGGCTCGGTCACCCAGCGCCCCTTCGACATGGCAAGGCACGCCGCGGGCGCCTGCGGCTCATCCAGCCACACGCGGTACATCGGCTCGTTCATCACGCCGTTGTCGGCACCTTTGAGCCAGTGATCCCACCAGCGCAGGCTCTCCTGCATCCAGCCGATCGAGGGGCCTGGAATGGCGTCCTGCGGGTACTTGTGGCCCCACGGTCCCACCAGTCCCTTCCGCGGGCACTGCAGGTTTGCCAGCATCCGCGGGATGGCGTTGGAATAACCGTCGGCCCAGCCGCCCACGGCATAGACCGCGCAGGTGATGTCGGCGTAGTTCTCGTTGATCGAACCCTGCTTCCAGTAGGCATCGCGCCGCTGGTGCTGCTGCCAGATGGTCGCCGCGACCGGCTCCCAGCTTTCCAGGCGTTGAAGCCACTGTTCCTTCCAGCGCTCGCCCTGGATCTCCGGATCGCCCTGGCGCGCCATGAACTCGAAGAAACCCGAGCCCCAGAAGAAGTTGTCGACCAGCATGGTGCCGCCCATGAAATGGATGTCGTCGGCATAGCGGTCGTCGGTGGAGCAGTGGGTGATGATCGCCTTCAGCGCCGGCGGGCGATGGGCGGCGACCTGCAGGCTGTTGAAGCCGCCCCAGGAGATGCCTGTCATGCCGACCTTGCCCGTGCACCAGGGCTGGGCGGCGATCCAGGCGATCGCCTCCACCGCGTCCTGCTGTTCCTGGGGCGTGTATTCGTCGGTGATCGTGCCTTCGCTCTCGCCGGTGCCGCGGATGTCGAGTCGGATGGCGGCATAGCCGTGGCCCGCCCACCAGCAGTGGCGCGGATCGTCCCATGCCCGCGTGCCGTCGCGCTTGCGGTAGGGGATGTATTCCAGGATCGCCGGCACCGGCTTGGTCTCGGCATCCTCGGGCATCCAGATGCGCACCGAGAGTCGCGTGCCGTCGCTCATCGGCACCCAGACGTGTTCGATCTCCCGCACCTTGTTCGGAAATTCCCGCACCACTTTGGGCTGCGTCGCCTGCGTCACCATCATCCCCGTCTCCTCCGTTCAGACGCCGTCGCGCGGCACCGTGTGGCTCCATGTCCGGTGGAAGAAGGGCTTGCCCTCGTCCCAGGTCTCCAGCTCCGCATCGACGATGAAGTTCTCCTTCGTCGCCCGCACCGTGTAGGAGCTCTTCACCTTGATGTCCCAGCCCTCGCGCCTGCGCGTCGAGGTCGCATCCCAGCGGGCCACGGCCGAAAGCGGATCGTCGTCCTTGATGCGGTACTGCACGTTCAGGCTCTCGGAACACTCCAAGTCGATGGCATCGAAGCGCCAGGTGCCGTGGTCCTCGATCTGGTCGGTGATGCTTTCGCCCGTGATCAGGTCGCGCGTCACCGTGCGCGCCGAGCTGCCGGGCTTGATGACGGTGCGCGCCGTCGGCGTCGCCATCTCCGGCGGGCCGAAGGGATCGCCGCCGTCGTCGGCCTGCGGCGCACGCTCCGGCAGCGTCAGGTCACAGGCGTGCACCGTCAGCGCCACCGCCTCCGGCGAGGGCCAGATGACCGGCCAGTAGGCCGTCGAGATCGACACCCGCACGCGATGGCCCGCGGGGAAGGACCAGGCCATGTCGTTGAGGCGGACCACCACATCCATGGGCTGGCCCACGGGAATCGCATCGAGATGTTCGTGGTCGTTGCGATGGGTCAGGTTGAGAAGCTGATAGGTGACGCGCGCCGCCGTGCCGTCCGGCGCGACGTCGACCAGGCGCACCGCCAGGAAGGCCTGCGGCTTGTCGACCGAAACCTTCAGCTTCACCACCGGCTGGCCCATGAACTCGAAGCGTTCGTCGAGCGCGCCGGTCTCGAAGACCAGCGAGCGGCCGTCGTCCTCGCTCTGATCCACCGCCAGGTCCGGGCTGGTGCCGCCCAGTCCGTAGGGGCACCAGTTGCCGCCCGTGCTGCCCACGGTCTGGCGCGCCTTCACGGTCACCGGCGCATTGCCTTCCGCCAGCAGGCTCCACGACCGCGCACCGATGCGCGGCGAGGGCCAGGAGGGTTCGCTCACCCAGCGCCCTTCCGCCATCTGCAGCATCGCGTCGGGCACGCTGGGCTCGCGCATCCACACCCGGTACTGCGGCTCGTCCATGATGCCGTTGTCGATGCCCTTCAGCCAGTGGTCCCACCACTTCAGGCTCTCGTGCATCCAGTCGATCGCCGGGCCGGGCACGCCGATGTGCGGGTACTTGTGCCCCCACGGTCCGACCAGGCCCTTCTTCGGCCCTTTCAGGTTTGCCAGCAGGCGCGGGATGGCATTGGAATAGCCGTCCTCCCAGCCGCCCGCGGCATAAACCGCACATTCGATATCGTCGTAGTTCTCGTTGACCGAGCCGTGTTTCCAGTAGGCATCGCGCCGCTGGTGCTGCAGCCAGATGGTCGAGGCGACCGGCTCCCACTGCTCCAGCCGTTCGCGCCACTGCTCGCGCCAGCGCTCGCCCTGGATCTCGGGATCGCCCGAGCGCGCCATGAACTGGAAGAAACCGGCACCCCAGAACCAGTTGTCGAGCGGGATGGTGCCGCCCATGAAATGCACGTCGTCGGCATAACGGTCATCGGTCGAACACAGGGTGACGATGGCCTTCAGCGCCGGAGGCCGCAGCGCCGCGATCTGCAGCCCGTTGAAGCCGCCCCAGGAAATGCCGGTCATGCCGACCGTGCCGCTGCACCAGGGCTGGGCGGCCAGCCAGGCGATGGCGTCAAAGCCGTCCTGCAGCTCCTGCGCGGTGTATTCGTCGGTGATCAGCCCCTCGCTTTCGCCGGTGCCGCGGATGTCGAGGCGCACGGCGGCATAGCCGTGGCCGGCCCACCAGGGATGCATGGTGTCATCGCGCGGCCGCGTGCCGTCGCGCTTGCGGTAGGGGATGTATTCCAGGATCACCGGCACCGGATGGTCCTCGGCATCCTCGGGCAGCCAGACCTTGGCCGACAGGCGCACGCCATCCGGCATGGGCACCCACATGTGCTCGATCTCGCGCACCTTGTGGGGATATTCGGTGACGATCCTGGGCTGCAGCGGCTTGTTCACGTCGGCGGGTCCTGTCGCGGGTCAAGGGGCGGGCGCACCTTGGCATGACGGCTGACAAGCGGACAATGGCCGCATGGCTAAGGCCCCGTCAGAGGAAGCTGCGCGCGCCCTCTTCCGTCACGATCCAGTCGAGCGGCTGGTCGTGTTCGTCATGCGGTACCGCCTCGACCTCGAGCCCGGCGTAACAGACGCCCACGGCCAGGGTCTCGGGCTCCAGCGCGCGCAGCGCGGCAAGCGTGCGGTCATAGAAACCGCCGCCGTAGCCCAGCCGGTAGCCCCGGGCGTCGAACGCCATCAGCGGCACCAGCAGCAGGCGCGGCAGGATCAGTGCCGCGTCGATCGGCGGAATCGGAATGCCCAGCACACCGGCTTCCAGCACCGTATCGGGCGTCCATTCGCGGAACTGCAGCGGCTTTGCCTTGCCCAGCACCACCGGCATGCCGACACGGTGGCCGAAGGCATGGGCCGTATAGGCAAAGGGCATCACGTCGAACTCGTCCTTCACCGGCAGGTAGGCCGAAACCTCCTCGCCCGCGGGAAAGCCGATCGTGTTGAGGAAATGACGGCAGGCCTTCTGGCCCGCATCAGGAAGGGCCTCGTGCAGCGCCGGGCGCCGCTCCAGGGCCTCTGCGCGCAGCCGCGCCTTGTCGTCTTGGATGCTCATGGACGATGTTGTGAAGCGGCACCACCTCGGCCGTCAACCGGTTGCATCTTTCACCGTGGCCTGCGTCAGCAGGTGGGCGCCGGGTAACGAGAGCACACCCCCGACAGAGCCAGCTCCCTGGAAAAAGACATTGGCCCCAGGAAAGTATGCGGTCGACGGGCCAGGCAGAAATCCGCCTCACAGGTCTTAGTTAGGCGCTCTCCAGCCTTGCGGCAAGGCGGTCGATGCGTTCGGCCAGCGCCTCGATGCTGTCGGCGCGCGCCCGTTCGGCCGCCACGACCTTGGCACTGCCGCCGCCCTCGCGGGCCTCGAAGACCTCGTCAGCCAGCAGGAGGCTCGCCATCACCAGCAGGCGCTGATCGCCCACGTTGCCGATGGCGCCGACCAGTTCCTGAACCTTTTCGTCGACATAGCCGGCAAGGCCCGCAATGCGTTCCTGCTCGCCGTCGCCGCAGGCGACCTGATAGCCGCGGCCGTTGATCTGCACCGTCACCTGCGCCATGTCAGCGTCCCAGCACCGTCTTGAGTTCCCCGATCATGCCGTCGAGACGGCCCGAAACGTCGCGCACGCGACCTTCCAGGGCCTCCTGGCCGTCGCTGGCCTCGGCCAGCTCCTGGGCGAGACGCCGATTCTCCGCCTCGAGCCTGGCGATGGTTTCGCCATAGCCGGCGTCGGCCAGACGCGTTGCCGCTTCTTCCAGCCTCGTGATCGCCTTGTCGAGTTTGGCGATGGCCGCGTGGTCGCTGCTCATTCCATGCCTTGGATCAATGTCTTGCCGCCAAACGCCAAGATAGCGGCTTATGCGGCCTTGGGAAAGCCGAACGGCTGGGTACCCCCGAAGGTTCCACAACGCGGTTGACGCTCAACGCCGCCCTCGCCAAGGTGCCCGGCCCGGACAGGCCCGGGAAACCGATCGCATCAGGGAAGAAAACCCGTGAACGACAGCGCGACCCCCGTTACGGAACGCGCGATGGCCAATGCCATTCGCGCCCTCGCCATGGACGCCGTCCAGCAGGCCAACAGCGGCCATCCCGGCATGCCCATGGGCATGGCCGATGTCGCAACGGTGCTCTTCAACCGTTTCCTGAAATTCGACGCCGCCGCACCGGCCTGGCCCGACCGCGACCGTTTCGTGCTCTCGGCCGGCCACGGCTCGATGCTGATCTACAGCCTGCTCCATCTCACCGGTTACACCGACATGACGATGGACGAGATTCGCAACTTCCGTCAGTTCGGCAGCCGCACTGCGGGCCATCCCGAATACGGCCACGCCGCGGGCATCGAGACGACCACGGGCCCGCTGGGCCAGGGCATCGCCAACGCCGTCGGCATGGCGCTGGCCGAGCGCCACATGGCCGCCCACTTCGATGGCCTTGTCGATCACCACACCTATGTCATCGCCGGCGACGGCTGCCTGATGGAGGGCATCAGCCATGAGGCCGCCTCCCTTGCCGGTCACCTCAAGCTCAACCGCCTGATCGTCCTCTTCGACGACAACGGCATCACCATCGACGGCGCCACCTCGCTTGCCGAGTCCGACGATACGCTGAAGCGTTTCGAGGCCTACGGCTGGGCGACCGACCGCGTCGACGGCCACGATCACGAGGCGGTCGCCGCCGCCATCGAAGCCGCGCAGAAGAGCGACAGGCCCAGCCTCATTGCCTGCCGCACGATCATCGGCTTCGGCGCGCCCAACAAGCAGGGCACCGCGGCGACCCACGGCGCGGCTCTGGGCAACGAGGAAATCGCCGCCGCGCGCAAGGAACTCGACTGGCCCCACGAACCCTTCACCGTGCCCGCCGACATCGTGGCGGCCTGGCGCAAGGCCGGCAGCCGCGGCGCCGAGGCCCGCGCCGCGTGGGAAAGGAAACTCGCCGGCCACGCCCAGCGTGCCGAGTTCGAGCGCCGCATGTCCGGCACCCTGCCGTCGGGCCTCGCCAAGGCCGTTGCCGACTACAAGGCCAAGCTCGCCGCCGAGCCCCAGAAGGTCGCCACCCGCAAGGCCAGCGAAATGGCGCTCGAGGTCCTCACCGCCGTCGCGCCCGAGATGATCGGCGGATCGGCCGACCTCACCGGCTCCAACAACACCCGCACCAAGCCCATGGCCGACATCCAGGCCGGCAGCTACGGCGGCACCTACATCCGCTACGGCGTGCGCGAGCATGGCATGGCCGCGGCCATGGCCGGCATGGCGCTGCATGGCGGCATCATTCCCTTCGGCGGCACCTTCCTGGTCTTCACCGACTACTGCCGTCCCTCGATCCGCCTGGCCGCCCTGATGGGACAGCGCGTGATCTACGTGATGACCCACGATTCCATCGGCCTTGGCGAAGATGGCCCCACCCATCAGCCGGTCGAGCATCTGGCCGCGCTGCGCGCCATTCCCAACCTCAACGTCTTCCGCCCCGCCGACACGGTCGAGACCATGGAGTGCTGGCAGCTCGCCCTGGAAGCCGCGGAGACGCCCTCGGTCCTGGCGCTCAGCCGCCAGAACCTGCCCCAGGTGCGCAGCGACATCTCGGAAGAGAACCTCTGCGCCCGCGGCGCCTATGTCCTCGCGGAGGCCGACGGCGACTATCGCGCCACGATCCTGGCCACCGGCTCGGAGGTCGAGATCGCCCTTGCCGCCCGCGACACCCTGCAGGCCGACGGCATCCCGACCCGCGTCGTCTCCATGCCTTCCTGGGAGCTCTTCCGTGCCCAGCCCGCCGAATACCGCGCCGGCATCCTCGACTGCACCAGGGCCCTGGTCGCCGTCGAGGCCGCCTCGTCCTTCGGCTGGTCGGAGATGACGGGCGGTCACGGCCGGTTCGTCGGCATGACGGGTTTTGGCGCTTCGGCACCGGCGGGCGACCTCTACAAGCACTTCGGCATCACCGCCGAAGGCGTGGCCAGGGCCGTGCGTGCGGACCTGAAGGACTGACGCCATGGTCGCGCGCCGTGCCCTGCTGGCGGTCGCGGCGCTGCTGCTTCTGGCTCCGTTTGGCCGCGCCGGGGAACTGCAGCCCCTGCGCGTCGCCATCGGCCTTTCCCTGCCGCCCTATGTCATCGCCGACGAACAGCGCGGCATGGAATACGACATCGTGCGCGAGGCTCTTGCCGATGCCGGCTACGAATTGATCCCGGTCTTCGTCGACTTCGGTGAGGTACCGGGCGCCATAGCCGCCGGCACGGCGGATGCCGCCATGACCGTGACTCCCGCCACGATCCCGGACACGCCTCTTTCGGCCGTCCACATCGTCTACCGCAACGCCGCCATCACCCTGGCCTCGCGCGACCTCCGGCTTGCCGATCTGGGGGCGCTCTCGGGCCGTTCGGTCCTGGCCTTCCAGAAGGCGACCGACTATCTGCCGCCGGAGTTCGCTGCCGCGGTGGCGGGCAACCCCGGCTACCGCGAGACCGCGGAACAGTACCGCCAGCCGCTGGAACTGTTTCTGGGCGAGGTCGATGTGGTGGTTGCCGACATCAACATCTTCAACTGGTTCCGCAACGATCCCCGCGTCGCCGCGCAGGCCGACAGCACCCAGGCGATCACCGTTCACGACCTCTTTCCGCCGACGCCCTATCACGTCGCCTTCCGCGATGAGGCGGCGCGCGACGCCTTCGATGCCGCGCTCGCCCGCCTGCGGCAGTCAGGCCGCTACGACGCGATCGTCTCGTCCTACGGCGGCGCCGGCTGAGCCGCCGAAACGCCTGAACGGCCCGGCCGGTTGCCCGGAAACGGCTAAATTTTCCTGCTGTTGCATCCCTTGCGTAAGGGGATCGCTCCGCCCAACTCCTGCGCGGGGCGCGACAAGCAACAAGGAAAAAACATCATGGCCCATCCATCCAGCAAACTGCGCACCGCTCTCGTCGCTCTGCCGTTCGTGATGACCGCGGCGGCCGTCACCACCGCCTCGGCCGACGATGCCTCGTGGTACACGGGCGGCCAGGGATCGGCCGTCTTCCAGGACGATGCCGATGCCGACGGCGCCGTGACCTTCAGCAACGACTACAACGTCGGTTACGGCCTGGGCGGCATCCTGGGCTACGAGTTCGGCAACGGCTTCCGTACCGAGGCTGAGCTGGGCTACCAGCACAGCAACCTCGACAACGGCGGCGACGGCTCCAATTCGGCCCTCTACGGCCTGGCGAGCGGCTACTACGACTTCAACATGGGCACGCACAATCCGTGGAAGCCCTATCTGGGCGGCGGCATCGGCTATGCCGACATCCGCATGGACGGCACGCCGGGGGCGAACCCCTCGGTCGATGATTCCGACCAGGTGCCGGTCTATGCGCTGGCCGCCGGTGTCGGCTACGAGCTCAGCCCGCAGACGACGCTCTTTGCCGGCTACCGCTACATCGCGGCCATCGAGCAGCCCAGCATGACCAATTCGGCCGGTCAGGGCTTCGATCTCGACTACGGCACCCACAACGCCCAGGTCGGCATGCGCTACAAGTTCTGATCGCCTGCCGATAGCCACTGCGAACCGGGCGTGCCGCAAGGCGCGCCCGGTTTTGCTTTGGCACCATTGGCAAGGTGCCTGCCCGGTCCGGAGCCCGTCTTGGGGGCAGTTATGCGCTGGCTGCCGTTGACCTGCCGCTGGACGCTCGATAGGAAAGCGTCACGCTTTCTGCTCTCAGCCTGTGCGCCGCTTGTGCGCCCTTTGGAGGAACATCATGCCCATCCGCGTCGGCATCAACGGTTTCGGCCGCATCGGCCGCCTCGTCTTCCGCGCCGCCATGGAAGCCGGCCGCAAGGACATCGAGTTCGTGGCGATCAACGACCTGGGTTCGGCCGAGGCCAACGCCCGCCTGCTGAAGTATGACAGCGTCCATGGCCCCTTCCCGGGCAAGGTCAGCGCCACCAGGAACGGCATCCGCGTCGGCAACAAGTCGGTGCGCGTCCTGGCCGAGCGTGACCCCGCCAAGCTGCCCTGGGGTGACCTGGGCGTCGATCTGGTGCTCGAGTGCACCGGCCTCTTCACCTCCAAGGACAAGGCCTCGGCCCATCTCGCCGGCGGCGCCAAGCGCGTTCTCGTCTCCGCGCCCTGCACCGATGCCGACCTGACCGTGGTCTACGGCGTCAACCACGACAAGCTGCGCAAGAGCCACACGGTCATCTCCAATGCCTCGTGCACGACCAATTGCCTCGCGCCCGTCGCCAAGGTCCTCAACGACACCGTGGGCATCAAGCACGGCTTCATGACCACGATCCACGCCTTCACCGGCGATCAGCGCACGGTCGACACCCTGCACAGCGATCCGCGCCGCGCGCGTACCGCCTCGGCCTCGATGATCCCGACCTCGACCGGCGCGGCCAAGGCCGTGGGCCTCGTCCTGCCGGAACTGGCGGGCAAGCTCGACGGCACCTCGATCCGCGTGCCCACGCCCAACGTCAGCCTCATCGACCTCGCCTTCGAGGCTGCCAAGGACACGACGGCCGAGGAGATCAACGCGGCCATGACCAAGGCCGCCAAGGGCAAGTTGAAGGGCGTGCTCGGCCTCAACGACGAGCCGCTGGTCTCGATCGACTTCAACCACAATCCGGCGAGCTCCACCTTCGATCTGACCGAGACCAAGGTGATCGACAAGCGCCTGGTGCGCATCCTCGCCTGGTACGACAACGAGTGGGGCTTCTCCAACCGCATGAGCGACACCGCCGTCGCCATCGGCAAGCTCCGCTAGTCTCCGCCCACCGGCCGCCCTCCTTGAGGGGGCGGCCACCTGGACCGCCCGCCATGACCGCCTTTGCCACCCTCGACGACCTCGACGTGAAGGGCCGCCGCGTGCTGGTCCGTCTCGACCTCAACGTCCCCATGAAGGACGGGCGGGTCACCGACACCACCCGCATCGAGCGCGCCATGCCCACGGTCGTCGAGCTCGCCGCTGCGGGCGCACGCGTCGTCGTGCTCAGCCACTTCGGCCGCCCCAAGGGCAAGGTCGTGGCCGAGATGTCGCTTGCCCCCATCGCCGCCGCGGTCGGCGAGACCCTGGGCCGCAAGGTCAGCTTCGTTGCCGCCTCGACCGGGGCGCAGGCCGAAGAGGCCGTCGCCGCCATGGCCGACGGCGACATCGTCATGCTGGAGAACCTGCGCTTCCACGCCGGCGAGGAAGGCAACGATCCGGCCTTTGCCGATGCCCTGGCGAAGCTCGGCGACATCTTCGTCAACGATGCCTTTTCCGCCGCCCACCGTGCCCATGCCTCCGTCGTCGGCCTTGCCGAGCGCCTGCCCGCCGCGGCCGGGCGCCTGATGGAGCAGGAACTCACCGCCCTGCAGAAGGCGCTCGGCGACCCCCAGCGCCCCGTCGCCGCCGTCGTCGGCGGCGCCAAGGTCTCGACCAAGCTCGATCTGCTCGGCAACCTCGTCTCCCGCGTCGACGTGCTCGCCATCGGCGGCGGCATGGCCAACACGTTTCTCTTCGCCCAGGGCAAGGAGATCGGCGCCTCGCTCTGCGAGCGCGACATGGCCGACACCGCCCGCGCCATTCTCGAGAAGGCGCAGGCCGCCGGCTGCACCATCGTCCTGCCGGTCGACGGCGTCGTCGCCGAGAAGTTCGAATCGGGCACCGCTTCGGAGGTCGTGGCGGTCGATGCCGTGCGGCCGGACCGCATGATCCTGGATGTCGGCCCCGACAGCGCGGCCGATCTCGCGCGCCGTCTGGCCGATTGCCGCACCCTGGTCTGGAACGGCCCGCTCGGCGCCTTCGAGCTTGAGGGTTTCGACCACGGCACCAACGCCGTTGCCCGCGCCGCTGCGGCGCTGACCAGGGAAGGCAAGCTGCTCTCGGTCGCCGGTGGCGGCGACACGGTGGCGGCCCTTGCCCATGCCGGTGTCCTGGAGACCTTCTCCTATGTCTCCACAGCCGGCGGCGCCTTCCTCGAATGGCTCGAAGGCAAGACCCTGCCCGGCGTCGCCGCTCTGGAGAAGGCGGCAGGCTGAGGCTCTCGGGGGCTCAGCCCCGCAGCTTTGCCCGTACCCTGGCGATCACGTCTTCGGGTGCCCGCGCCGGCGTCCAGTCCGCGCGGTCGGCGGCATGGGTCGTCGCGTCGATGCCGAGCTTGCCCACGGTGCCACCCTGCTCCAGCGGCTCGGAGCGGTCCGCCTGGACGCCGGGCACGACGATCAGGTCGCGCTCGGGGCGCATGCGTGTCGCCACCGCCCATTCGACCTGCCGTGCATCCCAGGGATCGATGGCGCCGTCGACCACGGTCACCTGCTTGATCAGGTTGACCGCGCCCCAGACCGCGAAGATCGCCTTGCGCGCCTCGCCGGGCCGCGGGTTCTCCAGCACCAGCACGGCATGCAGCCGCCCCGCGCCACCCGCCGTCACCGCCACGGCGCGCAGCGAAGGGATCCGCCCCTTGAGGCTGCGCTGCAGCCCGGCGGCGATGGCGACGGCGCCGATCAGGACATGTTCGCCGGCATACCCCGGCAGGATCGCCTGCCAGATCGCATCGGCGCGCCGAGTCAGGCAGGAAAACGTGACCACGTAACCCGGCCCGTAACGCTCGTACATGCCATGGAACTCGCTGACCGGCCCCTCCTCGACCGTCTCGTCCGGGTCGAGCACGCCTTCGAGCACCAGTTCGCAATGGGCCGGCACCGCCAGGTCGACGCTGCGGCAGGCGACCGTTTCCACCGGCTCGCCCAGCAGCGCCCCCGCGACATGCAGTTCGTCGTCGCCCAGCCCCAGATAGAGGCAGGCCGCGAGCATGACGGCAGGGTGGTTGCCGACGGTAACGGCGATCTCCAGCCGCTCGCCCCGCGCCTTGGCCGCCCGCGCCAGGACGGCCAGGTGATGGTTCGGCGCGATGCCGATGAAGGCGCGGTTGCCGCCCAGCGGCTTGAGCCGCGCAATCGAGAGATTGCCCCGTCCCGTCTGCGTGTCGCGTGCGACGATGGCCCCGGCGCTGATGTAGGGACCGGTCTCGTGTTCGAAGAACTGGGGGATCGGCAGCGCGGCGAGATCGGGATCGCGCACCACGACCTCCTGGCAGGGCGCCTGCGTCACGATCTTCGGCACAAGCGGCGCGCCGATGGCCGCCACCATGGTTTGCTGAAGTTCGGCAACGCCGGTGCCCAACCCGGCGGCGATGCTCTCCAGGCTGTCGAGCAGGTTGCCCGCCACGCGCAGCTCCTGCCCGTTCACCGCCTCGAACAGCATCGGCCCCGCGCCGTCGCGCTCGGCGAGCCAGGCGCCCAGCTCGAATCGCGCATCGACCGGCTCGGCAAGACGCAGCAGCTTGCCGCCGCGCTCCATGGCATCGAGGAAACCGCGCATCGACTGATCGCCCATCAGACCTCTCCCATCGCCCGCGCGCCAAGGTGCAAAGCCAGCGCCTGAAGCTCCGGCCCCAGCACCCGGTCGGCCGTGACCGGCGGCACATGGGCGCGCACCGTGTCGAGCAGGGGCTGCAACCGCGCCCCGACCCTCTCACGGCCCGTGACATGCAGCGCCTGCGAGGCCGCCACCGCCAGAACGGCCAGCGCGGCATCCTGGCAGCGGCCTGCGGTCATCACCCGCGGCCAGGCAAGGAAGGCCGGCGCGGCAACATCGTCCTGCCCGAAGACCGAGGCGTCGGAGCCGGGTATGAAGGTGCGCTGCGCGGCATGGCGCGCCTCCTCGGCGAAGC
>CALLQH010000170.1 GCA_938014945.1 uncultured bacterium | reverse complement strand
GAGGCAAAGGCGGCCGTGGCGAGTTTCGAGCGCACCTCGGCGGTGCTTCAGACGGCGCTCGACACGATCAACAAGACACTGACCGAAGCCGAAGGCGTCATCGCGCCCGATTCCGAGCTTTCGCGCGCCACCCTCAACACGCTCAACGATGTCTCGGTTGCCGTGCGCGATATCGGTGCGACGGCGAACTCGATCCGGGTCCTGACCGACTACCTGGCCCGCAATCCCGACAGCATCCTCTTTGGCAAGCCCGCGGAGTAACAGCGATGAAGATTCACACCACGCTTCCCCGCCTTGCCGGCGCCATCGTGGCCGCCGTTCTGCTTGCGGGCTGTTCCGGACTCGGCGGCTCCAACCAGGAAAAGACGACCTTCTATTCCCTGGCCGCCGCCAGCGATCTGCAGCCGATCATGACCGTGGGCCCGACCATGATCGTGGGCGTCGGTCAGGTCTATCTGCCCGATTATCTCAACCGCCCCCAGATCGTTAGCTTCACCAGCGCCTATGAACTCAATCTTTCGGAGTTCAACCGCTGGGCCGGGGCTCTCGATTCCGACATGAACCGCGTGCTGACGCAGAACCTGACCCGCCTGCTGCCGGCCATGCGCATCGTCAGCCTGCCGGTGCGCGTGACGGCCGATCCGAACCTGGAGGTCGTGCTTCAGGTGCTCGCCTTCGAACGCACGGCAAACGGCCAGGTGGTGCTCAATGTCGGCTGGGGCGTGCTGGCCGAGAACGGCCGCAAGGCACTGGCCCTGCGCGAGACCACCTTCCGTGTGCAGCCGGCCGACGGCAGCTACGCGGCCACCGTGGCGGCGATGAGCGATGCCATGGCCACCCTCAGCATCGAGATCGCCGAAGAGATCGCCAAGCACACCGGGCCCTGACGCGCGTCAGGTCGCTGCGCCGCCTTCCGGCCTGGCGGGCGGCGTGTACCAGCGTTCTGCCGGAACCAGCTTGGCATCGGGGGGATCGGCGATATAGGCCGGCGTCATGATGGCAACGCCGTGCTCGTTGAAGACGTCGAGGATCGCACGCTGCAGGCGCGCCGAAATCCCGGGCATGTCGCCCGCCTCGCGCGAGAAGACGTTGATCTCGTAGAGCACGGCGAAATCGCCAAGGCCGACCTCCAGCACAAAGGGGGCAGGCTTTTCCATCACCCCCGCCACCCGTGAAGCGGCAAGCAGCAGCATGGCCTCCACCTGGCGCCAGGGCACGTCGTAACCGATGCCGACGCGCTCCGAAAGGATCAGGCCCTGCTGGCGCGCATAGACCGAATAGTTGACGACATCGGCCCCCAGGATCACCGAATTGGGGATCGCCACGTTCTCGTTCTTGGGCGTGCGCACATAGGTCACCAGCAGCCGGACATCGACCACCTCGCCGACATGATCGCCGATGCGGACGTAGTCGCCGACACGGAAGGTGCGCCGGTAGTACATCGAATATCCTGCAATGACGTTGGCGATGATCGAGGACGAGCCCAGCGACAGGATGACGCCCAGGAAGATCGACATGCCCTGGAGCGCGGCCGAACCGGCGCCGGGCACATACGGATAGGCCATGACGATGGTGAAGGCGATGATGCCGACGCGCACGATCCGGTAGGTCGGCATCGCCCATTCGGGATCGAAGCTGCCCAGGCTGATCCGCCGCGCCTCCAGCGCATGAAAGAACAGACGCGCGCCGCGCAGCACGAAACGGCCGATGAGGATGATGATGATCAGAAAGACGAGCTTGGGCAGGTAATCCAGGATCGCCTGCCCCACCGTGTGGATCGGGTCGACGAACAGTTCGAGGGCGTCATCGGCGATCCGGCGGGTCCAGGGGAACAGCACCAGGGTGAAGGCCAGATAGGTGTAAAGGGCGATGGCCAGGATCACCCAGCGCACAAGGCTGACGAGGCCCAGCAGCAAGCTGAGCAGGGACCCGGGCGTGAGCACGTGAAACGAGCGCTGTTCGACAATGCCGTGCAGGCTATCGGCGCGCGACCGGATCAAGCCCTGCAGCCGCCGGCAACTGCCCTGCACCAGAAGCGTCAGGAGGCCCATTGCCAGGGTTGCCGCAAGAGCCAGGCCCAGGCCCCGCATCAGATGGCGGCTGCCGCGCTCGGCGCGGTACTGGATGATCGCCGACCGGATACGTTCGGTGATCATTTCGGCAAGCCAGCCGCGTGAGACCTGCTCCATTTCCGCATCGGCATCGACAATGCGGAACAGCAGGCGTTCGCCGCTGAAGATGCCCGTGCCGAAATCCAGTTCGCGCGCCGTGATCGACGAAGGCACCACCGACGGATCGGCAGCTTCCTGCGTGATACGGTCAACGATGTCTTCGGCCCTCTCTTCGGCGGGCGCGACGATCATGCCCCGAACACGGAACAGCTCGACACCGTCGAGAACCACGGGTGCGTAGTCCTCGTTCTCGGGGCCGCCGCCTTCCTGCGCCGCGAGCGGCGGCGACAGCAGCGGGAACAGGCAACCGATTACAAGAGCCATGCCGCGAAGAGACACGCTGCGTTCTTTCATCAGGCTGGTCGTGAAACCGGCTGGCCGCGATCTTGCGCTCCGGCCGCCGGGCGCACCACACCGGTGCAAACCCCGAAAACGCTAAGCATCATCCCGCCTGGGTCGAGGCCCATCAGCCTCTTCGACCATGGCGGGCCGCGCGGACGTGCCGCCGCGGCCTACTTGGGAAACAGGAACACCACTGCGAACCGCACACCGACGCCGTCGGGGCCGCTGGCCGGGGAATCGGCCCAGTAGCGCAGGCCGCCCTGCAGGCTGACCGGCAGCTTGCCGATACGCATCAGCTTGGCGACCGTGAAGTTGAACGGCACCGACCACTCCTCGCCCGTCCAGTTGTAGGTGCTTTCGGTGTCGAGCGTGAACGACCAGGCATCCTTCGTGGTGTAGGAAACGAAAGGCTGCAGGAAGGTGGCATCGACATCGGCGCGGCTGTCGCTGCCTGCGACCGACCAGACGTGGTTGGCGAGCATGCCCACGGTCCATGCGCCGCTCTGCTTGAGCACGACGCCCGTGGGGCCAAGGCCCCACTTGCCGCTGCCCAGAAGGGTATCGGTCGCGGTCGGCAGCAACAGCACCGGGCCGACACCCCAGATCAGACCGCCGCTGGTCGGCTTCTTGGGCGAGAAGAAGAGGCTCTGGGTGACATCGCCCAGCCCGCTCTGACGGCCCGACGGGCCGGCGACATCGTCCTGCACGGCAATCGGCAGGATGGTGCGGGAAATCAGGTTCCACTCCGGGCTGATGGTGATCGGCACCACCGGCTGGACGTTGACGAAGCCCTTCCAGCCATCGTCGGAGCCGTAACCGCTGTCGTAGTTGAACTGGAAGGGCACGCTGATCAGATCGGCAATCGGATTGGCGAGTTTCTTCGCCAGGTCCTCTGCGCCGTCGTCGGCATGGCCGGATACGGCAGCCGTCGCGGCCATCACGCCGGCAAGGGCCGACATACGGATGCCATGCGTCATGCGACGCGAAAACACGATCAGCCGATTCATCACGTTGCTCCCCGGCCGCACAGCGGCCCTTGCTACTTCAATTCGAACTTCTCGATATCGAGCGAGACGCCATCGCCGCTTTCGCTCGAAAGCGCCCAGGGCTGCAGGTTGATCTCGCTGTTGAAACCGCCGACCAGGTAATCGGCGCCCGCACCCGACCCGGCCGCGGCATCGGCCGATGCGCCGACATAGGTGCCGGCCAGGTTGCCCGGCTTGTAGGTGTCGAGCGAGCCTGCCACGACGTACCAGGTCAGGGTGTAGTTCTTGACGACCGAAAGGTTGACGCCGATCTCGGTGATCTGGCCGATGTAGGATTCCACCTTGCCTTCGCTGGGCTCGAAGCTGCAGGCAAACTTCTCGTCGGTATAGACGATATCGTTTTCGACATCGGTCAGGCGGCAGGTCAGGGTGCCCAGCCGCACGTCAGGATCGGCAAATGCCGGCACGGCCGCCGCACAGACCAAGGCTGCAAGAACCAACTTCCTCATCGTCCCAACTCCCTCGGGAATGCAACATCCAGGCGCTCGCGCGCGGGCCTTCGCCATGAGGACCGCGGACGCCAGGACAGCATGCGAACCATAAGCGCTCTTCCGGTGACCGGGTTGTCATTTGGCGCAACCACGCAAGTTTTCGGTGCACCAGAACGGTGCTCAGCCTGGCGCCACCGGCCAGAGCGCATGGAAGTGGTGGGTCGGCCCCTGCCCCGCCCCGACCGCGAGCGCACCGCTGGCTGCAATCGCCCCCGCGACATAGGCCTTTGCCATGCCAGCCGCTTCCACGAGCGGCTTGCCGCGTCCCAGCAGGGCCGCCAGCGCAGAGGACAGGGTACAGCCGGTGCCATGGGTATCGCGGGTGGCGTGGCGTACGCCGGGGTAGTGGGTCAGCCCCTCGCGCGTGGCCAGCAGATCGGGGCTATCCCCGCCCGGGAGATGCCCGCCCTTGAGCAGGATCGCGGCCGGCCCCATGGCCAGCAGGGCCCGCGCCTGCTCCTCCATCCCCGCCGGGTCCTGCGCCTGCGACACCGCAAGCAGATCCGCCGCCTCCGGCAGGTTCGGCGTCAGCACCGCCACGCGGGGCAGCAGGTTCGTCCGCAGGGCGGCAACCGCGCGCTCGGCCAGCAGCCGGTCGCCGCTCTTGGCCACCATGACGGGATCGAGCACGACCGGCGCATCCAGCCCCTCCAGGGCCGCAGCGACCGCTTCGATGATGGCGGCATCGCCCAGCATGCCGATCTTCACCGCATCGATGCGAATGTCGTCCCGGATGGCCGCGATCTGTGCGGCGACAAGGTCCGGTGCAACCAGCGAGACCGCTCTCACCCCGCGCGTGTTCTGCACGGTAAGCGCCGTGATTGCGGCCATGGCATAGGCGCCCTGGGCCGAGATCGCCTTGATGTCGGCCTGGATGCCCGCCCCGCCCGAAGGGTCCGAGCCGGCAATGGACAGGACATTGGCGATCATCCCAGCCTCCAGGCATCGGCGATGGCGCGGGTTGCCGCTTGCGGATCGGCCGCCCGTGTCACCGCCGAGACGACGGCAAGGCCCGCCGCCCCGGCGGCGCGCAGGGCGGTGGCATCGCCCGCCGTCAGGCCGCCGATGGCCAGGCATGGCAGCGACGTTGCCGCCGTCACCGCGGCCAGCCCCTCGAAACCCATGGGAGGGGCGTGATCGGATTTGCTCGCCGTCGCCCGGATCGGCCCGACGCCCAGGTAGTCGACCACGCCTTCGGGCACGTCATGGACCTGTGCGGGCACCTCGATGGAAAGCCCCAGCAGCATGCCGGGTCCGATCAGGGCGCGGACCGCCTGCGGTGCGCCGTCGCTCTGGCCGATGTGGAGGCCTTGGGCGCCGATGGCGCAGGCCACGGCGACACGATCGTTGACGACCAGGCGCGCCCCCAGGGGCGCGATGCGCTCCAGAACCGCACGTCCGAGCTCCGCAAAGGCATCGTCGTCGAGACCCTTGTGGCGAAGCTGCACCAGATCGGCGCCGCCGCGGGCCGCAGCTTCGGCCTGCTCCGGGATCGTCAGCGGCGCATCGGCATCGGTGATGACGCAGACCGGCCCGATCATGCCGCTTCGATCCGCGCCCGGCTGTCGAGCGTCTGCGGCGTGAGGCCATGGAGCGCATCGAGCAGGCCGACGGCGAAGGAGCCGGGCCCCGTCGCCTTCTCCCCGGCGATGTCGCCGGCGACACCGAAGGCCGCGAGCGCGGCGACCGTTGCCTCGAAGGGTTCCGCAACGGCGCAGAAGGCCGCCACCACGCCGGTCAGCGAACAGCCCAGTGCCGTGATGCGCGGCATCAGGGGGTGGCCGTTGGCAATGCGCATGGCGCGGCGGCCGTCGGTCACGTAGTCGACCGGCCCGGTGACGGCGACCACCGCCCCGCTGGAGAGCGCCAGGTCCCGCGCACCGGCCTCGGCAAGGGCAACGGGATCGCCGCTGTCGACCCCGCGCCCCGCGGCGTCGCTGCCTGAGAGCGCCAGGATTTCCGAGGCGTTGCCGCGGATGACGCTCGGCGCGCAGGACAGAAGCCGGGCGCCCAGATCGCGCCGGAAGGCGGTAGCACCCACCGCCACGGGATCCAGCACCCAGGGTTTGCCCTGCGCGCCCATGGCCTGGGCGGCATCGATCATCGCCGCACCCCATTCGGGATCGGCCGTGCCGATGTTGACGCTCAGCGTCTGGGCGATGCCGGCGAACTCCGCCGCCTCGGCCCGCGCATGGACCATGGCGGGCGAAGCGCCGATCGCCAGCAGGACATTGGCCATGACGTTCATGGCAACGAAGTTGGTGATGTTGTGCACCAGCGGTGCGGCTTGCCGCATCTGCGCGAGCTGGTGGCCGGGTCCGTCCGTCATCGTCTCTCCCCGCCGGGGAGGCAGGGCGGGAAAACACGGTGGGGCGGCAGCCGCCCTTGTGGCACCCGCGACTTCCTCCGCCGGCATTATCCGGTTCAGGTTCTAGGGTGCTTCTCAGCCCGGTTTCCCGAGCGCCCCTGTCGCGCGCGCAGGATGACAGCGGATGGACGGCCGGGTCAACGGCAGGTTGTGCCGCTGCCCCATCGGCTCAGGGCAATGCCAGCCCTCGCATCGCAGGGGAGGACAGCGCTGTGCGGCAGTGCTCCTCGAAGGCGGCCAGGATGCGGGCCTTGCGTTCGGTCCGCATGGTCGCAAGCCCCAGCTTGAGGGGGCGCTGCTCGCCCTTGATGCGCACATGGCATAACGGCATGCCGTCTGCGGCGATGGCATTCGGCCCTGCCAGGTTGAGCAGGCCGTAGCCAAAGCCGTTGGCGACCATGGCGCGCAGCATGGCCAGATGCGGCGTGCGCTCGGCAACCGTCGGACGCAGGCCCGCGGCATCGAACAGCGACAGGAAGTATTCCCGGCTGAGCGGCAGGTCGAGCAGGACCAGCGGCTCACCGGCCAGTTCCTCCAGCCGCACGCTGGTCCGTCCGGCAAGGCGATGGTCCGGCGAGAACACGGCATGGGGCGGCAGTTCCAGCAGGGCTTCGAAGGCGATATCGGCGGGAATGTCGAGGTCGTAGGTCAGCGCGATATCGACCTCGGCCCGGCGCAGCATGGCGATCAGGTCCTCCTGGTGCGCCTCGCTCTGGCGGAACGTCACCTCCGGGTGCGCCAGCTCGAACGCGCGGCGCAGCTGCGGCAGCACGAAGGAAGCCACGGTCACCAGGGCGCCGACGGCAATGGGACCGCGCACCTGCTGCGAGATGTCGTTGGCGACATCGTGCAGGGCGCCGGCACGATCCAGCACATCGCGCGCCGCCGCGAAAAAGCGCCGCCCGCCCGGCGTCAGCGACAGCCCGTGGGCATGCTGGCGCACGAACAGGGCGACGCCGAAGGCATCCTCGAGCTGAGAGATCGCCGACGAGATCGAGGGCGAGGAGACGTTGATGCGCTGGGCGGCCGCAGCGATGCTGCCGGCCTCGCCCACGGCCACGAAGTATTCGAGCTGGCGCAGGGTGAAGCGCAGGGCCATCGCCGCTGCCCGGCCCCTGCCTAGGCCGCCTCCACCCTGGCGTTGGCCGCATCGTGATAATCGAGGTAGCTGCGCTGGATGGCGATCTGGTCGGCGATGTGCATGGCGTCGTGCCACACACCCCAGATGAAGGACGAGCCGCGCCGCGACAGCCACGGCAGCCCCAGGAAATAGACGCCGGGCTCGCGGGAGACACCGCGCCGGTGCAGAGGCTTGCCCTTGTCATCGAACGTGTCGGCCTTCAGCCAGCCGTAGTCGACCGCAAAGCCGGTCGCCCAGAGGATCGTGCCGATGTCCGCCTGGGCGAGATCGAGCTCCAGGATCGGTTCGCACATGCATTGGGGATCGGGGCCGATGTGGCGCGCCGAAGGCTCCTCGGGCAGGTCAAGCCCGTGGCGCGCGACATGGGCGTCGGCCTCGTCGAGCACCGAGAGATAGTTGGCATCGCCCCGGGCGATGTTCTCGGCAAGGTCTGGGGCAAAGCGCAGGACGCCATCCCGGTAACCTTCCGTGCGTCCGACCAGGGTGAGGCCCTGTCCGGCCAGCCGGCGGAAATCGATGGTCTCGCCGCCGCGCGCGCCGCTCACCGCGATGGTGACGTGTTCCACGCCCGGCGCCGGGGCCTCGGCATCCCACTTGCCCAGGACGCCCAGCCACCAGACGAAATCGCGCCCGCGATAGCTGCGCGGCGGGCGGTCGTGCGGGCCGACCGAGAGGTAGACCTGCCGGCCGGCGCGCTGCAGTTCGTCGGCGATCTGCACGCCCGAGGAGCCCGCGCCGACCACCAGCACCGCCCCCTCCGGCAAGGCATCGGGATTGCGGTAGGCGCTGGAGTGCATCTGCACGACATCGGCATCCTGGGGCACGATCGCGGGCATCACCGGGCGCTGGAAGGGGCCCGTGGCGGCAACCACGCTCGCCGCCTCGATCACGCCCTCTGACGTTTCCACGCGGAAGCCGCGCCCGCCCTCGATGCGGCGCACCTCGCGCACCTCCACGCCGCAGCGCACGGGTGCCGCGATCTGCTCGGCATAGGCGACGAAATAGTCCGCCACCGTCTCCTTGTGGGGAAAGCCATCGGGATCGCCAGCGAACTCGCGTCCTGGAAAGCGGTCGTGCCAGGCGGGGCCGTTGGCGACGAGCGAATCCCAGCGCTCCGAACGCCAGCGCTCGGCGATGCGGTGCCGCTCCAGCACGATATGAGGCACGCCCTGGCGGCTGAGATGTTCGCTCATGGCGATGCCGGCCTGACCTGCGCCGACCACGACGGTATGGGTCTGTTCGATGGACATGTCCGGCCCCCTTGGCTGCCTGCGCGGGTCTTGTTCCGCGATGTCGAAGGCAGCCTAGCGGCGGCCATGGATTAGCTAAAACACTATTCCATGAAGCATGGCTTCGGTTTTTCCTAATATACTCAGCAGGCGGTCGCCAGGGGAACGGCAGCCGCCCGGTCGCGCGCCAGGGCGGCCTCCAGGTCAGCCGGATCAACCACCAGGGACTGCGAGGTACCGCCCCCTCCGGCCGGGCGCAGGTGCAGCAGGGTCAACACCCTGCGATAGGCGAGAAACGAGACGCCTTCGAGCAGCTCCTCGTCGATCTCGACCTCATGGCTGCCGCTGGGCAGTCCCTGATCGAAGCCGCGCAGGACAAAGGGTTTGCCGAAGGTCACCGTGGTGCGTGTCGTGCGCTTGGTCATCGAGGACTCCCGCCGGGGCGCGGGCCGGGTAATGACGTCCCCGACCCGCTCCGGCTTCCGGACATGGACGCAGGCTAGGTGGCAGATGCCTTCTTGACGGGCTCGACGGCGGGAGCCGGCTTGGCCTTGGCATCGTCGACGGGCTTCTTGGGCGTGTTGGCATCCGAAGGAAGGTCGTTGAACGACATGACTGTTCTCCTGTGGTCGATGGAAGGGCTGGCCCTCGGCCGGGCCCCGGCCCCGGGGTTGCTCAGGTACCGATGCGGCGTTGGCCCGCATCCGACGGGCTCATGATGCGGCCCGGCAGGCAGATGCCGCCGGGGAGTTCCTCCAGAACATCGCGCAGCCGGATGCGCGCACGCGACAGCCTGCTGCGGACCGTCCCCATGGCGCAGCCGGCCTCCAGGGCGATGTCCTCGTGGGCGCGATCCTCGATGCCGAGCGCGATCAGGATCGCGCGGTCGGCAGCGGGTAGCCGGTTCAGGGCTGCGGCGACCTCGATCAGGGCCAGATGGTCTTCCTGGCTTGCCGGGCTGACCAGGCGCTGCTCCCAGCCGGCATCCAGGCCCACCCGTTCGCGCCTGGCCTTGCGGATATGGCTGATGTGGGTGTTGCGCAGGATGGTGTGGAGCCAGGCGCCGAGGTTGGTGCCCTCCGTGAAGCGGTCACGGTAGGTCCAGGCGCGCATCAGGGTCTCCTGCACCAGATCGTCGGCCAGATCGTCGTGGCCGGCGGCGCGGCGGCGCGCGGAGCGGCGAAGCTGGGCGACCTCGTCCATCAGGTCGCCGGTGAAGCTGGTCGAGACGAGATTGAGAGTCATGGCGGGAGTCTCCTGTCGAACGACGTGAGGCCTCCCGGATCGGGGGAGCGTCGGGGCGCAGGCCTTCGGCTGACGAAGGCCGCCGCGTTCCGTCGAAGCGGCGGCGCCCCTGCTGCCAGGGACACCGCCGTCGTTGGCGTAATCTTGCGGCTAGAAGTCCATGTCGCCCATATCGGGGGCAGAGGACCCGCCGTTCTTCTTGACCTTTTCGGCAACCACCGCCTCGGCAGTGATCAGCGAACCGGCAACCGAAGCGGCATCCTGAAGGGCGATGCGCACGACCTTGGTGGGATCGACGATCCCGGCCGCGATCATGTCCTTGTATTCCTCGGCCTGGGCGTCGAAGCCGCGGTTCTTGTCCTTCTGCTCGAGCAGCTTGCCGGCCACCACCGCGCCGTCGAGGCCCGCGTTGGCGACGATCTGGCGCAGGGGCACCTGGATCGCCTTGCGGATGATGTCGACGCCGACCTGCTGGTCGGCATCCTCGAGCACCAGCTTGTCGAGTGCGCGCACCGCATAGAGCAGGGCAGCGCCGCCGCCCGGCACGATGCCTTCCTCGACGGCCGCACGGGTCGCGTGCAGGGCGTCATCGACCAGATCCTTGCGTTCCTTGACCTCGACCTCGGTCGAGCCGCCGACCTTGATCACGGCAACGCCGCCGGCGAGCTTGGCCAGGCGCTCCTGGATCTTCTCGCGGTCGTATTCCGAGGTGGTGTTCTCGATCTGCTGGCGCAGCTGGGCGACGCGGCCCTGGATGTCGGCCTTCTTGCCGGAGCCGCCGATGATCGTGGTGTCGTCCTTGCTGATCTCGACCTTCTTGGCCTTGCCCAGCATGGCGAGCGTGACGTTCTCCATCTTGATGCCGAGGTCCTCGGAAATCACCGTGCCGCCCGTCAGGATGGCGATGTCTTCCAGCATGGCCTTGCGCCGGTCGCCGAAGCCCGGCGCCTTGACGGCCGCGACCTTGAGGCCGCCGCGCAGCTTGTTGACGACGAGCGTGGCGAGCGCCTCGCCCTCGACGTCCTCGGAGATGATGATGAGAGGCTGGCCCGACTTGGCCACCTCCTCGAGCACAGGCAGCAGGGCCTGCATGTTCGAGACCTTCTTCTCGCAGAGCATGATGAAGGGGGTTTCAAGTTCGGCGATCATCTTCTCGGCGTTGGTCACGAAGTAGGGCGAGATATAGCCGCGGTCGAACTGCATGCCTTCGACGACCTCAAGCTCGGTCTCGATGCTCTTGTTCTCC
>CALLQH010000169.1 GCA_938014945.1 uncultured bacterium | reverse complement strand
GCCGGGATCCTGCTTCTGGAAGATCGTCTGGTTGGCCTTGAACTTCTGGCTGCGCGCGAGATCGAGGAACTCGTCCATCTCATGCGGCGCTAGCTGGCCCAGCAGTTCGTTACGGCGAAGGAGTTCCGGGTCGATCTTTGGGGCCGGGCGGGCCATGGTCGGTCTCGCGCTGCAGTCGGAACAGGGCGACGCATCGCCCAGGGCAGCCACACCCTACAGGGCGCGGGCGCCGGGGGTCTAGGCTGTGGGCGTGGCGGAGGCCTCACGCACCGCACGTTCCCACAGGGTGGTGTGCTCGAAGTGATAGCGCACCTTCTTGGGCGCAATACCAGCCTTCAGCCGCTGACGCAGCAGGCGCAGCAGGGCAAGCGCGTCCTCACGCTTCTGATCGATGCGGCCGCTGGGCAGCCAGATGGAAAAACGCTCCAGCTCGTCACGCGAAACGCCGTATTCGCGCGCCAGGTCGATGGCGTTGGCGAAGGTGCGGTCCTTGTAGTGGAGCATCTTGGCGAGCTCCTCCAGCCGCGCGCGGGTCGGCTCGGAAATGATGTCGTGGGCCAGTGCATCCGACAGGGTGCGGCGGATGTTGACCATGGCCTCCGAGAGCGGCGTGTAGCCGAGCTCCGCGGGCCCGTGGGTGACCGCAACCTCGTCGTCATCGTCCAGGCGGCCGTCGCGGAAGGCCTCGAAGACGCCGCCCACCCCCTCCATGCCGAAGGGATGGAGCTCGGCGGCGCGCAGCGCCCCCATGCTGGAGGCGCCCAGGACATGGGCGCCCTTGGCCATCGCGAAGAGGATTTCCTTGTGCCAGACCGCCGGCACGCCTTCGAAGAAGCCGTCGATGATGCCGATCACCGTGGGCTTGCGCCGCACCAGCTTGATGATGTCGCCCTGGGCGACCGGAGGCAGGTAGGTAACATCCAGTTCGCGCTTTGCATCCTCGAGAGGAAGCGAAGGACCGAGAAAGACGTAGGCGGTCATCGCCGCCGCTGCATCATCCGGCGCGCGCGCTCACCAGCGACATACTTGGGCGAATGGTCCATGCCTTCCAGGCCGGGGATGATCATCCGCACGACAGGGATGCCGAACTCCGGCTTGGTCAGGTCGACGGCGACCACCTGGTCGATGCCGACAGCCTTCAGCCGGTCGAGCTCCCAGGCGATATCGTCCTCGAAGGTCTCGCCGCGATGGCTGGGAATCTGGTCGAAGGGGCGGCCTTCCCAGGTCGCCTCCATGTAGGAGAGCCAGATCTTGTGGGTCTCGGGATCGAGGAAGCTGTCGTAGTCCGAACGCCAGAGATCGTCGCGGGCGCCCGAGATGAAGGTCAGGCGGCTCTGCGCGGCCTCGGTCAGCGCACGGGAGAGCGCGACCTCGCGCGCGGGATGGCAGCCCATGCCGCTGGCGGGACGGTAATCGTGATACGGCGGCGGCGCTTCCTGGAGCACGCGGCACAGGAACGATGGCACGCCGACATCCGACGTCGTCTCCCACACCGCGACCAGCACGCCGGCATTGCGGTACTTCTCCAGCAGCTCGCGGCAGCTGGGGTCGGTGACGCTGGAGAGATCGACGCGGGTCTGCTCCTGCTCGTCGCTGTCGAGCAGATGCCACAGGGTCGTGGCGTCGCGCTCGACGACCTCGCAGATGCCGTGGCTCATCGCCTCGTAGATGTGGTTGCCTGAGGCCAGCCCGTTGGAGCTGGGCACGAAACAGCCATGCCCGGTGGGCAGCGGCAGGGTGTAATCGAGGTGGACCATCTCGTAGGGCACCCAGATGCCCTCTTCGGTCATCAGGTTGCGGCCCTCGATCCAGAGAATCTGGGTATGCGGCGTAAACAGGCTGTCGGTCAGGTGGGGCAGACGCTCCACCGCGACAACGCTGCGCGTATAACGAATGTCCTCGTAACTGCCCAGGATCAAAGGCAGCGAGATCCGTTCCGCGTGATAGGACTCAACTGATTCCATCAGTCCCGAAGCCTTTGCCGCATCCAGGGTCGCGCCTTTTCCCTGTGAAACAGAAACCGATCGCGAATTCGGCCTTGTCACCATCACGACGGGGATCCCAACCGAATCGAGTCCCGTCACGTTGGCAATTCTGGTGATCCCCATGACGGGCATCAAGGGTTTGATTCGTTCCAGTGTCCTTGCCGGCGAAATCAGCCGGTGCGTGCCCGCATCGAAGGTCTTTCGCAGCGTACCGGTATCGCCGGCCGCCGAGGGCGGCCTGGACGCCGGATGATCGGAAGAAGCGCGCATGCAGGGGTGTCCGCAACACATTCAGGCCGTGAAACTGGCAGCGCCGCGAAGCCCGCCCACCGCATGGCGCGGCGGAACGGCAGGCGACGGCCCCCGCGAGGGGGGCCGCCGACTCCGCGATCAGGAGTATATCTGACGGAACGCGCTCGTTCACGGCAGTCTTCGTTACACGCGACTGGGGTCGACGGTGAACGACGGGCGCCAGCTGGCGAACATCTCCGGCACCATGGCGAGGTGGGACGGGGAGAAGTCGTCGGAAGGCTCGATCATCATGCGGCCGGAGGCGTAGTCCTCGCCCGCCTCGATCATCATGCGGCCCGAGGCATAGTCCTCGCCCGCCTCGATCATCATGCGACCCGAAGCGTAATCCGCACCCGGCTCGATCATCAT
>CALLQH010000168.1 GCA_938014945.1 uncultured bacterium | reverse complement strand
GAACCAGCGGAAGCGTCCGTCGGCCGTGGGCAGCGTGCAGTTGAGGCGCGAACGGCCCGGCGGGAAGGGCTGCGCCAGGCGCACCTCGACGCGCCGCCCCAGCAGTTCCAGCGACAGATCGTCATCGTGCGAGGCGAAACAGGCCAGCCGGTCCAGCCGCCCCGCGCTTTCGCCCACCGTGAAACCGATGGCCGGCGGATTGGCCGTGCCCGAACCCGTCTGGATCAGCATGTCGGGCGGCAGCACGTCGCTCACCTCCAGCGGCAGGGCATCGACGATGGTGGCGAAGCGGTCCGGCTCGCCGTAGCGCTCGTTGAGCGCGAAACGCGGCAGCGTGTACATGTCGCTGCCCGCGGTCGCCACGCCCGAGTGCTGGCCCAGGGCAGCGATGTAGCCGGCATCCTCGACCATGGCGGCGAGCTCGGCGCTGTATTCGCCGTAGGGGTAGGCGAAGACCTCCGGCACATGGCCGAGTTCACCAAGGAAGGCGGCGGTCATACGCGCCAGATCCTCCTCCATCGCGCCGCGCCCCTCGACCGCCATGTGGTCGTGGGCGGCGCTGTGGGCGCCGATGGTGACCCCGGCATCCTCCATGGTTCGCAGCTCGTCCCAGGTCAGGGAGCCGGCCACCTGGCCCACCGCATCGGTGTTGACGAAGATCGTGAAGGGCAGTCCTGCAGCCTGCAGGCGCGGGAAGGCCTGCGTGTAGATCGAGCGATAGGCATCGTCGATCGTGATGACGACCGTGCGGTCGGGCAGCGGCGTGCCGTCGCGCAGGGCGGCGACGACCTCGCCCAGGGGCAGAACGTGGTAATCCCCGGAGGTGAGCTTTTCGATGTGTTCCTCGAACTGGGCCAGACGAATGCTGGTCGAGGGATAGGCGTCCTCGCCGAAGCGGTGGTACATCAGGATCACGGCGCCGGACGGATCGGAAGCGGCCGACTGGGCGGAGGCGTTCACGGCCGGCAAGGCAAGCGCCGCCGCAGCCAGAAGACAAGCCGCGCGCGTGCGCAGCCAAGACGAGGCAGAGACGATGAGACCCCTGAACGACGCGGCACTCGACACCCTGTTCCGCAAGGCGCGCACCTTCCACCGCTGGAGCGACCGGCCGGTCGAGGACGCAACGCTGAAGGCGTTGTGGGACCTGGCGCGCATGGGCCCGACCAGCGCCAACTGCTCACCCATCCGCATCGTCTTCATCAAGAGTGACTCCGCCAGGGAGCGGCTGCGTCCCCACTTGGCGGAGGGCAATATCGCATCGGTCATGTCTGCCCCCGTGACGGCCATCTTGGCTCACGATCTGGAGTTTTACGAGCGTCTGCCCGAACTCTTCAACGCCGATGCCGTGTCCTGGTTCAAGGGCAAGCCCGGCGCCGAGCCGACCGCCTTCCGCAACGGCACGCTGCAGGCCGCCTATGTCATGCTGGCGGCCCGCGCCCTGGGCCTGGACTGCGGCCCCATGTCGGGCTTCGACAACGCCGGGGTCGACGGCGCCTTTCTGGCCCATCAGCCGCGCTGGCGCTCCAACTTCATCTGCAACCTCGGATACGGCGACGAACCCGACATGCCCCCGCGCAATCCGCGCCTGGCGTTCGATCAGGCCTGCGCCATTGTCTGAGCCGCTCTCACGCCATCATCGCGGTGCCCGCCGCCCGGTCGGAAAGCACCGGAAGGCGGCGCGGCGCAAAGAGCTGGTAGTGCCACCATTCGTTGACGTACCAGTCGAAACCCGCCGCCGTCATGATGCCGAGCAGCAGCAACCGGTTGGCGCGCTGGGCCGCGCTCGGCGTCGTCGCGTCGTGATGGCCGTTGGGCGTGAGATCGTCGACCGGGCCGCCCATGTCGAGTTCGGCGCCGGCGGCATCGAGCAGCGTGACATCCACCGCCGCGCCGCGGCTGTGGGGCGAGCCGCGCCGGGGATCGGCGACATAGGCGGGATCGGGCGTGTGGTTCCACAGCGCCCACTGCGCCTCCGAGGGGCGGAAGGCATCGGTGATCTTCAGCCGCAGGCCCTGGGCGGCGGCGTGGTCGATCGCCTTGCGCAGGCAGGCCGCCGCTTCCGGGTGCAGCCAGCAGCGCGGGTTGGCATAGATCGCCCGCCCCATGAAGTTGTCGGCGTGGCCATAGACCAGATCGACCTCCACATCCCATTCGGGCGGGGCGATTTCGACCAGCAGCATGAAGGCTTCTCCGCAGCGTTGCGTGCGCAGGCTATCACGCACGGGGCAGGGTCCGCATGAGGGTCCTGGCGCTCGACACCTGCCTGGCATCCTGCTCGGCCGCACTTGCCGAAGACGGTGCGGCCGTGGCCTTTGCCGCCGAACCCATGCGCCGGGGCCACGCCGAGCGCATCGTGCCCATGGTGCAGGCGGTGATGGCGCGGGCCGGGCGGGGCTTTGCCGATCTCGACCTGATGGCCGTCACCGTGGGGCCGGGCAGCTTTACCGGCGTGCGCGTGGGCCTGGCCGCCGCGCGCGCCATGGCCATGGTGGCGGGCAGGCCGCTCGCCGGCATCGGCGTGCTGGAGGCGCTGGCCCATGCCGTGCCCGCCGAACGGCTGCAGGGGCAGCGCCTGCTGGTCGCCCTCGATGCCCGGCGCGGCGAGCTCTATCTGCAGGACTTCGATGGCGGCGGCCGCGCGCTGGGGCCTGCCCGGCTGGGCAACCGGCTGGACCTTGTCGCGCCCACGGAGCCCTGCCTGGTGGTGGGCGACGGCGCCGGGGCCTTTGCCGGGCTGGCGAACTACACCATCGACGAGAGCGTCCTGCTGCCCGACGCCCGCGCCGTCGCCGCCCTGGCGGCGCAGCGCTACGGACCGGGCGGTTTGGCCCTGCCGGCAGCCATGCCCGCGCCGGTCTATCTGCGCGAGGCCGACGCCAAGCGGCCCGAGGACGTGGCGCCGGTGGTGCTGCGCCGCGAGGGCGCGGAGGCCGCCGGGGTGCTCGCCGCCCTGCACCTGCGCTGCATGGATGATCCCTGGAGCGAGGCCTTCCTCGCCCAGTTCCTGGCCCAGGACGGCGCCGTCGCCATCCTCGCCCGCCTGCGCGGCAGCGACAGCCCGGTCGGTTTTGCCCTGCTGCGCACCGTCGCCGACGAGGCCGAACTGCTCTCCATCGGCGTGCTGCCGGAGCGCCGCCGCGAGGGCATCGCCCAGCGCCTGCTGGCAGGCTGCTACGACCGCTGCCGCGCCGGGGCGATCACGCGCCTGCATCTGGAGGTCGCCGAGGACAACACGCCCGCCCGCCAGCTTTACGCCCGCGCGGGTTATCTGCCGGTGGGCCGCCGCAAGGCTTACTACGCGCGCCGCGACGGCGACCCGGTCGATGCCCTGACCCTGGCGCGCGACGTGCCCTGAGGCGACGGCCGGGACCTCAGCCCATGCCGGTCATCGCCCGGCGCGTCGCACCGCTTTCGGCGACCGGCACGATCTCGAAGCGGGCAAGGTCGCACCAGGCCGCGACCCAGCGCTGCAGCAGGGTGACATCCTCGCAGGCCATGACCTGGAAGCAGCGGCCGAGATCGGCCGAAACCCAGCTTGCGACATAATCGAGGCCCTCCGGCATCTGCCGGCCGCGCTCTTCCAGGCGGCTGTAGATCGCCGCGGCATCACCATTGTTGAAGTGCTCGATCACCATGAACTGCATTTCATCGTCCTCACGCCCAATCGCCGCCTGACCGGGGCAGGATGATTTCGGACGCACTGCAGCAAGTTGCTACTGCTTGTGTGCGATCTATCCTGCATTCATTCCGGTTTAACGCACACGCAAACGCAGTCTCCAGACACGGGAGTCCTCGGACTCCTGAACCAGCGAGAGAACTTCGTGGCCGTGTTCCTTCACCGAGCGGGGAACATTCGACAACGGCTCGCCATCATTGAGGCGAACCTCGGCAACCTGACCCGATTCCATGCGTTCGATCAGCAGTTTTGTCTTAACGAACGTCAAAGGGCAGACATCGCTTGTAATGTCCAAGAAAACATCGTAACCCCCATCTTCCTCATCTTGATCGCATGTGGTCTTGCCTGCGGTGCCTGTCACTGGATGTTCCACTGTGTCAAATTGAGAATCGACAACCTTAGCACGAACTTTATAACAAGGAGACGACCATGCCCGATTCCGCCGGTTCCGCCGAGCTGCTCGAGCTGACCACGGAAATCGTCGCGGCCCACGTCGCGAACAACGAGATCTCCGCGAGTGATCTGCCCGGACTGATCGAGCAGGTGTACGGCGCGCTTTCCCGCATCGCTTCCGGCAACACGCCGGCTGCCGTTGCCGAGCGTCCGGAGCCTGCCGTTTCGATCAAGAAGTCCATTGCTCCCGACTATATCGTGTGTCTGGAGGACGGAAAGAAGCTGAAGATGCTGAAGCGCTACATCAAGACGCGCTACGATCTGACGCCCGACGAATACCGCGCCCGCTGGGGCCTGCCGTCGGATTATCCCATGGTTGCCCCCAATTACGCCGCCCAGCGCAGCGAACTGGCCAAGAAGATCGGCCTGGGCAGCCGCGGCGGCCGCCGCAAGCGCGCCTGATCCGGGCCGCGGGACCCGGCCGCGGGGCCCTTGCGGAGAGCTTCCGCGAAGGGTTCACGGCGGGACCCGCAGAAGTTAGAGTCGGCGCGTCGCCACAGTGCGGCGCGCCGATCTTTTTTTCACGGATCGGGTGAGGACGAGGGCGATGAATTCACGCATCGAACAGGCTTGCATCGACAAGGGTCTGAAGATGACCGAGCAGCGGCGGGTCATCGCGCAGATTCTTTCGGATGCCGAGGACCATCCCGATGTCGAGGAGGTCTATCGCCGCGCCAGCGAGGTCGACCAGAAGATCTCTCTGGCCACGGTCTATCGCACGCTGCGCCTGTTCGAGGACAACAGCATCATCCAGAGCCACGACTTCGGCGGCGGGCGCGCCCGTTACGAGGCGAGCGACGACGACACCCATCACGATCACCTGATCGATGTCGAGACCGGCAAGGTCATCGAGTTCTTCGACGAGGAGTTGGAAGCGCTGCAGGAGAAGATCGCCAAGCGCCTGGGCTACCGCATCGTCGACCACAAGCTCGAGCTGTTCTGTCTGCCGCTGAAGCGACGCGGCGGCAATGACTGACGCCATGGTATTCCGGCCGGCATGAGCGACCCCCAAAGGCAGGAACCAGCCCCGCTCGACGCCGGTGTCCGGCTCGGGCCGTTCGAGCTGCGCATGGCGCGCAACGAGGCCGACGTGCTTGCCGTCCAGCGGCTGCGCTACCGCGTCTTCTATGAAGAGATGAAGGCCAAGCCGATCGGCACCATGGAAGCCGAGAAGCGCGACTTCGACGCCTTCGACGAGATCTGCGACCACCTGCTGGTGACCGATTCCAAGCGCAGCGGCGAGGACGCCGTGGTCGGCACCTATCGCCTGCTGCGCCGCTCGGTGGCCGAGAAACACGGCCGCTTCTATACCGAAGACGAATACGACATTTCCAAGCTGCTCGCCGTGGAGGGCGAACTGGTCGAGCTGGGGCGCAGCTGCGTCGACATGAACTACCGCGCCGGCGCCGTCGTCCAGGCGCTGCTGCGCGGCCTGGGCGCCTATGTCGTCCAGTACGACATCCGCCTGATGTTCGGCTGCGCCAGCCTGCACGGCACCGACCCGGAAGAGCTCGCCCTGCCGCTCTCTCACCTCCACCACCACCTGCGCGCGCCCGAGCACCTTCGCGCCCGCGCCCTGGAAAGCCGCTACATCGAGATGAACCGGCTGCCGCTGGAAGAGGTCGATCCCAAGGCCGGCGCGGCCAGCCTGCCGCCGCTGATCAAGGGTTACGCGCGCGCCGGCTGCCGCTTCGGCGACGGCGCGGTGATCGACGAACAGTTCAACACCACCGATGTCTGCGTCGTGCTCGACATCCAGGCGACCGACGACAAGTATCGCGCGCGTTACAGCCGCGACGACGAGGAGCAGGCCGAGGGCGCGGAGGGGGCATGAGCGTTCCGCTCGCGGTCCTGCGCCTGCTGCTCTATGTCGGGCTGACCCTGCCCTGCATGCCGATCCAGGCGGTGCTCGTGGCGATCGGCGCGCGGGCCAGCGTCGGTTTCGCCCAGGGCTACCACCGCCTGGTCTGCCGCATCTTCGGCATCCGCCTGGACGTGCGCGGGCGCGTGGCCAAGCAGAAGCCCCTGCTGATCGTCGCCAACCACACCTCCTATCTCGACATCGAGATCCTGGGCGCCCTGGTGCGCGGCAGTTTCGTCGCCAAGGCCGAGGTCGCGACATGGCCGCTGTTCGGCTGGCTGGCCAAGCTCCAGCGCACGGTCTTCGTCGACCGCCGCCCGACCCAGGCCGGCAAGCAGAAGGACGCCATCACCGCGCGCCTGGAAAAGGGCGAACGGCTGATCCTGTTTCCCGAGGGCACGACCAGCGACGGCAACCGGGTGCTGCCCTTCAAGCGCGCCCTCTTCGCGGTCGCCCAGCAGGAAATCGACGGCAAGCCGCTGACGGTGCAGCCGGTCTCCATCGCCTATGCCGGATTCTCCAACCTGCCGATGGACCGCGACATGCGCCCGACCTTCGCCTGGTACGGCGACATGGAGCTTGCACCCCATGCCTGGCGCTTCCTGGGCGCGGGCACGCTGACCGTGGTCGTGCAGTTCCATGCGCCGATGACGATCGAGAGCGCCGGCGGCGACCGACGCCAGCTTGCCGCGGCTTGCGAGGAGATCGTCTCGGACGGCGTCGCCACCGCGCTCGCCGGCGCCCTGCCCGCCAAGACGCGGCGGCGTTTCGCCAGCCTGCGCCGCAAGGGCAAGGATGCGGGCAAGGCGGCCGAGCCTTCCGCCGGTGGCTGAGCGCCACGCCGCGCCGTCATCGCCCTGTCGCAGCCGTCTGGCACAAGGCTGGTCCGCGGGCTTGTCAATTGACTCTGCCCGCGGGGCTAAGGCATTCTCGATCCTTCTCCCCGGCAATCCCGCGCGGGGCAGCAACGTGTCAGCAGGCGCATTCTTGTCAGGCGAACATTCGTCGGCCGCATGAGCGACACCACACGCACGAACAGGCGACGCCGCTAGGCGTCGACATCGCGACCCCGCTTGCCAAAGAAACTCTTCATCAAGACCTATGGCTGCCAGATGAACGTCTACGACTCCGGTCGTATGGCCGATCTGCTGGCTCCGCTCGGCTATGAGACGACGATGACGCCCGAGGGCGCCGACCTCGTCATTCTCAACACCTGCCATATCCGCGAGAAGGCCGCCGAGAAGGTCTATTCCGAACTGGGCCGCCTGCGCCCGCTGAAGGAAGAGCGCGCCCGGATGGGCGGCGCCATGATGATCGCCGTCGCCGGCTGCGTCGCCCAGGCCGAGGGCGAGGAGATGATCCGCCGCGCGCCGGTGGTCGATCTGGTCGTCGGGCCGCAGACCTATCACCGCCTGCCCGAGCTGGTCGCGCGCGCCCACCGCAGCGCCGGCGCCGTGCTCGACACCGATTTCCCGCCCGAATCGAAGTTCGACCATTTGCCCGAAACCCAGGCGGTCGACGGGCCCACGGCCTTCCTCTCGATCCAGGAAGGCTGCGACAAGTTCTGCACCTTCTGCGTCGTGCCCTATACGCGCGGCGCCGAGTTCTCGCGGCCCGCGGACGCGATCCTCGCGGAAGCGCGACGCCTCGTCGCCTCCGGCGTCGCCGAGCTCACCCTGCTCGGCCAGAACGTCAACGCCTGGCACGGCGAGGGCACCGACGGCGGGCCATGGAGCTTCGGCCGTCTGCTGCGCGCGCTGGCCGAGGTGCCGGGGCTGGAGCGTATCCGCTACACCACCTCCCATCCGCGCGACATGGACGACGACCTGATCGCGGCCCATGGCGAGCTGGAGCAGCTCATGCCCTATCTGCACCTGCCGGTGCAGTCGGGTTCGGACACCATCCTCAAGGCGATGAACCGACGCCACACCGCCGACGACTATCGCCGCCTGGTCGAGCGCATCCGCAAGGCGCGCCCCGACATCGCCATGTCCTGCGACTTCATCGTCGGCTTTCCCGGCGAGAGCGACGCCGATTTCGCCGCGACGCTCAAGCTGGTGAACGATGTCGGCTACGCCTCGGCCTTCACCTTCAAGTACAGCCCGCGTCCCGGCACGCCCGCGGCGGGCGAGAACCTGCAGGTGCCCGAGAACGTCAAGAGCGAGCGGCTGGCCGCGTTGCAGCAGTTGCTCGGCGCCCAGCACGACGCCTTCAACCACGCCACGGTCGGGCGCACCCTGCCGGTGCTCTTCGAGCGCGTCGGGCGCCGCAAGGGTCAGCTCATCGGCCGCTCGCCCTATCTGCAGGCGGTTTATGCCATGGCCGACGACGATCTCATGGGCCGCATCGTTCCGGTCACCATCCTCGAGGCCAAGCCCAATTCCCTGGCCGGCGTGCTTGCCTCGGCAGGCGCGTCCGCCCGTCACCATGCGGAGGTCGGCGCGTGAAAAGCGGTGAGGCCGGCGGCGCGACGCCGCGTTATCTTTCCTTCGACGACAACGGCCTCGTCCCCCAGCTTTTCGGCGACCATGACCGCCACCTGGCGCGCATCGAACAGCGCCTGGGCGTGGCGCTGTCCTCGCGCGGCAACCAGATCGCGGTCTCCGGCCCGGAAGGTTCGGCCGATACGGCG
Organism: uncultured bacterium; assembly: GCA_938014945.1. Taxonomy (GTDB): domain Bacteria; phylum Pseudomonadota; class Alphaproteobacteria; order SP197; family SP197; genus CALGGB01. The sequence continues at coordinate 8,096 of CALLQH010000168.1, read as the reverse complement.
GTTGCCGTGCTGAACGCGCTGTATGCCCGCCTGAAGACGGGGCTGCCGGTCTCGCTTGCGGAGGTCGACGCCGCCGTGCGCATCGCCAACGAGCCTGCCGCCGAGGGCGAGCCGACCAACCTGATCGAGATCAAGACGCCCAAGCGGCGCATCACGCCGCGCTCGCGCAACCAGGCCCGCTACCTGCAGACCCTGGCCGAGAACGAGCTGGTCTTTGCCTTGGGGCCGGCCGGCACCGGCAAGACCTATCTCGCCGTCGCCATGGCCGTTGCCATGATGGAGGCCGGGCGCGTCGATCGCATCGTGCTCTCGCGCCCCGCGGTCGAGGCGGGCGAGCGGCTGGGCTTCCTGCCCGGCGACCTGCGCGAGAAGGTCGATCCCTATCTGCGCCCGCTCTATGACGCGCTGCATGACATGCTGCCGGGCGAGAAGGTGGCGCGCAAACTCGCCAGCGACGACATCGAGGTCGCCCCGCTTGCCTTCATGCGCGGCCGCACGCTGTCGAACGCCTTCGTCATCCTGGACGAGGCGCAGAACACCTCTGCCGTGCAGATGAAGATGTTCCTGACGCGCCTGGGCGAAAACGCCCGCATGGTCGTCACCGGCGATCTCAGCCAGATCGACCTGCCGCCGGGCCAGACCTCGGGCCTGGCCGATGCGCTGGACGTGCTCAAGGATGTCGAGGGCATCGCCATGGTGCGCTTCACCCATGTCGACGTCGTGCGCCACGAACTGGTGACGCGTATCGTGCAGGCCTATGACGGACGGCCCAAGGGGGCCGGTACACGCTGATGGAAACGGACTCTCCCTCCAGTACGGCCGCCGGGCAGGCGGGACGGATCGCAATCGATCTGGCACTCGACGACCCTGCCTGGCTGGACGATCTGCCCGACGCGGAGGCGCTGGCCACCCGCGCGGCGACGGCGGCCCTGGAGGCCGCCTGCCCCGGCCCGGCTCTGGCCATGGCCCTGGTGCTTTCCGACGACGAGCGGCTGCGCGAACTCAACCGCGACTGGCGCGCCATCGACAAGCCGACCAACGTCCTCTCCTTTCCCGCCCAGGAACTCGAACCCGGCGAGATACCCCGGCCCGAACCCGGCATGCCCGCGGGGCTGGCGATCGAACTGGGCGACGTCATCGTCGCGCACGCCACCATGAAGCGCGAGGCGCAGGAGGCCGGGCGGCCCCTTGCCCATCATCTCTGCCATCTGGTGGTGCACGGCGCCCTGCACCTGGTGGGCTACGACCACGAGGCCGACGACGAGGCCGACGTGATGGAGTCCATGGAACGCAACGTGTTGGCCGGGCTCGGCATCCCGGACCCCTACGCTTAAGGAGACGACGGTGGCCGATCGATCATCGAGCAATGGCGCATCCCAGACGGGCTTCACAGGCTGGCTGCGCCGCCTGATTGGCGGACGCGGCGGAGAGAGCCTGCGCGATACCGTCGAGGAACTGCTCGAAGCCTACGAGGACGGCGGCGAGCGGCTGTCCGACACGGAACGCTCCATGCTCGTCAACCTGCTGGAGTTCGGCGAGCTGCGGGTCGACGACATCATGGTGCCGCGCGCCGACATCGTGGCGCTGGAGGAATCGACCACCCTGCAGGGCGTCGTGGAGCAGGTGCGCAAGGAAGGCCATTCGCGCCTGCCGGTCTACCGCGAGACCCTGGACGACGTCATCGGCATGATCCACGTCCGCGACCTGCTCGATTGCTGGGGTGCCGAGCCCCCCGGCCCGGCGCTTTCGACTCTCGTGCGCCAGGTGCTGTTCGTGCCGCCCTCGATGCCGGTGCTGGACCTGCTGATCAAGATGCGGAGTTCGCGCATCCACATGGCCCTGGTGGTCGACGAGTACGGCGGCATCGACGGCCTGGCGACCATCGAGGACCTGGTCGAACCCATCGTCGGCGAGATCTGGGACGAACACGATACCGACGACCAGGATCATCTCATCGAACGCCCCGGCGGCGTCCTGGAGGCCAGCGCGCGCACCACGGTCGAGGAGCTGGAGGAGCGCACCGGCTTCGACCTGCTGCCCGAGGAGCGCGAGGAGGATATCGACACCCTGGGCGGTCTGGTGGTCGACATCCTGGGCCGCGTGCCGGCACGCGGCGAACTGATCCGCCACGAAAGCGGCCTGGAATTCGAGATCGTCGATGCCGACCCGCGCCGCATCAAGCGTCTGCGCGTGCGCGGAGCCCCGCCCCGGCCCGATGCCTGAGGCCGTGTGCGCGGGGGCCGGCCTGTCGGGCCTGCCCGAAAGGCTGGCCGGGCTGCGCGGCTGGCGCCGGACGGGCCTTGCGCTGCTGCTGGGCGTGCTGCTCGCCGCGGCGATGCCACCCTTTTATGTCCTGCCCGGCGCGCTTGTCGCGCTGACCGGTTTTGTCTGGCTGCTCGACGGCGCGGCCACGACGCGGCGCGCCCTGCTCGACGGCTGGGCCTTCGGCGCGGGCTTCAGCGGCGCCGGGCTTTACTGGATCGCCAACGCCCTGCTGGTGGATGCCGCGGCCTTCGGCTGGATGGTGCCCTTCGCCCTGCTGGCGATTGCCCTGGGCTTTGGCCTTTTCACTGCCGCCGCGGCCATGCTGGCGCGTTGCTGGCGCCCCGGCACCGACCGGATTTTCGCCTTCGCCGCCGCCTGGCTGGCGCTGGAGTGGCTGAGGAGCTGGATCCTCACCGGCTTTCCCTGGAACCTGCTGGGCTCGGCCCTGGGCTTTCTCCCGGAGATGATCCAGACCGCGGCCTGGGGCGGGCCGTGGCTGCTGTCGGCCCTGGTCCTGGTCATCGCCCTGGCGCCCGCCTGTGCCGTTCGCGCCGCCGCGGCGCGGCGCCGACGCGCGATGGCAGGGGGTTTGCTTCTGAGCCTGGTGGTTCTGGCGGCCCTCTTCGGGCTGGGCCTGTGGCGGATGTCGGCATTTCCGACAACTTATGCGTCCGACCTCACCCTGCGGCTCGTGCAGCCGTCCATCAACCAGGCCGACAAGTGGCGCAGCACTCTGAGGGATTCGCATTTTGCGACGCATATTGAGCTCAGTTTGTCGCAATCTGCAGTTGCACCGGATCTGGTGATCTGGCCGGAGGCCGCCATCCCCTGGCAATTGCTGGCCGATGCCGACCAGCGGGCGCGTGCCGGCGGGGTGCTGGCGCCGGGCGGATACCTGCTTGCCGGCGGTGTGCGCTTCGAGCGCGACGCCGCCGGAACCCCCCTGCCGTACAACAGCCTGGTGGTGCTCGACAGCGACGGCGACCCGGTCGCCTTCTACGACAAGCGCCATTTGGTGCCCTTCGGCGAATACGTGCCGCTGCGCGGCCTGCTGCCCATCGACAAGCTGACCCCCGGCGCGGTGGACTTTGTCGCCGGTACCGGCCCGGAGGTGCTGCAGCTTGGAAAAATCCCGCCGTTTCGTGCACTTATCTGTTACGAGGTGATCTTCCCCGGCGAGATTCAGGGCGACGGCCCGCGTCCGGACTGGCTGCTCAACATCACCAACGACGGCTGGTACGGCGTTTCGACCGGGCCCTACCAGCATTTTCAGGCGGCCCGGATGCGCGCCGTCGAGCAGGGTCTGCCTCTGGTGCGCTCGGCCAACAACGGCATTTCCGGCGTCGTCGATCCGCTCGGCCGCGTGCTGGCGCACCTGCCGCTCAATGCCGTCGGCGTGCTCGATGCCCCCCTGCCTGCCCCTCTTCCCGGCCCCACGCTCTATGCCCGGCTGGGCGATTGGACCCTGCTTGCGGTTCTCTTTCCGCTCATCGTTCAATTGGCGTGGCGCTTGCGTTGCCTGCGACGTGAGGACGACCGGTAGGTGAGCTTGCGCAACCGGGCGGTGCTGGCATCGCCCCATCCGATTGCGTATCGCTTGCCGCCCACGGCCAGTGCGGGGCCGGCCCGTCCGACACGGCCGATGAACGGGAACAGGCAAGGAAAACGGAACCATCATGGCTAGCAAACCCAATCCGATCGACGTGCACGTCGGCGGCCGCGTGCGGCTCCGCCGGACCCTTCTCGGCATGAGCCAGGAGAAACTGGCCCAGGCCCTGGGCCTGACCTTCCAGCAGATCCAGAAGTACGAGCGCGGCGCCAACCGGATCGGTTCCAGCCGCCTCTTCAAGCTGTCGCAGATCCTGGACGTGCCGGTCAGCTTCTTCTTCGACGACATGACCGCCGACACGGCGACCAACGGCGGCGCCACCGCGCCCACCGATGCGCCCGAGGATCCCTCCGGCCCCGATACCCTGACCAAGCGCGAGACGCTGGAACTGGTGCGTGCCTATTACCGCATCCCCGACGAGCGCCTGCGCCGCAAGGTCTTCGAACTGGTGAAGGCCGCCGGCCCCAAGGACGCCGAGGGCTGACAGTTCTTGAATCCGGGCCGGTGTTGCGGGGCGTTGCCCCGCCACCGGTCTTTTTTTGCCCTTGACCCGACCTTCGGCCATGGGGGAGTGTCCCGCTGGCCGTGCGCGTGCGCGGGCGGTTTCGCAGTCTTTTTTCAATGCCATGGGAGGTTTGGGTGGCCAGGAAATCTTACCTGTTCACGAGTGAGTCGGTTTCGGAAGGCCATCCCGACAAGGTCTGCGACCGCATCAGCGATGCCGTGGTCGACGCCTACCTGGCTGCCGACCCGCACGCCCGTGTCGCCTGCGAAACACTGACCACCACCAACCTGATCGTCATCGCCGGCGAGGTCCGCGGTCCCCACGAGGTGATCGGCCGCGTCGAGGAGCTGGCGCGCAATGCGGTGAAGGCGATCGGCTACGAGCAGGAAGGCTTCCACTGGCAGAACGCCAAGGTCGAGGTCCACCTGCACGAGCAGTCGGTGGATATCGCCCAGGGCGTGGACGCCGGCGGCAACAAGGCCGAGGGTGCCGGCGACCAGGGCATCATGTTCGGTTACGCCTGCCGCGAGACCGAGGCGCTGATGCCCGCGCCCATCCACTTCTCGCACCAGATTCTCAAGAAGCTCGCCGAGGCCCGCCATGCCGGCAAGGTGAAGCTCGGCCCCGACAGCAAGAGCCAGGTCACGCTGGAGTATCACGAGGGCAAGCCGGTGCGCGCGACCTCGGTCGTTGTCTCGCACCAGCACGATGCCGACCTTTCCACCGACGAGGTGCGCGAGATCGTGCGCCCCTATGTGGAAAGCGTGCTGCCCGCCGGCTGGATGTGCCCGGAAGAGCATTTCTACGTCAACCCGACCGGCCGTTTCGTCATCGGCGGCCCGGACGGCGACGCCGGCCTCACCGGCCGCAAGATCATCGTCGACACCTATGGCGGTGCCGCACCCCACGGCGGCGGCGCCTTCTCGGGCAAGGATCCCTCGAAGGTCGACCGTTCGGCGGCCTATGCCTGCCGTTACCTCGCCAAGAACGTCGTCGCGGCGGGCCTGGCCGACAAGTGCACGATCCAGATCTCCTACGCCATCGGCGTTGCCGATCCGCTGTCGGTCTATGTCGACACCCACGGCACCACACAGGTCGACGAGGCGCGCATCGAAAGCGTGCTGCGCGAGGTCATGGATCTGACGCCGCGCGGCATCCGCAACCACCTCAGCCTCGACCGCCCGATCTACGAGCGCACCTCGTCCTACGGCCATTTCGGCCGTGCGGCCGAGGCCGACGGCGGTTTCTCCTGGGAGAAGACGGATCTGGCCGACGCGCTCAAGAGCGCGCTCGCCTAGGGGCTTCCCGTGAACGACCGGCCGCATCCGCCCACGGTCGATAGCCGCGGGCTGGATCGGCGCGTCTATGGCCGGCGCAAGGGCCACGACCTGACGCCGCGCCGCCAGGCCCTGGTCGACGACCTGCTGCCCGGCCTGCGCCCCGAGATCGGCGCCGATCGCACCGTCGATCTCAAGGGCGCGGTTGCCGGCCGCGACCGCCTGTGGCTGGAGATCGGCTTCGGCGGCGGCGAGCATCTGGCCTGGCAGGCCGCGGCCAACCCCGATGTCACCGTGATCGGCGCCGAGCCCTATCTCAACGGCGTCGCCTCGCTGCTCGCCACGGTCGATGACGAGAAGCTTTCCAACGTGCGCATCATCGACGATGACGTGCGGCCCTTCCTGGAGGGCCTGCCCGAGGCATCGCTCGAGCGCATCTTCGTGCTCTTTCCCGATCCCTGGCCCAAGGCGCGCCACCACAAGCGGCGCATCGTCAATCCCTGGAGCGTCGACCGTTTCGCCGACCTGCTGGTCGACGGCGGCGAACTGCGCCTTGCCACCGACATCATGGAATACGCGCGCTGGATGATGGCCGCCGTCTGGCCCCATCCCGCCTTCGCCTGGACCGCGCGCCGCCCCGCCGACTGGAAGCAGCGCCCCGCCGACTGGCCCGGCACGCGTTACGAGGCCAAGGCCGGCAAGGCCGGCCGCACACCCGTCTTCATGACCTTCCGGCGCAAGCCGCGCCGCTGAACGCTCAGTCCTGCGCCGCCTTCTGCACCACCCAGCGCGGCCGGAAGGAACGGGCCTGGGTGATCTGGCTGAGGAAGGCCGGCAGCGAGCCGGTCACCCAGAGGTGGCCCAGCGTACTGTGATCGCGCACGCCGGGGATCGGCAGGGTCTGGCCCCCCAGGATGCGTGCGAAATGCCCGGCCTGGATGCGGTCGACCTGATGGTCGTGGGCATAGACGAAGACGATCTCCGGGTGATCGGGCGTACAGCAGGCGCAGATCGGATCGTAGGCGTGCACCGGGCCGTCGCCCTGCAGCATACGCGTGACATCCCATGCCGCGCGCCCGCCGATGCAGATCGTGCGGTTGGCCCCGGTCATCAGGCCGTACCAGACGGCGGGCAGGCCGCCCATGCTGGCGCCGATGGCGACGGTGCGGCGGTAATCGCCCGGCGGAAAATCGCGCTGCACGGCCGCGATGAGACCGAGGAAGTCATCGCCGTATCCCGGCAGCCCGCCGCGGAAGTGGCGCTTGGCCGGATCGGAGAGGATGAGGATGTCGAAGGACGCAGGCGACAGGCACTGCACGAAGCCGACATTGGGAATCATCAGGCGGCCCAGCCGCCCGGCAAAACCCACCAGCAGCGTCTTTTCCGCGCGGGGTACGGCCGGATCGCTGAACAGCAGCACATCGGCCGCCACCCGGCGGCGCTGGAAGCTGCGCGGCTCCTGGCCTGCCATGCAGGTCACCGCGCTACGTTTGGCGTAGGCGGCGACGAGTTCGGGATCGTCGAGGCGGCGGCCGAGTTCGACGTATTCCGCCGGCGTCAGCATGTCCTCGATCTGGTTGAAGACCATGCCGCGCCGGCGCGGTTCGGCCGCGGTCAGCCGCTCCAGCGCAAGGTCAAGCATCGGGCCGGTTGTCGGCGATGTAGCCGACCAGACCGTTCAGCGTCTCCAGTTCGGGCAGCAGTTCGGGATCGAGTTCGATACCCACCGCCTCCTCGATCTCCATCAGCACCTCCAGGGTCGAGAGGCTGTCGAGTTCGAGATCGGCAAAGGCGATGTCGCGGCCGGTCTCCTCGCGCAGGCGGGCATGGGCCGGATCGTTGAGCAGGCCGATGGAGCGGTGCAGCGCCTCGATCGCAAGCAATCGGATGGCCGGACGGTCGAGCGTTGCGGTCACGGGAGGACCTCCAGGTCGAGGCGGGCGGGAATGGCGAAGATGTCGTCGACGCGGGCCTCTTCGCGCAGTACGCCCACGGTGGTGGGCAGGCCGTGCAGGAAAGCGCCGATGGCGGCCCAGGCCTCCAGGGCGATGGGCCGGCCAAGGCAGGTGTGGGCGCCCGCCCCGAAGAACTGCGCGCGGTCGCGCGGGTCGGCCGTCTCGCCGAAGGCGCGCAGCATGATGCGCACCCGCGTCCCCGGCTCCAGCGCCAGCCCCTCCACGGTGGCGGCCTCGTGCGCCATGCGTTCACCACCGCGTTTGAACCGTTCCGCTCCTTCCTCCACCACGCGCTTGATGTTGTCCACGGTCACCGGCTCGCCGCGCATCCGAAGGCGCTCCGCTGCGGACTCGGCCTTCGGCACCAGGATCCACAGGAGGAGGTAGATGGGGATGAGCGAACCGACGCTGGCGAGCACCAATGCCACCACAGCGATGCGCAACCACAAGGGGTCCATGCCAATGTATGCGCCCAGGCCACCGAG
>CALLQH010000167.1 GCA_938014945.1 uncultured bacterium | reverse complement strand
AATCAGCGAGTTGGAGGAAAGCACGACATATGTAACGTCACCATCGCACAAAAGTCGGAATGCGTGAGTTAAATTGGTTTTATTAAACCTTGAAGTTGCATTTCCCTTCGAAAGAGCGGTCAATTGCCCTTTCAGACCGACAGTCTGCAATCGACGGGATTGCAGCAGCCGTCACACCACCCGATGTCCAGCCGGCCAAACGCTAGCGTCATTGCTCTCCCCTGGTTGCGCCCCGGGCCGCAGGCGGGCAGGAAGGAGACAACCGGCAGGAGCGCCCGCGGCCATGTACACGTCCATCGGCAAGAACCAGTTCCCGACCTCGATCCTGGAACAATTCCCGGTGCGCGAGATCAGCCTGGCCGTGCCAGGTATTCAGACCGGGGTGCGGATGCGCCTGGGCACCAGTGATGCGGAAATCTTCCGGCAGATCTTCGTTGCCCGCGATTACGATTTCCCCCTGCCCGACGATACGTCCGTGGTGATCGATGCCGGCGCGAATGTCGGATACGCAAGCCTCTGGTTCGCCCACCGCTTCCCGCAGGCCCGCATCGTTGCCATCGAGCCTGATCGCAGCAACTTCCGCCAACTCGCCAGAAACTGCCGGGTCCTCAAGAACCTCACCCTCATCGAAGCCGCGCTGTGGTCCCATGACGGCACCATCGGGCTGCAGATGGCCGATGACGAGGGCATGGTGCTGCCGCACATGACCCGGCGCACGCAGGAGGCCACCGACGGCATGCGCGAGGTTCCCGCCCTGAGCGTGAACAACCTCATGGCACGCCTCGACATCGATCACATCGATGTCTTCAAGTTGGACATCGAGGGCGCCGAACGCGAAGTGTTCAGCGGCGACCTTTCCTGGCTGCCCTCCGTGCGCTGCTTCATCATCGAGGTGCATGAGTTCTTCAGCCCGGGCGCCAGGAAGGCGGTGCTCGGCGCACTGCCCGCCTCGCATTACGACCGTGTCGTGCGCGGCGAGAACATCTATTTCTATCGCCGCGACTGAACACCCCGAAACGGATCTGCCATGCAGCGCAACGACCACCCGCACCGCCGGGACGCCGGCGCCTTCCGCCAGTTGGGCGCCACGGCCATCGACCTTGCCGCCCGCCACCTGGAAACCCTGGAGGACCTGCCGGTCGAACGCCTGGTTCCCCAGGATGTTCGGGCCCGCCTGCTGGAGCAGCCGCTGCCGGAACAGGGCATGAGTGCCGAAGCCATCCTCGACCTGCTGGCAAGGGACGTGTTGCCGTGGCCGCTGCCCACCGGGCACCGACGCTCCGTGGGCTGGATCGACTCCCCTCCGGCCCCCATCGGGATCCTCGCCGATACCGTCGCCACCGCGATGAACTGCACGTCGGACGGCTACGACCATTCCGGCATCTTCCTGCTCGCCACCGTCAGCCGCTGGCTGATGGAACTGACCGGCTTCCCGACGGAGGGCAGCATGGGCCTGCTGCTTTCGGGCGGCTCGATGGCCAACCTCACCGCGCTGACCGCAGCGCGCTACCGCGCCTATGAGCGGGCCGGACACGACATGCGCCGCGACGGCCTGCACGGCGGCCCGCGCCTGGTGGTCTACGCCTCCGACCAGACCCACAGCTCGGTCCAGAAGTGCGTCGAGATGCTGGGCATCGGGTCGGCGAACATGCGCCTTGTGGCGACCGACGCCGCCTTCCGCATCCGCCCGGATGCGCTCGCGGAGATGGTCGGAGAGGACATCGCCGCAGGCGCCCTGCCCTGTGCCGTGGTCGCCAACGCGGGGGCGACCAACACGGGCGCCATCGATCCCATGGAGGCGCTTGCCGATATCGCAGCCGAACACGGCGCATGGCTCCATGTCGACGGCGCCTACGGCGCCATCGGCCGCCTGGACCCCGATGAGGCGCCGCGCTTTGCCGGGATGGAGCGCGCGGACTCCCTCACCATCGATCCGCACAAGTGGTTCCAGACCCCGGTCGACTGCGGCGCCCTGCTGCTGCGCGACCGCGCCTTGCAGAAACGCGCCTTCTCGCTGGTGCCGGCCTATCTGGAATCGGGGGAAAGCCCGGAGGCACCCTGGCCTTACGAGTACAGCTTCGAGCTCACCTATGCGAACCGAGCCGTGAAGGCCTGGGCCGCCCTTGCCCGTCTGGGCAAGCAGGGCATGACGGAGCTGGTGACCCGCTGCAACCGCCTCGCCCGCCTGCTGGCGCAAAGGGTCGCCGAACGCGACGATCTGGAGGCCCTGACGCCGGTCTCCCTGTCGGTGCTGTGCTTCCGTTATCGACCGGCCGGGGTCCCGGAGAACCGGCTCGATGCCGTCAACGAGCACCTCTCGCGCCTGATCGGCGAAAGCGGCGAGGCTCATGTGCCGACCAGCAAGATCGGCGAGAAGACCTGCCTGCGCGCTTGCTTCCTGCACTATGCCAACGGCGAGGACGACGTCGACCACCTGCTGGACCTGATCGCACGCCTGGGGCCGGCCGCCGTTTCCGCTGCCGGGGCCTGAGGCCGTCCGGGTTCAGTCCTCGCTGCGCTCCCGGGCGTCGTCCTCGAAGAGCTGCTCCAGCTCCCGCGTCCACTGCAGGTTCTCGGCGGCCATGCGGTCGAGATCCTTGTGGACCTCGCGCTGGGCATGGAGGCGTTTCATGTCGTGCTCGCGGAAGGTGTCGACGATATGGGCCGCCTGATCGGGCTCGTGCCCCAGCACGGTCAGCGCCTGGCGCGTCATCTCCAGGCTGGAGAAATAGGTGTCGCGCACGATGTCGCGGATGCCGAGATCCATCAGGGCATAGGCATGCTGGCGGTTCCGCGCCCGGGCGAGGATTTTCAGATGGGGGAAGTGCTTGACCACCACGCGCGCGGTGGCCAGCGACTGCTCCACATCCTCGATGGCCAGCACGAAGAGCACCGCCTGATCGGCCTTGGCGGCATGCAGCAGGTCCAGCCGCCCGGCATCGCCGTAATAGACCTTGTTGCCGAATCGGCGCACGAAATCGACCTGGGAGGCATCGGACTCCAGGGCGGTGAAGCCGATCTTCCGCCCGGCGAGAACACGGCCGACGATCTGGCCGACGCGCCCCATGCCGGCGATGATGACCTGGTTTTCCTCGGGAATATGGCCGTCATATTCAGGCTCGGCGTCCCGGAGCATGCGCCTGGACCACTGGTCGTAGAGCAGGAACAGCAGCGGCGTTGCCGCCATGGAAAGCGTGACGACCAGGATCAGCAGGGCGGCGGTCTCGCTATCGAGCATGTCGACGCCCAGGCCCACGCCCAGGATGACAAAGGCAAACTCGCCGCCCTGGGCGAGCGAGATCGCAAGCAGCGCGGAGGTGTTCCAGGTGTGGCGGGCGATACGCGCCAGCAGCAGAACCGCCGCAGCCTTGAGCACGACCAGACCGGCGACAAGGCCGAGCACCATCAGGGGCCGCGCGAAGAGCAGGTCGAGATCGACCGACATGCCCACGGCAATGAAGAACAGCCCCAGCAGCAAGCCCTTGAAGGGCTCGATATCGGCTTCCAGCTCGTGCCGGTATTCGGAATCCGCAAGCAGGACGCCCGCCAGGAAGGCGCCCAGCGCCATCGAAAGACCCACAAGGTCCATCAGCAGGGCGACGCCGATCACGGTGAAAAGCGCCGTCGCCGTGAAGACCTCGCGCACGCGGGATCGGGCGACGATGCGCAGCAGGAAACGCAACAGATAACGACCGCCGATCGCCACGGCGACAATGGCGAGCACGCCCTTGCCCACCGCAAGCCAGGCATCGCCCGTGCTGCCGCCTGCTTCGCCCGCGGCCAGAAGCGGCAGGGCGGCGAGGATCGGAATGACGGCAAGGTCCTGGAAGAGCAGCACGCCGAAGGCCGCGCGCCCGTGGCGTGTGGCCACCTCGCGCCGCTCGTGCAGGATCTGCAGGACAAAGGCCGTGGAGGAGAGCGCCAGCGCCAGACCGGCGACCAGCGCGGAGTGGAATTGCACCCCCATGGCCACGGCAACCAGGGTGATCAGCGCCGCCGTGAGCACCACCTGCCCGCCGCCCAGTCCGAACACGGCGCGCCGCAGGGTCCACAGGCGCGCAGGCTGCAGTTCCAGGCCGATGATGAACAGCAGCAGCACGACGCCGAACTCGGCGAAGTGCAGGACGTCATCGACCTTGTCGAACAGGCCCAGCAGGTCCGGGCCGACCACGACACCGGCCACGAGATAACCCAGCACCGAGCCGAGCCCCAGACGCTTGGCCAGCGGCACCGCGATCACCGCGGCGGCCAGGAAGATCAGGGCCTCAAGGAGGAAGGTCATGAATCGGTGGTTCCGCTTGTCGTGCCGAGCAATCTAACAGAGGTTTGTGCGACAGACTGCCGTTCGCAGGCCACATGAGCGTCATTTCCCATCCGCTGCAGAACCGCGTGACGCCCTGGGGCGAGATCGTCGCCGATCCGGCACGCGGCATGTTTCTGGGCAACCGGGGCTGCCTCTGCGACACGGCAGGCGTTCTTGCCGGGCGCCGCTGGCGCCTGAAGGCCTGGATCACCTGCAGCCTGGCCTACAAGGACTGGTGGCGCCCCGTCATGCAGCCGCGGGTCTGGACGGAGCTCTTTTTCCTCGACGAGGCGACGGCCCTGGCTGCGGGCCACCGCCCCTGCGCCCTGTGCCGCCGCGCCGACTACGAGCGCTTCGTCGCCGCCTGGCAGCACGGCAACGGCTGGGCGACGCGGCCCAAGGCTGTTGTCATGGACGACACGCTCCACCGTGACCGGCTGCGCAGCGACCGCAGCAAGCACACGTACAGGGTATCCGCCGCATCCCTGGCCACCGGCACCATGGTCGCCTTCAAGAACCAGTCCTGGCTTGTTCTGGATGGCGGCATGCGGCGCTGGTCCCACAGCGGCTACGGAGCGTTACGACCGCTGCCGCGAGGCGAAGTCGACGTGCTGACGCCGCGCCACACGGTCGGCGTGCTGGCAGGGGGCTACCGGCCCGTGCTGCACCCCAGCGCCGGCTGACGCGGCCGTGAGGCTCAGCGCCTGCGCGCGATCATGCCGTCCAGGCTGCAGGCGCCCGGCCCCGAAAAGACCAGATAGAGAAAGATGAAGC
>CALLQH010000166.1 GCA_938014945.1 uncultured bacterium | reverse complement strand
TGGCGTCCCCACGGGGACTCGAACCCCGGTTTACGGCGTGAGAGGCCGTTGTCCTAGGCCACTAGACGATGGGGACGCAGTGGCCGGCCGCTGTTGCGGCGCGAGGGCCTTCACATAGTGGACTGTGGGGGCGCGGTCAACCGGATCGCGCATCCCGGCAACACTTTCGTGAAGCCCTGCCCGGCTTGCCGCCCCGCGGCGCGCTGTGACAGGATCACCGGCAACAATCAGCAACAGGGAGGCAAAACCATGGGCCGGATGATCGACTTCAAGCGCCCCGACGGCGCGACCACCAAGGGTTACCTCGCCGAAGCGGGCAAGGGCCGCCCGGGCATCGTCGTCATCCAGGAGTGGTGGGGCCTCAACGATCAGATCTGCGGCGTCGCCGACCGCTTCGCCCGCGCCGGCTACAACGCGCTCGCTCCCGATCTCTACCAGGGCCGCGTCACCCAGGAGCCCGACGAGGCCAACCACATGATGGAAGGCCTCGATTTTCCCGGCGCCACCCATCAGGACCTGCGCGGGGCGACCCAGCATCTGGCCGCCATGGGCGGCAAGGTCGCGGTGATGGGCTTCTGCATGGGCGGCGCGCTGACGATCGCCGCGGCGGTCCACATTCCCGAATGCGCTGCCGGCGTCTGTTTCTACGGCATTCCGCCCAAGGCGTTCGCCGACCCCGAGAAGATCAAGGTGCCCTTCCAGGGCCATTTCGCCAACGAGGACGACTGGTGCACGCCGGCGGCCGTCGATGCCCTGGAGGCGGACCTGAAGAAGGGCGGGGCGAACTACGAGCTTTTCCGCTACGACGCCGCCCACGCCTTCTTCAACGAGCAATCCGATGTCTATGACGTCGCCTGCCAGCGCCAGGCATGGGAGCGCATGACGGGCTTTCTCGGCAAGCATCTCTAGGCCGGGGGCGGTGGCACGGCCGCTCGATCCAGACGGTATCCGGCTGCCGCTGCGGCCGGTCTTCCGCGAGGCCGTCTGAACATGGCGCGGCAGCGTCGCGGCACGGCTCTGGCGGCATTGCTGCTGGCGCTTGCCCTTGGGGCATGCGGCACGTCTGCTCCGACCTCGCAGGACCTGAGCGACGACGACTATGTCCGCAACTTCCGCACGGTCGCCTTCTTCCGGGAGTTCGACCCCGATCAGGTCGAGCAGGTTCTTACCCGATGGCAGGAACCGCTGCGCATCGCGCTGGTCGGTGACGTCAACGAGCGGTACGTCGAATACGTACGCCTGCATCTGGCCGACCTCTCCGCGCTCAGCGGCCTCGATATCGCGCTGAGCGATCGTGCCGATGCCAACGTCATCGTCATCCTGTCGCCGATGCCGTTCGAGCGTGCGCTCGACACCTACCGGGCCGACTACCGCCCCTTCTTCACCAGCGACCGCTCCATGGAGGCCGTCACCGCACGCATGAAGACGGAAGCGACCTGCTTTGCCCGCGTCCTGCCGGGCGGCGACGGCGACATCATCACCGGCGCCGTCGTGCTCATTCCCACGGATCAGGGCCGGTTCGTGGTGCGCTCCTGCGTCATCGAGGAACTGACCCAGGGCATGGGCCTATTCAACGACTCCGATGCCATCAGCCCCTCGATCTTCAACGACAGCAGCCCCAACATGATCCTCTCCGATCATGACCGCATCCTGTTGCAGACGCTGTACGACCCGCGGCTGCAGCCAGGCATGATCTGGACCCAGGCCGAACCGATCGTGCGCCAGGTCATTGCCGAACTGCGCAGCTGAAAACGCCGCCGGCAACGGTTCGCGGTCTTCCGCTAAGCGACCCCGCCCGCCTTCCGCCGCCATGCGCGTCACTGGAAGGCTTCCCCGTGTGCATCGAACGTTACGATTCGTGATTGCAACTCATTTGCAATCGCACTACACCTCCGCTCCCATCCGAAAGGGAGCTGACAACCATGAGACAAGCGATCCTGGCTGGCGCAATGGTGCTGGCAGGCACGGCCGCGATGGCCGACGACACACCCGACCCGGCCGCGGTGCTCGACACCTATGCCGACATCGCCCAGGCGACCTACGAGGACGCCCTGACCGGCGCCGAACGCCTGGACGCCGCAGCCCGCGCCCTGGTCGCCGAGCCGACCCAGGCCAATCTCGTCGCCGCCCGCCAGGCCTGGATCCAGGCCCGCGTGCCCTACCAGCAGAGCGAAGCCTTTCGCTTCGGCAATCCCGCGGTCGACGACTGGGAGGGCCTCGTCAACGCCTGGCCGCTGGATGAGGGGCTGATCGACTATGTCGATGCCGGCTACGGCGAGACCTCCGATGAAAATCCCTATTACGCGGCCAATGTGGTGGCCAATGCGGAGCTGCGCATCGGCGGCGCCGACATCGACGCCAGCACCATCGATGCCGCCCTGCTGGAGCAGCTTCAGGAGATCGACGGCGTCGAATCCAACGTTTCGCGCGGCTACCACGCCATCGAATTCCTGCTCTGGGGCCAGGATCTGAACGGCACCGGACCCGGCGCCGGCGCCCGGATGGCCAGCGACTACGACACGCAGAACTGCACCAACGGCAACTGCGACCGCCGCAGCGCCTATCTGACCGCCGCCACCGCCCTGCTGATCACCGATCTGCACGACGCGGTCGCCATGTGGTCGGACGGCGGCGCGGCCCGCAGCGACCTCACCGACGGCTCCACCGACGAGGGCCTGGCGATGATCCTCACGGGTCTGGGCAGCCTCGGCTACGGCGAGCTTGCCGGCGAGCGCATCCAGCTCGGCCTGATGCTGCACGATCCCGAGGAGGAGCATGACTGCTTCTCCGACAACACCGTCTGGTCGCACTTCTACGACCAGGTCGGCATGCAGAACGTCTATGGCGGCCGCTACGTCCGCACCGACGGCAGCGTTGTCGAGGGCCCCAGCGTCGCCGATCTGGTGGCCGCCAGGGATGCCTCGGTCGCGGCCGCTACAATGGACGCCATGCAGAACACCCAGACCGCGATGCTGGCGATGGTCACCACGTCGGAAGCCGGCAAGGCCTATGACCAGATGCTGGCCGAGGGCGACGATGCGGGCAACCGCGTCATCCAGGACGTCGTCGACGCCCTGAAGGCCCAGACCGCCCAAATCGAGCAGGTCGTCGTCGCCCTGGGGCTGGAGACCCTGCAGATCGAAGGCTCCGACAGCCTCGACGATCCGGACGCCGTGTTCCAGTAATGCCCGGTGTTCTCGTCCGGCCGGGCCGGCATCCATGAGGATGCCGGCCGCGGCCACCGCCCTGATCCTCTCCGGCCTGGCTGCCGCCACGGCCGGAGAACAGGGGATCACGGCGCCGGCCACAGGGTTCGAGGCAGCCGAACGTTACGAAACCAACCAGGGCGGTGCGGGGACCTTCCACGGCTCCCTCAACGCCGACGCCTTTTCCCAGCCCGCCGCGAACATCACGCTAGAGCAGCGTCTCGACTTCTTCGTCGGCAACGGCTTCTTCCGCCGCTTCTGGGTCAGTTCGCCCTCCTCCACGACGTCCGCGGACGGCCTCGGCCCGCTCTACAACGCGCGCGGCTGCCAGAACTGCCATGTGAAGGACGGGCGCGGCCACACGCCGACGGCCAACTGGCCCGAGGACAACGCGGTCTCCATGTTCCTGCGCCTGTCGGTGCCGCCGCGCACGCCCGAGGAGGAGGCGCTGCTCGTGCAGCACCGCGTCAACGCCCTCCCCGATCCGACCTACGGCGGCCAGCTTCAGGACTTCGCCGTGCCCGGCCTGCAGGCCGAGGGCCGCATGGCGATCGCCTATGAGGAGATTCCGGTGACGCTGGAGGACGGCGCGGTCGTCTCCCTGCGCGCGCCGACCTACACCATCACCGACCTCGCCTACGGCCCGACCGACCCGGACCTGATGATCTCGCCGCGCGTGGCGCCGCAGATGATCGGCCTGGGCCTGCTCGAGGCCATCGACCCCACCGACATCCTGGCCCGCGCCGATGAAGACGATGCCGACGGCGACGGCATCTCCGGGCGGGCCAACACGGTCTGGGACGAGGCTGCGGGCGCACCGACACTCGGCCGTTTCGGCTGGAAGGCGGGCGAGCCCCACCTGGCCCAGCAGAACGCCCATGCCTTCGCCGGCGATGTCGGCATTGCCAATCCCCTGGCACCCTGGCTGTGGGGCGACTGCATGGCGGGTCAGAGCGCCTGCATCGATGCACCCCACGGCGGCGATGGGAACGGCATGGAGGCGGGCGCGGATGTCATGGAGAAGATCCTCTTCTACACCCGCAATCTGGCCGTGCCGGCGCGCCGCGATGTCGACGATCCGCTCGTGCTGGAAGGCAAGCGCGCCTTCTATGAAAGCGGCTGCATCGCCTGCCACACGCCCAAGTACGTGACGATGACCCTGGAGGACCGGCCCGAACTCTCCCATCAGCTGATCTGGCCCTATACCGATCTGTTGCTGCACGACATGGGCGAAGGTCTGGCCGATCACCGTCCCGAGGGCATGGCAACGGGCAGCGAGTGGCGCACGCCGCCGCTCTGGGGTATCGGTCTGACACAGACGGTCAGCGGCCACAGCCAGTTCCTGCACGATGGCCGTGCGCGCAGCCTGACCGAGGCGATCCTCTGGCACGGCGGCGAGGCGCAGGATGCCCGCGACCGCTTTGCCGCCATGCCCCGCGAGGAACGCGAGGCGCTGATCACCTTCCTGGAGTCCCTGTGATGCTTCGACGCGATGTTCTTGGCCTGATGGGCGCCCTGCCCCTGGCGCTGGCCGCACTGCCCCGTGGCGCGTGCGCGGGCGTCGACCTGCAGGCGGTCAACGAGGACATTGCGCGCAACCACGCAGCACCCGGCTACGCGGACTTTCTCTGGGTCGCGTCCGCCCTGAAGGAGACCCTGGCAGGCCTCAACGACGACAGCGTGAGCCTCTCCGACAGCCAGGTCACCTTCGGGCACGCGATGGACAGCTGGATGCTGGTGCAGCATCTGCGCATCGGCCCCTCGCAGCTCGACGCACGGGAGTTCCGCATCGAGTACTGGCCCGACAAGCGCAACCGCGTCGACCGCCAGCTAGCCGAGGCGCTGGAGCAGGAGCGGCCGGAACTGCTGGAGCCCGAGGGCATCGCCGGCACCAGCGTTGCGATCCAGGGCTTTCCGGCGCTGGAGCGTCTGCTGTTTGTCGATCCCGTCGTACCGGGCAGCTACGGCGCCGCCTTGGCCGCCTCGATCGGCGCCAACCTGCAGGCCATCGCAGCGGAGATGGCGGCCGCCTGGAGCCCCGGCAGCGCCTTCCTCGACGACCTGCTGAAACCCGGCTCCAGCGAGACCGCCTATGCCGATGCCGGGCAGGTGACCGGCCACTTCCTCACCGCCCTTGCCACGCAGCTGGAGTTCGTCGCCCAGCGCAAGCTGCTTGGGCCGCTGGGCGAGAGCGCAGAAGCCGCCCGTCCGCGCCTGGCCGAATCCTGGCGCAGCCGCCGCAGCCTGCGCAACGCGCGGGTCAACGCCATGGCGCTCGATGATTTCTTCGGCGCTGGCAGCCAGAGCCGCTTCGCCGCCGCGCTGCAGGAAGCCGGTGCCGGCGAAGCCGCCCAAGAGATCGGCGGGCGCATCCTCGCCGCGGGCGAGGTGCTGACCGGTTTGCCCGACGATCTCTACGATCACGTCGCCGAACCGGAGTTCCGTGAAAGCGTCGGCGATGCCGCGGCATGGCTCGACGATGCCCGCCGCCTGATGGTGCGCGACGGCGCCCCCGCCCTTGGCCTCAACCTGGGATTCAACAGTCTCGATGGCGATTGACCGGCGCTCCGCCCTCACCGGCATGGTCGCGGTCCCCGCCGCGATGCTGACTCTGCCCCACCTTGCTGCCGACGCCCTGGCATCCGCCGCTCAGCCGCGCCTGCTGGGCGCCTGGGAAGCCCCCGAAGGCGGTTTCGGCGCGGGCACGCCCGACGGCGCCATCGCCGTGTCGCTGCCCGACCGCGGCCACGACATTGCCGTTGCCCCGGACGGGCGCACCGCGGTCGTCTTCGGCCGTCGGCCGGGTTTCTTTGCCGCCGTCATCGACCTCGACAACGCTATGCTTCTGACCATGCTGGAGAGTCCGCAGGGGCGGCATTTCTATGGCCACGGCGCCTTCTCGCCCGACGGCACGCTGCTCTTTGCCACCGAAAACGCCTACCAGACCGGCGAAGGCCGTCTGGCGATCTACGATGCCAGGGACGGCTTCCGCCGCGTCGGCGACTGGCCAAGCTACGGCATCGGCCCCCACGACCTGGCAGTGAGCCGCGACGGCACGGCGCTGATCGCCGCCAACGGCGGTGTACGCACCCACCCCGACCATGACCGCGAGAAGCTGAACCTCGACACCATGGGTCCTTCGGTGGCCCTGATCGCCCTTGCCGACGGCAGCCTGATCGGTCAGGCGCGCCCGCCGCAGGACTGGCACCAGCTTTCCACGCGCCATGTCTGGGTCGCCCCCGACGGGCGCATTGCCGTGGGCATGCAGTGGGAGGGCGATCCCTTCGAGATGGTGCCTCTGGTGGCGACCTGGGACGGCCGGGGCGAGCTTTTCCTGTGCGACGAGGGCGAGCCGGCCAACCTGGCGCTGAAAGGCTACACCGGCGCCATCGCCTTCGATCCCACTGGCACGATCATCGCGGCGACCTCGCCGCAAGGGCACAGCGCCGGCATCTGGCGCGCGCACGACCTGACGCCGCTTTCCAGCATCCCGGTGCCGGAGGTCTGCGGCCTGTGCCCCGGCGCGGCGCCGGAGACCTTCGTCATGTCATCGGCGCTGGGCGGCCTGTGGTCGGTCGATGCCAACGGCACGCAGCACGCGCTGGCCCAGGAAATCCCTGCCCGCCTGTGGGACAACCACCTGCGCTGGGTCGCCTGAAGCCCTCAGGCGCCGCGCGCCGCGGCGATCACCCGGTCGACATCGTCAGGATTGGTGTCGAAGGCGGTGACGAGACGGATGCTGCCGCGGCCATCGCCCGTGGGGGCAATCGGGTAAAGGCCGATACCAGCCGCAACGATCGCCTCGTAGGCCGCCACCGGCATGGTAAGGAAGACCTCGTTGGCCTGCACGGGGTAAACCAGATCAATGCCGTCGATGGCGGCAAGCCCCTCGGCAAGGCGCGCCGCCTGGGCATTGGCGTGCCCCGCCCAGGCGAGCCAGCGGTCCTTCTCCAGGTAGGCGGAAAGCTGGGCCGAGAAGAAACGCATCTTGCTGTAGAGCTGGCCGGCCCGCTTGTGCAGCCGGGCAAGGCGCGGCATCTGCGCCCGCAGGTCGCCGAAGACGACGATGGCCTCGACCGCCAGGCAACCGTTCTTGGTCGCCCCGAAGGACAACACATCGACACCCGCCTTCCAGGTCACCTCCGCCGGGCTGCAGCCAAGCGCCGCCACGGCATTGGCAAAACGCGCGCCGTCCATGTGGAACGCCAGGCCCAGTTCGCGGGCAAGGGCGCCCAGCGCCCGCACCTCGTCCAGGGTGTAGAGCGTGCCGGTCTCGGTCGACTGGGTGATCGAGAGCACCGCGCGCATGGGATGATGCACGTCGTCGGGATCGAAGGCCGTGGCCACCCTGCGCACGTCCTCGACCGCCAGGCGGCCGTCGGCGGTGGGGATGGTCGTCAGCTTGGCACCGCCGGTGAAGAACTCCGGCCCGTTGGCCTCGTCGACCACGATATGAGCCTGCTCGCTGCAGAACACCGCACCCCAGGGCGGGGTCGCCAGGGCCAGACTGAGGCAGTTGGCGATGGTGCCCGTGCCGACCGGCAGGACGCTGACCTCGGTCTCGAACAGGCGGGAGAACTGCGCCTCGAGACCCGCGCTCAGGGCATCGCCGCCATAGGAATCAACGCCGCCCAGATTGGCCGAGGCGATGGCGTGGAGAATCTCCGGCGCGATGCCCGAGACGTTGTCGCTGCCGAAATGGGCCCCGGCCATCAGTTGCTCCCCGCCGCGCGCGGCACAAGTTCCAGGGTGCCCAGCACCTCGCCGCTGCGCCGGTCGAGCGTGACGATACTCTGGGCGCCGTCGGGCGTCTGCACCAGCAGGGTCAGCACACCGCCTTCGCCGATCATCGAGACAACCCGGGCGCCGGCCGGCAGGGCGACCGCGACATCGGCGAAATCGTTGGCGGCGGGGGCGTCGGTGGCCGCGGGCACCGTCATCTCGGCGGCCGGCGGCGACGTGGTCGTGTCGGCCTGCTTGCCGGGCTGATTGAAGGCGAACATCACCAGCGCCACCGTGGCGGCGATGATGAGTAGCCCCAGCACGACGACGATGACTTTGATCGTGGTAAGACCGCGGTCCATTGTGTAACTCCCGAATGCTGCGGTCCGCATACACCGGAACCACCCAAGCCGGAACCACCCCGGCGCAAACGACCGAGGCGAATGACGTGAACGAACGCGTGACCCTGGAACATGTCGCGACGGCCGAAGAGGCCGGCGAGCGGCTCGACCGCGTGCTGGCCCAGGCCCATCCCGAACTGTCGCGCGCGCGCATTCAGGCGCTGGTCGAGGAAGGCCGCCTGATCGCCGGCGGGCAGACGGTGACGGACGCCAACTACAGGGTCAAGGCAGCCGAACGCCTGACCCTGAAGGTGCCCCCTGCGCGCCCGGCAAGGCCGATCGGCGAGGACATCCCGCTCGATGTCGTCTTCGAGGACGAACACATCCTGGTGGTCGACAAGCCGGCGGGCCTGGTCGTGCATCCGGCATCGGGCAATCCCGACGGCACTCTGGTCAACGCGCTGATCGCCCATTGCGGCGACAGCCTTTCGGGCATCGGCGGCGAAAAGCGGCCGGGCATCGTCCACCGCCTGGACAAGGACACCAGCGGCCTGATGGTTGTCGCCAAGCACGACGATGCCCATATCCGACTGTCGAACGCACTGGCCGCCCGCAAGGTCTCGCGCCGCTATATCGCCCTCGTCTGGGGCGTCCCCAACCCGACCAGCGGCGATGTCGAGGGTGACATCGGCCGCAGCCCCAACAACCGCAAGAAGATGGCCGTCGTCACCCGCGGCGGCAAACCGGCCAGCACCCACTACGCGGTTGAACGGGCCTGGGGCGTCGCCGCCTCCAGGCTTGCCCTGAAGCTCTCCTCGGGAAGGACCCACCAGATCCGCGTCCACATGAGCCATATCGGTCACAGCGTGCTGGGCGACCCGCTTTACGGGCGGGGCGATGCCGGCAGGCTGCAACGCCTGCCCGAGCCGGTGCGCGGCCTGGTCGCCGCGCTGGACCGCCAGGCGCTTCATGCCGCCCGCCTGTCGTTCCATCATCCGGTCACAAACGAGGTGGTAGAGTTCGAAAGTCCGTTGCCGCCCGCCATCGCGGCGGTCGCCGCGGGCCTGGATGCCGCCTTCCTTGGCACCTGACATAAAGTTGACCCCGGAAGTGGGTTATTATAGCGATCCGAGCGTTGTGTTTGGACGTATATTAGGATGAAGGGTCGGCGCCGTGCGCGCCGCCCGCTGCGAAGTGATTGGAGTGTCATGGCCCAGCTGAGCCTCCCCGCCCTGACTCCCGAGAGCAGCCTTTCCGGCTACCTCCGCGAGATCAGGAAATTTCCCATGCTCGAGCCCGAGCAGGAGTTCCGCCTGGCCAAGAGTTGGCGCGAGGACGGCGATGTCGATGCCGCCCACGAACTGGTGACCAGCCACCTGCGGCTCGTCGCCAAGATCGCCATGGGCTATCGCGGCTACGGCCTGCCGATCGGCGAGGTCATCTCCGAAGGCAACGTGGGCCTCATGCAGGCCGTG
>CALLQH010000165.1 GCA_938014945.1 uncultured bacterium | reverse complement strand
AGCAGTACCGCGAACGCCTGGATTTCGAACTGCAGGTCATCATCGGGATGCAGTTTCCCGGCTACTTCCTGATCGTTGCCGAGTTCATCAAGTGGGCAAAGGCTCAAGGGATCCCCGTGGGTCCGGGTCGAGGTTCGGGTGCGGGTTCGGTCGTCGCCTGGGCGCTGACCATCACCGATCTCGACCCCATCCGCTTCGGCCTGCTCTTCGAGCGCTTCCTCAATCCCGAACGCGTGTCGATGCCGGACTTTGACGTCGACTTCTGCCAGGACCGGCGCGACGAGGTGATCGCCCACGTCCAGGAGCTTTACGGCCGCGACCGGGTCGCCCAGATCATCACCTTCGGTACGCTGCAGGCCCGCGCCGTTGTGCGCGATGTCGGGCGCGTGCTGGAGATGCCCTACGGACAGGTCGACCGGCTGGCCAAGCTGGTGCCGGTCAATCCGGCCAATCCGATCTCGCTGCAGGATGCCCTCGACAGCGAGGAAGGCCTGCGCGAGGCCCGTGCCGCCGAACCCGCCGTCGCCCGGCTGATCGACACCGCGCTGAAGCTGGAGGGCCTCTACCGCCATGCCAGCACCCATGCCGCCGGCGTGGTGATCGGCGACAGGCCGCTCGACGAACTGGTGCCGCTCTACCGCGATCCGCGCTCGGACATGCCGGTCACCCAGTTCCACATGAAGGACGTGGAAAAGGCCGGCCTCGTGAAGTTCGACTTCCTGGGCCTCAAGACCTTGACCGTGCTGCAGCGCGCCGTGGAGCTCCTGGCGCAGAACGGCATCACCGTCGATCTCGACACCCTGCCGCTCGACGATGCCGCGACCTACGCCATGCTGACCCGCACCGAGACGGTCGGCGTCTTCCAGCTGGAAGGCCAGGGCATGCGGGACGCCCTGCGTCAGCTCCGCCCCGACAAGATCGAGGACATCATCGCGCTCGTCTCGCTCTACCGGCCGGGCCCGATGGAGAACATTCCTCTGTTCTGCCGCCGCAAGCATGGCGACGAGACCGTCGATTACATGCATCCCATGCTGGAGCCGGCGCTGGCCGAGACCTACGGCGTCATCATCTACCAGGAGCAGGTGATGCAGATCGCCCAGATCCTGGCGGGTTACAGCCTGGGCGAGGCCGATCTTCTGCGCCGCGCCATGGGCAAGAAGATCAAGGAGGAGATGGCCGCCCAGCGTGACCGTTTCGTCACCGGCGCGGTCGCCAAGGGCGTCGACGAGCGCCAGGCAAGCAACATCTTCGACCTGGTCGACAAGTTCGCCGGCTACGGCTTCAACAAGAGCCATGCCGCGGCCTATGCCCTGGTCGCCTACCAGACCGCCTGGCTGAAGGCGAACCATCCTGTCGAGTTCATCGCCGCTTCGATGACCCTCGACATGGGCAACACCGACAAGCTCAACATCTTCAAGCAGGAGCTCGACCGCCTGCATATCCCGCTGCTGCCTCCGGACGTGAACAGCTCGGGCGTCACCTTCACCGTGGAGCTGCTGCCCGACGGCTCCAAGGCCGTGCGCTACGCCCTGGCGGCGGTGAAGAACGTCGGTGCGCACGCCATGGAGGATCTGGTCGCCGAGCGCGAGCGGCTGGGACCGTTCAGCGATCTCTTCGATTTCACCTCGCGTCTCGACACCCGCGTGATGAACAAGCGCCAGATCGAGAACCTCGCCCGTGCGGGCGCCTTCGACGGCCTGGAGCCCAACCGCGCCAAGGTGGTCGCCAATGTCGAACTGCTGGTGCGCTACAACGGCGTCATCCGCGAGGAGCGCGAGAGCCAGCAATCCTCCCTGTTTGGTGGCGAAAGTGCCGTCGCCCCGGCAACCCCGGCGCTGACCGAGGTCGATCCCTGGATCACGGCCGATGCGCTGAAGGAGGAATTCGACGCCATCGGCTTCCACCTCTCCTCCCATCCCCTTGCGCCCTATCAGGACACCCTGGACCGCCTGGAGGTCGTGACCTTCCTCCAGGCTGAGGAACAGGCCCGTGAGCGCGGCACCAGCTTCGTCAAGCTGGCCGGCGTCCCGGTCTCGCGCCGCGAGCGCACCAGCGCCAGCGGCAACCGTTTCGCCTTCGCGGTCATCTCCGATCTCAGCGGCAGCCACGAGATGGTGCTGTTCTCGGAGGTACTGGCCGCCTCGCGCGACCTGCTGGACGCCCAGAAGCCGGTCCTGATCGAGGCAGAGGTCCGTATCGACGGTGAAACCGCCAAGGTTTCTGCCCGTCGCCTGGTCGCCCTGGACGAGGCCGCGGCCCTGGCCTGCGCCGCCTTCCGCGTCGAAATCGGCGACAGGCTGCCCGTGGAGCGCCTGAGCCAGGTGCTGGAGAGGGCCGAACGGGGCAGGGGGCGCATCCAGCTTTCCCTGCACGACGGCTCGGGTCATGCGGTCGAAATCGCCCTGCCGGGCGGCTTTGCCCTCTCGCCGGGGCTTCGCGCCCAGATCGAGGCTCTGCCGGGGGTCTCGATGGTCGCGGATTCTTACAGCGCCTCACCGCGGCGCGATGCGATCCGCGCGAGCGAACCGGAGCTTGCCAGCGCCTCCTCGCCGCGCTAAAAGCCGCGCACTACCAACCAAACCCCGCACGCGGACACCAGGCTCCAGGGCCAGAAAGCCCCACGCCATCCGGTGCCGGCATTTGCCGGTTCCGTCCGCGGAGGTTCAACCGGAGAAGGAGACGCATCCATGGCGATGCCACAGTTCACCATGCGCCAGCTGCTGGAAGCCGGCGTTCATTTCGGTCACCAGACGCGCCGCTGGAACCCCAAGATGGCCCCGTACATCTTCGGTGCCCGCAACGACGTCCACATCATCGACCTGCAGCAGACCGTGCCGCTGATGCGCCACACCCTGCAGCAGATCCGCGACATCGTCGCCGGTGGCGGCCGTGTGCTCTTCGTGGGCACCAAGCGTCAGGCCCAGGAGCCGATCGCCGAAGCCGCCCGCCGTTGCGGCCAGTATTACGTCAACCATCGCTGGCTCGGCGGCATGCTGACCAACTGGAAGACGATCTCGATCTCGATCCGCCGCCTGCGCGAGCTGGAAGAGCTTCTGGGCAAGGACACGACGGGCCTGACCAAGAAGGAAACCCTGCGCATGACCCGCGAGCAGGAGAAGCTCGAGCGGGCCCTGGGCGGCATCAAGGACATGGGCGGCCTGCCGGACATCCTGTTCATCGTCGACACCAACAAGGAAGACATCGCGATCGCCGAAGCCAACAAGCTGGGCATCCCGATCGCCGCGGTGATCGATTCCAACAGCGATCCCGACGGCATCGACCTGCCGATCCCCGGCAACGACGACGCCATCCGCGCCGTTTCGCTCTATTGCGACCTGGTTGCCGATGCCGCGCTTGACGGCATTCAGGCCGAGATGACCGCCAGCGGCGTTGACGTGGGCAGCATGGAAACGGTGCAGGAGCCGGTTCTGGAAGCCGAGGACGAGGTCGCCGCCGAGGCTGCCGAGGCCCCCGCTGAAGCCCCGGCCGCTGAAGCCGAGACCCAGACCGCGCAGTAATCGCAGGCCGCCACGACAGGCGGCACAGGAAGACGGAGTAAGAAACGATGGCAGAGATCACCGCAGCGCTGGTCAAGGAGCTTCGCGAGAAGACCGGCGCGGGCATGATGGATTGCAAGAAAGCGCTGGCCGAAGTCGGCGCCGACATGGAGCAGGCGGTCGACTGGCTGCGCACCAAGGGCCTGGCGGCTGCCGCCAAGAAGGCCGGGCGCGTCGCCAGCGACGGTCTGGTGGGCGTTGCCGTGTCTGATGACGGCCGCAGCGGCGCCCTGGTGGAGATCAATGCGGAGACCGATTTCGTCGCCCGCAACGAGACCTTCCAGGAGTTTGTCGGCCAGTGCGCCAAGCTCGCGCTGAATGCCGGCGGCGACGTCGAGAAGCTCGCTGCCGCCGCCTATCCCGGCGGCGAAGGCACCGTGCAGGACAAGCTGACCAACCTGATCGCCACCATCGGCGAGAACATGCAGATCCGCCGCGCGGCCCTGCTGTCGGTCGATCAGGGCGTCGTGGCCAGCTACATCCACTCGGCCACCGCACCGGGCCTGGGCAAGATCGGCGTGCTGGTCGGTCTGGAATCGGCCGGTGATCAGGCCAAGCTCGCCGAGCTCGGCAAGCAGATCGCCATGCATGTCGCCGCGACCAAGCCGGAATCGGTCTCCACGGCCGATCTCGACCCGGCGCTGATCGAGCGCGAGCGTTCGGTTCTTTCCGAGCAGGCCCGTGAGTCCGGCAAGGCCGAGGAGATCATCGCCAAAATGGTCGAGGGTCGCCTGCGCAAGTTCTATGAGGAAGTCGTGCTCTCCGAGCAGGTCTTCGTCATCGACGGCGAGAACCGCGTCGGCAAGGTCGTCGAGGCGGCCGGCAAGGACACGGGCGCGCCCATCAAGATCGCAGCCTTCTGCCGCTTTGCCCTGGGTGAGGGCATCGAGAAGAAGGAAAGCGACTTCGCCGCAGAGGTTGCCGCCGCAGCCGGTCTGGGCTGAGCGGAGCGTATCGAAGATAAGGGGCGCGACCCGAGCCGACTAGGCGGGTCGCGCCCCTTTCGTTATCTTGAGGGCCCGAATGCAGGGTCGAAACCGTTGCTGGGAGGGCGTCCATGACAGCCGCGCCGCACTATCGCAGGGTGCT
>CALLQH010000164.1 GCA_938014945.1 uncultured bacterium | reverse complement strand
ATCCACCGCCGCGACGAGCTGCGCGCCGAGAAGATCCTGCAGGAACGCCTGTTCAAGCACCCCAAGATCGAGGTCGTCTGGGACAGCGTCGTCGAGGAGGTGCTGGGCCAGGACGAGCCGCCGGGCGTCACCGGTGTGCGCGTGCGCAACACCCATACCGGCAAGGACAGCACGATTGCCATCGACGGCCTGTTCGTCGCCATCGGCCACGTCCCCAACACCGAGATCTTCAAGGGCAAGCTGGACATGGACGGCGAGGGTTACCTCGTCACCCGGCCCGACGTGACCGCGACCAACGTGCCCGGCGTCTTTGCCTGCGGCGACGTCCAGGACAAGATCTACCGCCAGGCCGTGACGGCTGCGGGTACGGGCTGCATGGCGGCACTCGAGGCAGAGAAGTTCATCGCCGCGCTTGAAAGCGGCCAGAGGGTGGCGGCCGAATAGGCCGCATCCCGGGGGGCAGGGCCACCATGGCGATCGATTGGGACCGCCTGCGCGTATTCTATCATGTCGCCGAGGCCGGCAGTTTCACCAAGGCCGGCGACCAGCTCAATCTCAGCCAGTCGGCGGTCAGCCGCCAGATCAGCGCCCTGGAGGAACAGCTCCACGTCACCCTGTTCCACCGCCACGCGCGCGGCCTGCTGGTCACCGAACAGGGCGACCTGCTCTACCGCACGGCGCGCGAGGTCTATGGCCGCATCGCCATGGCCGAGGCCCAGCTTACCGACAGCAAGGATCGGCCCGACGGTCATCTGACGGTCACCGCCACGACCGGCTTCTCGGTCATCTGGCTGATGCCGCGCATCGTCGAGTTCATGGACCGCTACCCCGAGATCTCGATCACCATGCGTATCGAGGACGGCGAGCTCGACCTCTCCATGCGCGAGGCCGACGTGGCGATCCGCATGATGCGGCCACAGCAGCCGGACCTGATCCAGCGTCACCTGATGTCGATCCACTTCCACTTCTACGCCTCGCCCCACTACCTGAAGGCATGGGGCACGCCGCGCTCGCTGCCCGACCTCGAGAAACACCGCCTCATCGTCTACGACCACGGGCCGTTGAAGGGCATCGTCAGCCCGGACTGGCTGCCCCGCTCCTACGGCTCCGACCGCCCCCAGCGGCATCCCGCGCTGACCGTCAATTCCATGCTCGCCATGCGCCGCGCGGTGGAAAACGGACTCGGCATCGCCATCCTGCCGGACTATGTGCTGGAGGGAACCGAGCGCAAGGTGCGGCTCAACATCGACGCCCCCCTGCCCACGGTGGAGGCCTATTTCGTCTATGCCGAGGAGCAGCGCAATTCGGCGAGAATCGCGGCCTTCCGTGATTTTCTTCTCGAAAAGGTTGCAGACACCCACTTCTGATTCGGCCGAAAGGCATGTGACAACAATATGTTAGGAGCCATGCGTTGGTTGCATGGCTGGGTTGTCAAACAAGTCGTGGTGCGCGGCCCTCCCCGATCCTACATAGGTTCTGACACAAACGCGCCGCCACATATTGCGGCAGTTACCTCGACGGATGCCCCCCGATCGACAGCGTGTCACCCCGGGTTCGCCCGGGCGGGACCTTCGGGTTCCAACGTCTCCCAGACGTGAAGCCTCCCTAATGAGACTGGAGGCCGGATCAACGATCCGGCCTCCTTTTTTTTCGCCTGCCGCGCGATGCGACCTGCGTCCGGGCGGCATCGGCTTCAGGCGCCGGCCAGGATCCAGTCGACCACGCAGCCCGCGGCGTCCTGGGCCGGTCCGCGCCAGGGATGGTGGAAATACGCCAGCCCCGGCGAACTGTTGACCTCCAGCACCCGGGCATCGCCGGGACGGCGCCGGTCACCGACCAGCAGGTCGTAACCGGCCATCCGCAGACCCGGCAGTGCCCGGCAGGCCTCCTCGACCAGCCTGACATGGCTATCGTGGAGTTCGGGCGGTCCCGAGATCACATCACCGCCCTGGTTGGGATGCGAACTGCCGCTCAGCCAGACCCGCTGCCGGGATTCCGGCACGGCATCGGCATCCAGGCCCTGCCGAGACAGGTAGAAACGCGCGGTGTCGTTCAGACTCAGGGGAACGTAGCCCGGCAGCTTCCGCCGTGCGCGCTCCGCATTCTTGGCCGCGATGAGCACACGCACAGAGGCGGCGCCGTCGCCCAGCACGCTGGGCCTGCGGTCCAGGCGCGTCGCCACGGCGCGACCATCCAGGCAGAGCACCCGGATGACCTCACCCTCGAGCATGCGTTCCACCATGACTGCGCCGAAGCCCGTCGCGGCCTTCGTGAAAGCCCGCTTGAAGGCTTCCGGGTCGCCGACATGGGTGGTCAGCCCCTGCCCTTGCGTGCCGCCATCCGGCTTGACGCAGGCCTCCCCGCCCAGCCGCTCGAACCATGCGAGCGCGCCCGCCCGGTCCCGGGCATCGAAGGCCCGGCCCGGCGCCACGGGAATGCCGGCATCGGCCAGCAGCTTCTTGGTCGCGCGTTTGCTCGTCGTCACCGCCGCCGTTTGGCCGTTGATATGGCGCGACGCGGCGAAGGCGGGGCGGTCGGCCACACGCAGCTGCCCGTAGCGAAAGAACCAGTGGCGCCCGGCCGCCGCGAACGCGAGCCAGACCTCCCGGGCTGCACCGCGCTGCGTCGCGATCGCGCCGAACGGCACCCCGCACCGGTGCAGCGCGGCAGCCATGCAAGCCGAATGGCTCTCCAACTGGTGTGGCTGGTTGCCCACGAAACGTCCCTTCATCATCGCTCGCCGGACCAGACCCGGACGGCTGCGCCTGGCGCATGGCAGGCTTGCCGAACCGGCCATGGTGGCGCGGCCATCAAAGGACTATCTCTGTCCTCGACACAACGCGCCGCCACATATTGCGGCGTTGCCCATCGAAGGATGCCCCCCATCGATATCGTGTCGGTCCGGGTTCGCCCGGGCCAGGGACTTTCGGGTCCCAACGTCTCCCAGACGTGAAGCCTCCCTAATGAACTGGAGGCCGGATCATCCGATCCGGCCTCCTTTTTTTATGCCCTGACGTCTTCGGAGAGGACGGTACCGGCAAGATGGCGCAGCACTTCCCTGTCGAGGGCGCCGGCCTCACCGTCCTCCATCATCTGAAGGGCCTTCTCGGCATCCAGACCCGCCCGGTAGGGCCGTGCGGAGGTCAAGGCGTCGTAGACATCGGCAACCATGAGGATGCGCGCCTCGGCAATCGGATCGCCGATGCCGTGGGGGTATCCGCTGCCGTCCACCCGTTCGTGATGCTCCAGAACGGCGCGGGCGACGGGACCGTGGAAATCGATGGATTCGAGGATGCGGTAACCGGCCCGGACATGGCCCTTCACCAGTTCGAACTCGCCATCGGAAAGGGCGCCGGGTTTCATCAGGATTTCGGCCGGAATGGCAATCTTGCCGATATCGTGGACGTTGGCCGCCATGCGCACCGTGTCCAGGGTACGGGCGTCGACGCCAAGGCGCTGGGCGATCTGAACAGCGACGCGGTAAACCCGGTCCTGATGGCCGGCAGTAAAGCTGTCGCGCTGTTCGATCGTCTCCGCGAGCGCCCGCACCGTGCTGTCGAGGGCCCGGGCCTGTTCGGCGATACGATCGAGGCCGCCATCCGCAGCGGGCGAGAACGCCACCATGCGCGCCCGCTTGCCCTCATAGCTGCATTCCCGGGCGTGGACCTCTACGGCGAACACCGAACCGTCCAGGCGCCGGCATTCCGTGCGATAGGCACCATCGATGCCGCCCGCAACGCGCGCCTCGGTCGTGCGATAGCCGTCCGCGGTCAGCAGCACCTTGTGCTCCATCCCGATCATCTCGGAGGGCGAGGCAAAGCCGAAGAGTTCAGCAAGCCTTGTGTTGGCGCGCACGATCTTGCGGCCGTCGTGGACCATCAGACCTTCAAAGGCGACATCCATCATTGCTGCAAAGCAAGGTTCGGAAAACAGGGCCATCCGCCAATTCCTCACTGCCCTATGGGCCAGCCTCGCCCGAAAGGCGTCGTCGGCTCGGTATTAACACCCACGAAGCGCCGGGTGAATCGTAGATCGCAAGGCATGATTGCGAAGGTGCCCGTCGACACCCTCGGTTTCAGGGCAGCAATCCCGAAATCTCGCGCATGGCGCGCAGGTGATGGACCGGACCCGGCAGCCCTTCCGGGGGCGGTCGCGACGGACTGTAGCAGGCAACCTGCATGGCTGCGGCAAGCGCCGCATGCAACCCGGCAACGCTGTCCTCGACCACCAGACAGCGCGATGGCTCGACACCCATGGCCGCGGCGGCATGCAGGAACAGGTCCGGCGCTGGTTTGCCGCAGGCGACATCGTAGGCGCTGAACATGCGCTGCTCGAAGTGAGGCAGCAGACCGGCAGAGCCCAGCGTCTGGTGCATCTTGGGCCGCGAGCCGTTAGAGGCCACGCAGAACGGCAGGCTCAGGCCCTGGAGCAGATCGGCCACACCCGGGATCGCCTCGACGCCATCGGCAAAGGCGCGGGACAGGCTCTCGCGATAGGCAACCACCCAGCCGGAAGGCACGGGCCGACCGGTTTCGCCTTCGATGGCGGCAACGATGTCGGCCATCATCAGGCCGGTGAAGCGCCGTTCAAGCTCACGCCAGTCCGGCGCCCAGCCGAGCGGCGCGATGGCCTGCGCCAACACGCGGCTGGAGAGCGCCTCGGTATCGACGAGCACGCCGTCGCAATCGAAGATGATGAGATCGATGCCGCCCATGCGGCCCGGCTTACATGAAGAGCTTCTCGCCTTCCATGCCGGCATAAAGCGAAGCGACCTGCTCGCCGTAGCCGTTGTAGATCACCGTCGGGATGCGCTCGTCGGTACCAAGCACCCGCTCGGTCGCCTGGCTCCAGCGGGGATGATCGACCTCCGGGTTCACGTTGGCCCAGAAGCCGTATTCGGACGGCACCAGATCCTCCCAGAAGCTCGACGGGCGCTCCTCGGTGAAGGTGACATGGGTGATCGCCTTGACCGACTTGAAGCCGTACTTCCAGGGCAGGTGCAGGCGCAGCGGCGCGCCGAACTGGTTGGCCGCGGGCGCGCCATAGGCGCCGGTCACCATGAAGGGCAGGTCGTTGGTCGCCTCCTCGATGGTGACGCCGTCGGTATAGGGCCAGGGATACCAGCTCTGCTTCTGGCCGGGCGCGACATCGGGATCCTCGAAGGTCTGCAGCACGACATACTTCGCCGAACCCAGCGGCCTCGCATAGTCGACCAGCGCCTTCATCGGGAAGCCGGTCCAGGGCACCACCATCGACCAGGCCTCGACGCAGCGGTGGCGGTAGATGCGCTCCTCCAGCGGCATGGCACGGATCAGGGTGTCGATGTCGACGGTCCTGGATTCCTCGACCAGACCGTCGAAGGTCACGGCCCAGGGGCGGCGCGGCAGGTCGGCGGCGCGCTGCCAGATCTGCTTGTGGCTGCCGAACTCGTAGTAGTTGTTGTAGGTGGCGTTGATCGCCTCCTCGGTCACCGGCCGGCCGGCATCGGCATAGGCCGGATTGCGCGGTGCGGGATAGAGGTCCGCGGTCGGATCGGAGGCCGCCTGCTCCATCGTGAGCGCCAGAACCTCCTCGTCTGCCTGCGCCGTCCCCGGCATGGCAAGGCCCGCCGCCAGGATCGGCCCGGCCGCGGCGATGCGGCCCAGGCTCCGGCGGTCCAGATAGACCGCTTCCGGCGTCACGAGGTTCTCGGAGATCTCCCACGAGCGGGGAATACGGATCGGCATGGTGCAACGCTCCCTGGTGCTTGCATCCTAGATGCCGCCCGCAACCGATCCGCACCAATCAAAGGGCCGTGACCGCCACGTCATCCGCGGCGGTCACGCCGGCTTCAGACCAGCGCGGCGCAGGCCCGCTGGATGCGCTCGCAGGCGGCTTCCAGCGCCGCCGTCGAGGTCGCGTAGCTGATACGGAAATGGGGCGACTGGCCGAAGGCCGCGCCCTGGACCACGGCCACGCCCTCGGCTTCGAGCAGATAGCCCACCACGTCGGTGTCGTTCTCCAGGACCTTGCCCTGCGGCGTCTTCTTGCCGAGCATGCCCGCGCAGGAGGGATAGACGTAGAACGCGCCCTCGGGCGTCGGGCAGGAAATGCCGGTCGCCTGGTTGAGCATGGAGACCACCAGGTCGCGCCGCTCCTGGAACACCGCGTTGTGCTTGGCGATGAAGTCCTGCGGGCCGTTCAGCGCGGCGATCGCGGCATACTGGCTGACCGAGCTGGTGTGCGTCGTCGACTGCGACTGCACCTTGTTCATCGCCTTGATGATGCTCTCGGGTCCGGCCGCATAACCGACGCGCCAGCCGGTCATGCAATAGGCCTTGGAAACGCCGTTGGTCGTCAGCGTGCGCTCCATCAGCGAGGGCTCGACCTGGGCCGGCGTGCAGAACTGGAAACCGTCGTAGACGATGTGCTCGTACATGTCGTCGGGCATCACCCAGACATGGGGATGGCGCACCAGCACGTCGGTGATCGCCTTCATCTCGTCCCAGGTATAGGCCGCACCCGTGGGGTTCGAGGGCGAGTTCAGCATCAGCCACTTCGTCTTCGGCGTGATGGCGGCCTCCAGGTCGGCGGCCTGCAGCTTGAAGCCGTTGTCGGCCGAGCAGGGGATCGTCACCGGGGTGCCGTCGCACAGCAGCACGATGTCGGTGTAGCTCACCCAGTAGGGCGCCGGCACGATGACCTCATCGCCTGGATTGATGGTCGCCATCATGGCGTTGTAGATGACCTGCTTGCCGCCGCAGCCGACGGTGATCTGGGCCGGGCTGTAGTCGAGATTGTTGTCGCGCTTCAGCTTGGCGCAGATCGCCTCGCGCAGCTCCACAACGCCCGCGACGTCGGTGTAGCGGGTCTTGCCGTCCTTCATGGCCTTGTAGGCGGCCTCGACGATGTGGACGGGCGTGTCGAAATCCGGCTCGCCGGCACCCAGGCCGATGACATCGCGCCCGGCGGCCTTCAGCTCCCGCGCCTTGGCGGAAACCGCGATGGTCGGCGAGGGCTGGATGCGGTCGAGACGGCTGGCAAGAAACGACATGGTGAGGTCCTTTCGGCGGCGATTCGCGCGCGAACCTACTCCCCTCCCCCGGTCAGGTGGAGGGGAGAAGTTGTCGCAACGACAATTTTTGCCGTCCGAAGCGCCCTTTTGGTGCGGAAAACGCGCCTACTTGCCCTTCCACTCCGGCGCGCGGCCCTCTGCGAAGCTGGCGGGGCCTTCCTTGGCGTCCTCGGAATCGAGGCAGGCGCGGTACTGCGGGATCTTGCCCGAGCGCATGTAGCCGTAGGCCTGCTCGACGGTCATGCCCTCGGTACCGTTGACGATGGCCTTGACGGCGCGCAGCGACAGCGGCGCGGACTTGGCAACCTTGGCGGCCAGCTCGCGGGCGGCGTCCATCAGCTCGGCCTGGGGCACGACGCGGCTGATCAGGCCCCACTCGACGCCCTCCTGCGGGCTCATGCGGCGGCCGGTCATCATCATCTCGACGGCGACCGACTTGGGCAGGCGCCGCTGCAGGCGGATCACGCCGCCGCCGTCGGGCAGGATGCCGAGCTGGGCCTCGGGCAGCCAGAAGGAGGCGTTCTCGGCCGCGATGATCATGTCGGCGGCCAGCGCCAGCTCGAAGCCGCCACCGGCGGCATAGCCGTTGACCGCCGCGATCACCGGCTTGTCCAGGCTCCACAGTTCCGTGAGGCCGGCGAAACCACCCTCGGCCTCGCCCGAGGAACTGTCGGTCGATTCCTCGCCCGCGGCGGCCGCCTTAAGGTCCCAGCCCGCCGAGAAGAACTTCTCGCCGCCGCCGGTGATGATGGCGACCGAGGCGGTGGGATCGTCGCGGAAGGCGCAGAAGGTGTCGGAAAGCGCCTTGCTGGCGGCGACCGAGATCGCGTTGGCCTTGGGCCGGTCGAAGACGATCTCCCAGATGGGGCCGTTCTTGGTCACCTTCACCATGTCGCTCATGCGTCTCTCCTCGTGTTTCTGGCGGTCGCCGCAGCGCCGTGTTGTGCGTCGCGCGGGATCGTAGAGGCGCAGGCCAGCCCTGCCAAGGCAGTGACGCGGGCGGCGCGACCGCCGTATTCCGGAAGCCCGCCCAACCCCTCCTCATTCCCGCGAAAGCGGCAATCCAGGGTGCTGGTCACCAGACCCGCCGCGCCCGCGTCTCTGGATCCCTGCGTACGCAGGGATGAGGCGGGAAAGGGAACCCGCCTCAGTTCTCGTAGGGGCGCAGCAGGGAGCGGGAGATGATGTGGCGCTGGATTTCGCTGGTGCCGTCCCAGATGCGCTCGACGCGGGCGTCGCGCCAGAAGCGTTCGATGGGCAGTTCCTTCATCAGGCCCATGCCGCCGAAGATCTGCACCGCGTGGTCGGTGACACGCCCGAGCATCTCCGTGGCGAAGACCTTGGCCATGGCGAAATCCTGGTCCTGGGCCTCGCCGCGCGTCTCCTTGTCGGCCGCGCGCAGGGCCAGCAGGGTTGCGGCCTCGATCTCGGTCGCCATGTCGGCGAGCTTGAACGAGGTGCCCTGGAACTTGCCGATCGCCTGACCGAACTGCTTGCGGCTGGCGGCCCATTCGGTTGCCAGCTCCAGCACGCGCCGGGCGCGGCCGATGCACTGGGCGGCCACCGTCAGGCGGGTCGCGCCAAGCCAGGTGTTGGCGACGTCGAAGCCCTTGTGCTCGACACCCAGGATCTGGCTTTCGTGGACGCGGCAGTCCTCGAAGACCAGTTCGCAGTGGTGATAGCCGCGATGGCTGACGCTCTCGGGGCCCATGCGGACATCGAAGCCGGGGGTGCCCTTGTCGATGAGGAAGCTGGTGATCAGCTTCTTCGGGCCGCGCGGCGTCTCCTCCTCGCCGGAGGCGGCAAAGACGATGGCGAAATCGGCGACGTCGGCATAGCTGATGAAATGCTTGGTGCCGTTGAGCACGTAGTGTTCGCCGTCGCGCACGGCCTTCGTCTTCATGGAACGCAGGTCGGAGCCGGCACCCGGCTCGGTCATCGCCAGGCATTCGACGCGCTCGCCGCGGATCGTCGGCAGCAGGTACTTCTCGACCTGCTCGCCGGTGCAGGCGCGCAGGATATTGGAGGGCCGCGCCACGGCGTATTGCAGGGCAAAGCTCGTCTTGCCGAGCTCGATCTCCATCAGGGTCATGGTCAGCGCATCGAGCCCGCCGCCGCCCAGGTCCTCGGGCATGTTGGCGGCATAGAGCCCGGTGGCGATGGCGCGCTCGTGGATCTGCGCGATCAGCTCCGGACGCACCGCATTGGCCTTCTCGACCTCGTCCTCGTAAGGCACGAGTTCCTCGTCGACGAAACGGCGCACCGTCTCGACGATCATCGACTGTTCTTCGGTGAGAGCGAAATCCATGGACGTTTCCGGTCGTTGGGGCGCGGCGCGGGGTTGTAACGCAGCGCGGCCGGGACGCAAAGGGCGCGCAACCGGCACACCGGCCTCTAGAAGTGCTGGCGCAGCCCCATGACGACGAAATTGGAGCCGTCCCAGACGCCGCCCATGGTGCCGAACATCCCGGAGCGATGCTGCAGGCGCAGCAGCAGTTCGGTGGAGGCATACTGCGGCAGGCCGAAGGTCGCCTCGATGTTGAACTGGTTGAGCCAGCGCGAGCGGTTGTTGGGGTCGTTCTGCGCCTCGATCTGGGGATAGATCGTGGTGTAGCTGGGCCCCAGCCCCAGGGCCAGGGTCGTGCGCACCGTGTCGTTCCACGGGAAGCGATGCCAGCGTGCATAGACCGCGCCGCCGAACTCCTCATACTGCTGGTGGCCGAAGTGATAGGCGCCCATGGCCGCGCCCTCGAAGCTCAGCATGTCGCGATACCACGCGAAGGTCCGCGAGCCTTCCAGCGCCACCATGTAATCGCCGGTCGCGTCGCTGGAATAGGGCTGCGTGACGGTATCGCTGAAGTTGCTGTCCAGGGCCTGGCCGCCGAACACGGCAACCGCCCAGGGCGACGGATCGCTCGAGCCGGCCCAGTGCCAGGACGCGGTAGGCGCCACCGTCTCCTCGGCCCGGGCGCCGGTCGACAGCACGGCCAGTGCCAGCAGCACCAGCAACAACCATTGCGTCATCCGCCCAGGCACGTGGGCAAGATTCATTACGCTCATCGAGCAGGCACTCCAGCGAAGCATGCACACCTAACGGTTGTGCGCGCCGCGCACAAGCGCACAGCGACCCGACGGGCTTGCCCATGGGGTTCCATACACCAGCCGGTCACGGCGCCGCTAGCGAACGAACCCGGCACACCCTACATTGGGGCCATGACCCTCGCCCAGCTCCGCCGCAACGATCCCTTCGCGCCGATCAGCCCGTCGCCGTTCAATCTGGTGTCGGACTACAAGCCCGCGGGCGACCAGCCGGCCGCCATCGAGGCGCTGTGCGAAGGCCTGACCGCCGGTGAGCGCGATCAGGTGCTGCTCGGCGTCACCGGCTCGGGCAAGACCTTCACCATGGCCCAGATCATCCAGAAGATGGGCCGCCCGGCGCTTGTACTGGCGCCCAACAAGACCCTGGCCGCCCAGCTCTACGGCGAGTTCAAGAGCTTCTTCCCCGACAACGCGGTCGAGTATTTCGTCAGCTACTACGACTACTACCAGCCCGAGGCCTACGTCGCGCGCACCGACACCTACATCGAGAAGGAATCGAGCCGCAACGAGCAGATCGACCGCATGCGCCATTCGGCGACCCGTGCGATCCTGGAGCGCGACGACTGCATCATCGTCGCCAGCGTTTCCTGCATCTACGGCATCGGCGACGTCGAGAGCTATTCGGCGATGACGACCCGCGTCGAACCCGGCATGACCATCGAGCGCGACGATCTTGTCCGCCGCCTGGTGGAACTGCAGTACCGGCGCAACGACACCAACTTCCAGCGCGGCGCCTTCCGTGTGCGCGGCGACAGCGTGGAGATCTTCCCCAGCCATCTGGAGGATCGCGCCTGGCGCATCGCCCTGTTCGGCGACGAGGTCGAGGAGATCGTCGAGTTCGATCCCCTGACCGGCGAACGGATCGCCGTCGAGAAGCAGATCACGCTGTATGCCAACAGCCATCACATCGTGCCCAAGCCGACGCTTCAGCAGGCGATCAAGTCGATCCAGGCGGAACTCAAGGTGCGCCTGGAGCAGTTCCGCGAGAGCGGGCGCTACCTCGAAGCCGAACGGATCGAGCAGCGCACCACCTTCGACATCGAGATGCTGCAGGCCACCGGCATGTGCGCGGGCATCGAGAACTACTCCCGCTTCCTGACCGGACGCCAGCCGGGCGAGCCGCCGCCGACCCTGATGGAATACCTGCCCGACCACGCCCTGCTTTTTGCCGACGAGAGCCACGTCTCGGTCCCGCAGATCGGCGGCATGTTCAAGGGCGACTTCAACCGCAAGTCGACGCTGGCCGAGTTCGGCTTCCGCCTGCCGAGCTGCGTCGACAACCGGCCGCTGAAGTTCGAGGAGTGGGACGCCATGCGGCCCCAGTCGATCTTCGTCTCGGCGACGCCGGGCAAGTGGGAGATGGAGCGCACCGGCGGCGTTTTCGTCGAGCAGGTCATCCGCCCCACGGGCCTGATCGATCCGCCCTGCATCATCCGCCCGGCCACGACCCAGGTCGACGACCTGATCGCCGAGGCCAAGGACGTGGCAGCGAAGGGCTATCGCACCCTGGTGACGACGCTGACCAAGCGCATGGCCGAGGCGCTGACCGAATACCTCACCGAAGCGGGCCTGAAGGTGCGCTACCTGCATTCCGACATCGACACCCTGGAGCGCATCGAGATCATCCGCGACCTGCGCCTGGGCATCTTCGACGTGCTGGTCGGCATCAACCTGCTGCGCGAGGGCCTCGACATCCCCGAATGCGCCCTTGTCGCCATCCTGGATGCCGACAAGGAAGGCTTCCTGAGGAGCGAGACCTCGCT
Organism: uncultured bacterium; assembly: GCA_938014945.1. Taxonomy (GTDB): domain Bacteria; phylum Pseudomonadota; class Alphaproteobacteria; order SP197; family SP197; genus CALGGB01. Next base: position 10,533 of record CALLQH010000164.1, on the reverse strand, counting down.
GATCCAGACCATCGGGCGGGCCGCGCGCAACATCGACGGCCGCGTCATCCTCTATGCCGACCACATGACCGCCTCGCTCGAATACGCGATCGCCGAGACCGAGCGCCGCCGCGAACGCCAGACGGCCTGGAACACCGAACACGGCATCACGCCGGAGTCGATCCGCCGCGGCGTCAGCGATTCCATGCAGAGCCCCTACAATGCCGACTACGTCGAGGTCGATCTGGGCATCGCCGGCGACGCGGACGGCCGCACGTTGCCTGAACGCATTGCCGATCTCGAAAAGCGCATGAAGACCGCCGCCGCCGACCTGGAGTTCGAGGAAGCCGCCCGCATCCGCGACGAGATCCGCCGCCTGGAAAACGCCGAACTGGGCGTGCGCGAACACCCCCAGAAAGCCGCCATGGAACGCAGCGCCCGCCGCAAGGTGAAGAAGCGCAAGGGGCCGTAAAGCTTTCTTTCACCCTGCCTCGCCTGAGAGAACGATTGGGCGCCGAACGTTCCCGGCTTCCTGAAAAGGTACGTGGCGGCGCGAATCCCCCTATTCTTGTCACCCTCCGGCTTGACCGGAGGGTCCATGCTGTAACCTGACCGCAGGCGCGCCTTGTGCGGTCACAGCATGGATGGTCCGATCAAGTCGGACCATGACACGGTGTTTGGGGAGAGTTCGCAGCCATGACCGAAGCCACCGTCGCCACCTACCTGCTCACCCGCCTCAAACAGGCCGGCCTCAAGCACACGTTCGGGGTGCCGGGCGACTATGTGCTGACCTTCATGGACCGGCTGATCGCCAGAGGCATCGAGATGGTCGGCACCTGCAACGAACTCAACGCCGGTTACGCCGCCGACGCCTATGCCCGGATCAACGGCATCGGCTGCGTCTGCGTCACCTGGGGCGTGGGCGGGTTCAGCGCGATGAACGCGGTGGCCGGCGCCTATGCCGAGCAGGTGCCTCTGGTCGTGCTGGTCGGCGGGCCGCGCACCACCCAGCGGCGCAGCTCCATGCTGCTGCACCATGGCGTGGGCGATTTCTCGACCATGCTGGAGGCCTACAAACACGTCACCGTGGCGACCGCCCTGCTCGACGACGCCGAACACGCGCCCGAGCGCATCGACCGGGTGCTCGCCCGCTGCCTTGCCGAAAAGCGGCCCGTGATGATCGAGATCCCGGCCGACATGGTCGACCGCGCCTGCGCCGCGCCCGGCCCCTTCGCCGCGCCGGACCGCCCCGCCAGCGACCCCGATGCGCTCGCCGAGGGCCTGGACGAGGTCATGTCGCTGCTGGCCCAGGCCAAACGCCCCGCCATCCTGGGCGGCGTCGAACTGCACCGCTACGGCCTGATGGACGACCTGCTCGCCCTGGTCGAGGCGAGCGGCCTGCCCATCGCCACCAACCTGCTGGGCAAGACGGTGATTTCCGAACACCATCCCCAGGCCGTGGGCGTCTACGAGGGCGCCAGTTCCCGCGCCGAGGTGCGCGAGATCGTCGAGAATGCCGACGTGCTGCTCTGCCTGGGCGCCTGGGTCTCCGACATGAACCTCGGCTTCTATTCGGCCGGGCTCGACGGACGGCGCATGATCCTTGCCAATTCCGGCCGCCTGAAGATCAGCCAGCATGTCTACGAGCAGGTCTGGATCGGCGACGTGGTGGCGGGCCTTGCCGGGCGGATGCCCAAGGGCGGCCTCGCCCATGCGCCCTTCCAGAGTGTCGCCGCCCTGCTCGACACCGGCTTCACGGCCGAACCCGGCAAGACGCTGACCGTCGACCGGGTGATGAAACGGGTCAACGCCATGGTCGGCGAGGACATCATGGTCATTGCCGAGACCGGCGATTCGCTGTTTGCCGCCGCCGACCTGGTGATGCACCACGATGTCGGCTTCCTGGGCCAGGCCTTCTACCTCTCGATCGGCTATGCCCTGCCCGCGACGCTCGGCGCGTCGCTCGCCGATCCCGGGCGGCGGCCGCTGGCGCTGATCGGCGACGGCGCCTTCCAGATGACCGCGCAGGAGCTCTCCTCGCTCTGCCGGCGCAGGAGCAACGCCATCATCCTGCTGATGAACAACGACGGCTACACCACCGAGCGCGTCATCCACGAGGGCCCCTACAACGACATCCAGCGCTGGGACTATCACCGCCTGCCGGAGGTTTTCGGCGGCGGCTGGGGCACCCGCGTGACGACTGAGGACGAACTCGACGCCGCCCTGGAGCGCGCCCAAGCCGGCAACGAGGGCCCCGCCTTCATCGAACTGATGCTGGAGCGGCTCGACACCTCCGAGGCGCTCAAGCGCATCGGCGCCGCACTTTCACCCGACAAGGCGTCATCCTGACAGGCTGCATGGACCCGGCGCGGCCGAACGCCTAGATAGGAGCGATGAACGCAGCCTCCTCCTCGCCCGGTGCAACCCTGGTGACCGGCGCCGGACGCCGCCTGGGCCTTGCCATCGCCGATGGCCTGGCGGCAGCGGGCTGGGCCGTGGCCTATCATTACGGACGCTCCGCAGAACAGGCCGAGGCCGCCGCCGCCGCCGTCCGCGACGCAGGGGGCAATGCCGCCGCCATTGCCGCGGATCTGGCCGACATCGCCGAGGTCGAGGCCCTGGTGCCGCGCGCGGCCGAGGCCCTGGGCCGTCCGCTCGACCTGCTGGTCCACAACGCCGCCGTCTTCCGCCGCGACAGCCTGGCCGATGCCAGCCCGGCAAGCTGGGCCCATCACATGGCGGTCAACGTCACGGCACCGGTCTTCCTGACCCAGGCCTTTGCCGCGCAGCTTCCCGACGGCGCGCAGGGCAATGTCATCGCCATCCTCGACCAGCGCGTCGTCAACCCGACGCCCCACTACATGAGTTATGCCGCAAGCAAGGCGACGCTGTGGTCCCTGGTGCGCACCTGGGCGCTGGCGCTGGCGCCGGCCATCCGGGTCAACGCCATCGGGCCCGGCATGGCCCTGCCCGACCACGGCCACGACGCCGCTGACATGGACCGCTGGACCGAGGGTAATCCGCTGCGCCGGGGCACCAGCCCGCAGGAAATCGGCGCAGCCGTCCGTTTCATTCTCGAAGCCCCGGCCATGACCGGGCAGATGATCGTTCTCGACGGCGGCCAGCATCTGGGCTGGCTGCATCCCCAGGGAGGCTACCCGCTGAAGCCATGAGCGAAGTCGTAAGCGATACCATCTTCATCCGCGGCCTGCTGCTGGACGCCTCCATCGGCGTGCTCGACCACGAGCGCCACGAACGCCAGCCCCTGGTCGTCGACATCGAACTGGAGGTCGAGACCGGCCCGCCGGTCGAGGGCGACCTCGCCTCGGTCTACGACTACCGCGTCCCGGTCGCCCACGCCCGCGATCTGGTGGAGGCCGGCCACATCGAACTGGTCGAGACCTTCGCCAACCGGCTGGCCAACCTGTGCCTGACCGACAGCAGCGTGCGCACCGCCCGCATCCGTGTGGAAAAGCCCGAGGCGATTCCGGGCGCCGAAGGTGCCGGCATCGAGATCACCCGCCGCCGCAGCTTCTAGGAGCAGCCCGACTCGGCATGCCGGGGTGGCCGGCGCCAGCGGCAGCGCCCCGCCAAATACCGTCACGGCAACGTGAAACCCGCAGGATTCCGCGCTCCCGCACGGCTTCGGCAGGGCCAATTGTGCACAGCCGAATCACCCCTCCCCGCAAGCACCCCTGTCAAGGCGCCGTTTGCAGAAGCGTCAGCGTCCCGTCACACAAGGTGGGGAAATTTCTCTTTTGTTTCAGTGATTTGCCAAATCTGCCCAAAAATCAGGCAGAGACGCAGCCCGCCACGGGATTCCGCCGCGCGCACCCGGAACCCGCAGGGTTGTCGACAGACTTGTCCACAGAAGCTGTTGGCAACCCGGGGCGGCTCCGCCGGGTGCGGCCCCTACACCACCGAAAGCTGGTTCCGGGCGGCGATCAGGTGGTCGCGCACCAGTTCGACGGCGGTATCGGCGTCGCGGGCGCGCAGGGCGTCGTAGATGGCCCGGTGCTGCTGGTTGTAGGCCGCGATGGACTCGGGTGTGAGCACCTTGTCCTTCATGGAGTTCCACTGGCGGTGGCCGCGCACGTGGTTGATCTGGCGGTAGATCGAGACCAGCAGCGGGTTGCGCGTCGCCTCCGCGATGGTCTGGTGGAAGGTTCGGTCCCACTTGGTGAAGGCTTCGGCGTTGATGCCGGGGTCGGCCAGCGCCTCCAGGGCCTCCTCGATGCGCTCGAGGTCGCGCAGGGTGGCGTGCAGGGTCGCCAGGCGCACCATGTGCGGCTCCACGGCAAGACGCACCTCGACAAGTTCCAGCGGGCTGGTGATCTCGGCGACATCCTCCTCGGCCTCTTCCGGGCGGAAGGTGACGAAGGTGCCCGAACCGACCCGGCGGCTGACCAGCTTGCCGTTCTCCAGGATGCGCAGCGCCTCGCGCACCGTGGTCCGCGAGCTCGACAGGGCCGTGGCGAGCTGGCGCTCGGCCGGCAGGCGCTCGCCGTTGACGTAAACCCCGTCGTGAATCGCCTGGCGCAGCTGCGCCGCAATCGCCGAGGCGCTCCGTGCGCCGGGCAAGGGCAGATTGCGCAGCGCTTCCACGCCGCCGGTTCCGCCTGCAGATCTGATCGCCGCGCTTTCGCTTGACATAACTTTCAGGCGGGATTTCACTACCCGCAATTGGTTCGATTGGGCCACAATTGGCTCAGCACATGGTTGAGCCAAATGGTCCCGGCGTCAAGCACAGCTTGCCTTAGGGGCCATCGGGCGCGCCCAACCAATTTGTCGATCAGCCGCGACTCGCATCCGGCTTCTGGAGGAACACGAGAGACCATGGCCTTCCCCACCCATTCCAAGTACGTGATCATCGGCGCCGGCATCCACGGCCTCTCGACGGCCTACCACCTTGCGCTGGAGCTGAAGGCTCGCGGCAAGGGTTCGGGCGCCGACATCCTGGTCGTCGACAAGACCGGCATCGCGGCCGGCGCCAGCGGCATCGCCTGCGGCGTGGTGCGCAACAACTACTACCAGCCGGCCATGCGCCGCCTGATGGCCCAGAGCGTCGAGGTCTGGGAGAGCGATCCCAAGGCCTACAGCTACCATCCGGTCGGCTACATGCAGATCAGCCCGGAGGGCATGCACGAGGACGTCGCCTCGATCTACCAGCAGCAGCAGGAGATCGGCTATCCCTCGACCTTCATCGAAGGCGCCGAGGACTGCATGACCTACATGAAGGGCATGTTCAGCGACTGGCGCGCCCAGGGCATCACCTCCGTCCTGCACGAGAAGAAGGGCGGCTACGCCAACAACACCGCCTCGATCTACGGCCTTGCGACCAAGGCCGAGGGCGAGGGCGTGCGCATCATGACCGGCGTCAAGGTCACCGGCTTCGACAAGTCGGGCGGCGCGGTCTCCAAGGTGAAGACCGACAAGGGCGACATCGAGACCGACTATGTCGTGGTCGCGGTAGGCCCCTGGGTCAGCCAGATCTGGAACATGCTGGAGCTGCCCAAGACGGTCTCCATCAAGGGCCGCGACGGCGAGGTCCACCAGGGCATCGACATGTGGCGCTACTGGTGCCTGGAGGAAGGCACCCTGGGCGTCGATCCCGAGATGCAGCGGACCAACGACGGCAAGATGCCCCCGGTCATCCATGTCGACACCGACGCCCCGCTCTACAGCGACGTCGACGGCTCGCTGATCACCGACAAGCTCTGGGGCATCTACTACAAGCCCGACTTCAACTTTGCCGGCATCCAGGGCGGGGCCATGCCCTATGTCGTGGAGACCCCGGTGGACGAGGTCCAGCTCGACCCCTACGGCCCCGACTCGCCCGACTTCATCGTCGGCGACGACTTCGCCCACATGTGGTGCTCGGCGCTCGCCTTCTGCCAGGAGCGTTTCTCCGGCCAGATCGGCAAGTGGAAGAAGGAGCCTTCGGGCGGCCTTGGCTGCTTCACGCCCGACAGCTTCCCGGTCTTCGACGTGTTCTGCGAGAACGTGCACGTCCTGGCCGACTCGAACCACGGCTACAAGATGATCGGCGTCGGCAAGCTCGTCGCCGGCGAGATCGTCGGCGAGAAGAGCAGCCTGCTCGCGCCGTTCGATTTCAAGCGTTACGAGGATGGCCGCCTGCATCCGGTGTCGCACAGCCCGTTCCCGTGGAGCTGACGACCGGCTTGCGTTGACTCATCAAGCGGCGGGGGACCAATCTCGATCCAGGGTCCGGCACGGCATGTTCGCCGCGCGGGGGGCCACAACCACTAGGGAAAGAGCCAAGGGGGACAAAGATCCATGGCCATGGACATCGAAGCCTACGTCGAAGCAAAGGGCCGCGCGCAGCTCATCAAGGATGTGCGCAAGAAGATCAATGAACTGAAGATCGACTACATCTACTACCAGTTCATCTCCGTCACCGGCCGCATCATCGGCAAGGGCGTGCCGGCCGATCACTGGGAGAGCATCGCCGAGCGCGGCTTCCAGCTCGTCTACGGCTCGGTCTCCAACCTCTATACCGACCGCTACGGCAAATACATCGGCTTCGGCCCGGAGGCCTCCGAGCTGGTCGGCATCCCCGACCCCGAGACCTTCGTCCAGCTGCCCTGGGACAAGCGCGTCGCCCGCGTCTTCTGCACCTGCTTCCGCAACCGCGAAGAGGTCAAGAACCCCGGCGGCTTCTTTGCCGGCGACTGCCGCGGCAACCTGCGCCGCGCCCATGACGCCTTCCAGAAGAAGCACAAGCTGCACATGCGCCACGGCTGCGAGCCGGAGATGATGTGGCTGAAGAAGGGTGAGGACGGCCTGCCCGCCGGCGGCTTCTCCAAGCCCAACTGCTACCACATCGACCAGTTCGAGAGCCTGCGCCCGGTCTTCATGAAGGTGATCGAGTACAGCCGCGCCATGGGCCTGGACATGATCCAGGGCGACCACGAGGACGCCCCGGGCCAGCTTGAGCTGAACTTCCAGTTCGACGATGCCCTGCGCACCGCCGACCGCCTGACGACCTACCGCCAGATCTGCGCCCAGGTCGCCCGCGAGAACAACCTGATCGCCTGCTTCATGACGAAGCCGTTCATGGGCGTCTCGGCCTCGGGCTGCCATCACAACGTCTCGCTGTGGTCGGGCGGCAAGGACGAGTTCAATCCCCTGGGCCAGGAGACGCCCGCGGGCATGCCGCAGAACTTCATGTACCGGAAGGGCGGCAAGAACACCTTCATGCCCGAGGGCAAGGATCCCCGGAAGCCGGGCAAGATCGGCCTGCAGGCGATCGGCGGCATCATGCAGCACCTGGGCGCGCTGACCGCCATCGGCTGCTCGACCGTCAACTCCTACCGCCGCCTGTGGGACACGGGCTTCTGGGCGCCGGTCTTCGCCGACTGGGGCTACCAGAACCGCACCACCGGCATGCGCGTTTCGGCGCCGGGCCGTTTCGAGTACCGCGCGGTGGACTCGATGGTGAACCCCTACCTGATGGCCAACGCCATCCTGCAGTCGTTCGACCACGGCATCACCGAGAAGCTCGATCCGGGCGAGCCGGAGGAGCGCAACATCTACGAGGCCATGGAGTCCGGCAAGCAGGTCAAGAAGCTGCCGATGTCGCTGGGCGACGCGCTGGAGCGCCTGAAGAAGGACGAAGTCATCAAGCGCGCCATGCCCGACGACATGTACCGGGTGTTCATGCACTACAAGACGGACGAGTGGGAGCGCTTCATGGCCACCGTCACCGACTGGGACATCGAGCGCTACTGGGACTGCCTGCCCTGATAGGCATCGTTACCGGCGGCGGCAGCCCTGGCACGGGCTGCCGCCGTTGTTGTCTCTAGAACGAGGAGAACCTCAAGCCATGTGTGGCATCGCCGGAATCATTCATCGAAAGGGAGCGGCAGACATCGGGTCCGAAATGACCGCGATGCTCCAGTCGCTCAAGCATCGCGGTCCTGATTCGACCGGGTTCGCCGTTTACGGCGTGCCCAACAAGAACGAGTACGTGATGCGCTTCAAGGTCGCCGAGCAGGAAGACCTCGCAAAGGGCTTCCAGATCCACGAGACGGTGCGCGAGCGCCGCGCCGAGGTCGACAGCCGCCTGGCGGGCCTGGGCGTCAAGATCATCGAGGCCAAGGACGCGACGGAATACGCCTTCCGCTACCGCATCCAGTACGACGGCGACATGAAGCAGCTCGCCGACTTCGTCGAGGACGTCGAGGCCACCGAGATTCTCTCGATGGGTTCGGGCCTGGAGCTGATCAAGGACCTGGGCGACGCCACCGTCGTCTCGGACCAGTACAAGCTGAAGGGCTTCAAGGGCACGCACGCCATCGGCCACACCCGCATGGCGACCGAGTCCGACGTCGACATCCGCTCGGCGCATCCCTACTGGGCCTACCCCTATCACGACATTTCGGTCGTCCATAACGGGCAGCTCACCAACTACTGGATCATGCGCCGCCAGATGGAGCGCAAGGGCTTCCGCTTCATGTCGAACTGCGACAGCGAGCTGCTGGCGGTCTACCTCGCCGACAAGCTCGACAACGGCATCCAGCTGGAGGACGCCATGCGTCAGTCGATCGACGAGATCGACGGCGTCTTCACCTATCTGGTGGCGACCAGCGACAGCCTGGGCATGGCCAAGGACTGCATGGCGGCCAAGCCGATGGTGCTGTTCGAGAGCGACGACCTGGTCGCGATGGCATCCGAGGAAGTCGCCATCCGCCAGATCATGCCGCAGGAAATCGACACGTTTGATCCCTATGATTCGGAGGTTCGGGTATGGCGAAGCTGACACGACGCAGCTCGCACGAGCAGGGGCTGCACACCGAGCAGCTGACCGGCCGCACGCAGCAGCGCTTCTTCGACTTCACGGAGGAGGAGAACTTCCTCTACCCGGAAGCCTATGACGTCGACTTCAACAAGCGCATCGAGTTCGACGCAGCCCAGATGGACAACAACGCCATCAACCTGAAGCTGCGCGAACTGATGAGCCAGGGCTACGGCTCGATCGTCGTCAAGAACCCGCTGGCCAAGCATTCGCTGGGTGTGGGCATCCTGCAGCGGCTCAACCTCACCTTCGAGGGCAGCCTCGGCTACTTCGGCGTCGGCCTGATCGACGGCCCGAACGTGCGGGTCACCGGCCGCGTCGGCTGGTCCTGCGCCGAGAACATGATGTCGGGCACGGTGGTCATCGAGAAGAACGCCGGCTCCACCTTCGGCGCGGCCCTGCGCGGCGGCGACCTCGTCTGCATGGGCGATGTCGGCTCCCGCACGGGCATCGACCAGAAGGGCGGCACCATCCTGATCGGCGGCCGCACCGGCGCGTTCTCGGGCTTCATGATGCAGCGCGGCCGCATGGTCGTGCTGGGCGATGCCGGCAAGAACCTCGGCGATTCCATGTACGACGGCACGATCTACGTCGGCGGCAAGATCGAGAGCCTGGGTGTCGATGCGGTTCCCGCGGAGATGACCGAACTCGACCGTGCGTGGCTGACGCGCAAGCTGACGCAGTACGGCCTGAAGGCGCCCAACGGCGTCGAGAACATGACGAAGATCGTCGCCGGCAAGCAGCTCTGGAACTACGACAATCTGGAGCCGTCGGAAAAGAAGCTCATCCTCTAGCGGCGTTCGATACAGGAGTTAGAAACTATGGCGACCAAGAAGGAAGACGTCATCGAACGCTCGAAGGGCGACGGCCGGAACAAGAATGTTCTGGGCCAGAACTTCATGTTCCCGCCCCGCGTGGTCGATGACATTCACATCAAGGCGGAACTGGGCCGCTACCGCATGCGCGGCATGGCCCTGTTCAAGAAGATCCCGACGTGGGACGACCTGACGTTCATGCCGGGCACGCTGACCCGTTTCGTGATCGAGGGTTACCGCGAGAAGTGCGAGACCAAGACCGTCATCGGTCCGAAGGCCAAGCGTCCTCTCGAGCTCGACATCCCGATCTACATCACGGGCATGAGCTTCGGCGCGCTCAGCTACGAGGCCAAGACGGCTCTTGCCCGCGGCGCCACCATGGCCGGCACGGCGACGTGCTCGGGCGAAGGCGGCATGATCCCCGACGAGCGGCGTTACTCGGAGAAGTGGTTCTACCAGTGCATCCAGAGCCGCTACGGCTTCAACCCGCACCACCTGCAGCTTGCCGATGCCTGCGAGTTCTTCATCGGCCAGGGCTGCAAGGTCGGTCTGGGCGGCCATCTGATGGGCCAGAAGGTGACCGACCAGGTCGCCGAGATGCGCTCGCTGCCCGCGGGTATCGACCAGCGTTCGCCTGCCCGTCACCCTGACTGGCTGGGCCCGGACGATCTGGCCCTGAAGATCCAGGAAATCCGCGAAGCCACCGACTACCAGATCCCGATCCAGCTCAAGCTCGGCGCCGCCCGCGTCTATGACGACGTGCGCATGGCCGTGAAGTGCGGACCGGACTCGATCTACATCGACGGCATGGAAGGCTCCACCGGCGCCGGCCCCCACCTCGCCACCGAGGAGACGGGCATTCCCGGCATCGCGGCCATCCGCCAGGCCCGTCGCGCGATCGACGATCTGGGCAAACGGGGC
>CALLQH010000163.1 GCA_938014945.1 uncultured bacterium | reverse complement strand
GCCCGCGGTATGCTGCACCCGCAGGAAGCGGGCGAGCGAAAGGCCGTCCTCGCCCGGCATCGAGATGTCGAGCACCACCAGGTCGATGCGACTGGCCTCCACCAGGCGGCGCAGTTCCTCGCCGCCCGAGACCGGCGTGACGCGGAAACCGTGCAGGGTCAGATATTCGGCCACGGTCTCGCGGATGTCGCGTTCGTCATCGACGACGGCGATATGCATGCGGTTGCCGCTCATGAAACCTCCCCCTCTGTGCCTTCCGGATAGGTCAGCCGGGCCATCAGACCGCGCAGGTCCTCGGGCAGGATCGGCTTGTCGATGAAGGGCGCACCCGTCGCCTCCAGGAAAGCATGCGCCCGCGCGCCCATGGTGTCGCCCGTCATGAAGCCCAGGGAAGGCAGAAGCTGCGGCGCCATCTCCGAGATACGCGCGTGCAGGTCCATGCCATCCATGCCGGGCATGCGCAGATCGCTGACGATGGCCGCAAAGCGGCGCGTACGGATCAGGCCCAGGGCCTCCTCCCCGCTGCGCGCCACCGTCACCTCGTAACCTTCCCGCGTCAGGATTTCGGCGACCAGGTCGCCGACCTCCGGCTCGTCGTCGACCACCAGCACGCGGCCCACGCCGGTGCCCGTCGCCCCCGCTCCGGCATCGGCGTCCTGCTCCATCGGCGCCGCGGCGGGGAAACGCAGGATGAAGGTCGCGCCTTCGCCCTGCGCGCTCTCCACCTTGATGCGCCCGCCGTGGGACGTGACGATGCGGTGGCACAACGCCAGGCCGATGCCCGTGCCGACGCCGACCTCCTTGGTCGTGAACAGCGGCTCGAAGATGCGCCGGCGGACATGGTCGGCCATGCCCTGGCCGTTATCCTTGACCTTCAGCACCACCTCGCGGTCGCGCGAGCGGAAGGCCGTGATGATGCGCAACACGCGCGGCTCGGGCACCGCGTCGAGCGCGTGCTGGGCGTTGACCACCAGGTTGATGATGATCTGCTGCAGCTGGTCGGGATCGCCGTTGATCGTCGGCAGGTTGTCCGAAAGGCGAAGCTCCACCGCGATGTTGGAAGACCGCAGCGCATAGGAGGTGAGCTCCATCGCATCGCGCACGAGCGCGTTGAGGTCGGTCTCCACGTTGCGCATCGGGCGCTGGCGCGCCATCGCCAGGAAGCTCTTCACGATGCGCGCGCAGCGGTCGGCCGCCGTTCCGATCTTGGCCGCGCGCTCCTGCACCCTCTCGTCCTGGGCGGTTTCCTTCAGCAGCAGAGCCTGGCCGACCAGCACCGAGAGCGGGTTGTTGAGTTCGTGCGCGATGCCCGACAGCAGCTCGCCGAGCGCGCTGAGCTTCTCGCTCTGGTGCAGGGCGTCGCGCTGGCGCGTCATCTCCTCCTCGATCTCGATCTGGCGCGTCAGGTCGGTGGAGGAAAAGACGATCAGCTCCTCGCCGTCATATTCGATGAGGCGGCCCGAGAGGGAGCCTGGAAACACCGTGCCGTCGTTGCGCCGCAGCATCGCCTGGAAACTTTCGACGTAACCCTGGCTCTTCAGCATCTCGACGTAGAGCTTGCGGTCGTCGGGATCGGCGAAGTTGTTGACCGCGTGGACCGGGCCGGCGCTGAAATCGCGCTGGTAGAGCGCCTTGGACGCCGGGCTTTCATAGAGCACCAGGCTGTCGGCCATGCGCGACATGCCGAAGGGCACCGGGCAGGCGTCGAGCAGGCGCGTGATGAAGGCGTTGCTCGCGCTGGCCGCCTCCTGGGCCTGTTTCAGGTTGGTGATGTCCGAACGCAGCGAGGTGATGCGCCCGTCGCTGGTCACCTGGCGCGTCACCAGCCACCACACGCCGGACTTCAGGCGCACCTCGATGGGCCGCTCACGGGAGCGTTCCAGCAGCTCCATCGCATCGGCGGCGCCGGCCACCGGGTCGCCGTCGATCAGATCGAACTGGGGCAGCAGACGGTCGATGATCTCGGTGCGGTGATGGCCCACGAGATCCTCGGGGCGGCAGCCGTAATGGCCGGCGAACGCGCGGTTGCAGATCTCGTAGTAACCGTCGCGGTCGACCACGGAAAAGCCGTGGGGCAGGCTGTCGACCGCATCCTGCAGCAGCTGGGCAAGGCGCCGGCTGTGGCGTTCGGCCTCGACCCGCTCGGTGATGTCGCGGATCTCGGCGACGAAACGCGTGCTGCCGTCGACCGCGACCTGGGCGAAGGAAAGCTCCACCGGAAAGGTCGTGCCGTCGCGCCGCATGGCGCGCGTCTCGATCTGGCGTCCCGCCATGGTCAGTTCGCCCGTGGCGCGGAAGCGGTCGAAACCGTTCTGATGGGCCTGGCGCAGGTCCGGCGGCACGATCAGGTCGCCAACCGGGCGGCCGACGACCTCGTCCTGCTCATAGCCGAACAGTTCCAGGGCGGCGGCGTTGAAACTCACCGTCAGCCCCTGGTCATCGGTCAGGACGATGCCGTGGTGGGCCGATTCCACGACCGCGTGCTGCAGGGCCTGGGTGCGGCGCAGCGCCTGCTCTGCCTTTTCCAGTTCCGTCACGTCGGTCATCGAGCCGACGAACTCGCGCGGCCCCTTGCCGTCGTCGGGCAACAGGCGGACATCGTCGTTGAACCACAGCCAGGCGCCGTCCGTCGTGCGGAAGCGATAACGCACGCTCACCGATTCGACCTCGCCCAGGCGTGCGATTTCCCGGTTGTAGCGGTCGATCTCCTCGGGGTGGATGAAGCGGCGGCCGTAGCGGCTGTCCTCGTGGAACGCGGCCACCTTGTGTCCGGTGATGGTTTCCACATTGCGGCTGATGAAGCTGACCGGTTTGTCGCCCCCCAGCCCGGCAATATAGAAAATCACCCGCGAATGGGAGACCGCAAAGTCGACCAGGGTCTGGTGGCGGCGCGCGGCGTCGCTCACGTCGTCGTATCCGGCTGCGGCGGCGGCGTGCAGCGGTTCCATGCGGTCCCTGGCCCTTCGGTGCGCTTGTGCCCCGCCATGCTCACCTGCCCCCTGTTTCCGGCCTGTATCAGAAGCAGGCCCGGAATGTTTCAATTGTTTCAGCATCCCCATCGCCGCGTCCAGACGGTTTGTCGCGCCCTGCGAATCCGCTTGCCTGGCGGCCCGCGAAGCGTTGCCATGGCTGCGGGGCAGAGCCCGGTTCCGGGCGATGGAGCGGTGGCATGAAGATCACGGTTCTGGGCGCGGGCATCGTCGGGATCACCACAGCCTGGGAGATGATGCGCGACGGCCACGAGGTGACCGTGGTCGAACGGCTGGAAGGCCCCGCGCTGGGCACCAGCTTTGCCAATGCCGGGCTGATCGCGCCCAGCCATTCCTTCTCCTGGGCCTCGCCGAAGGCGCCGAAGATCCTGCTGAAGTCGCTGTATCTGCCAGGCCAGGCCCTGCGTTTCCGCCCCAGCCTCGATCCGCACCTGTGGATCTGGTCCGCGCGCTTCCTGAGGAACTGCACGGCGGCGCGCGCGGTGCGCAACACCCGGCGCAAGCTGCGCCTGGCGCGTTACTCCGCCGAGCGCCTGCACGCCATCGCCGATGACGCCGGGATCGACTTCCACGGTGTCCCCGGCGGCCTCGTCTATCTCTACCGCAGCGCCGAAACCCTGCAGAAGGGTGCGGCCAACATGGCGATCCTGCGCGATGAGGGGATGGATCTGCGCGTCATCGATACCGACGAGGCGATCCGCATCGATCCCGCCCTGGCGCAAGCCCGCGAGCGTATCGCCGGCGCGGTGTGGTGCCCTGACGACGGCAGCGGCGACGCCCGCGTCTATACCTGCCGTCTTGCCGAACGCTGTGCGCAGCAGGGCATCGCCTTCCGTTATGGCACGCAGGTCACCGGCTTGCGTCGCGAGAACGGACGCATCGCCGCAGTGAAGACGGCACAGGGCGAGATCAAGGGCGACCTCGTCGTGCTGTGCCTGGGTGTCTGGAGCCCGGCGCTGGGCCGCAGCCTGGGTCTCTCCCTGCCGGTCTATCCGATCAAGGGTTACTCGGTGACCCTGCCCATCGGGCCGGAGCACCAGCCGCCGACCTTCGGCGGCGTCGACGAGGACAACCTCGTCGCCTATGCCCGTTTCGGCGACCGTTTGCGCGTCACCGCCACGGCCGAGTTCGCCGGCTTCGATACCGGCCACAAACCCGCCGACTTCGATCACATGCTGACCAAGGTGCGCGAGCTTTATCCCCGCGGCGCCGACTATGCCCGTCCGGACTACTGGGCCGGCCTGCGCCCGATGACCCCGGAGGGCACGCCGGTCATCGGCCGTACGCACGGCAACCTCATCGTCAACACCGGCCACGGTCACATGGGCTGGACCATGGCCCCGGGCAGCGCCCGCATCGTCGCCGATCTCGTGAAGGGCACCGAACCGGCCGTGCCGCTCGACGGCATGGGCCTGCGCTGAAGGCCCTCAGCCGGTCTCCCGTTTGGCGGCGGTCAGTTCGCGTTCCAGCGCATCCAGAAACCGCAGGCGGTCCTTCTTGCCGAACATGGCACCGCTGCCCTTGATCTCGCCGGTCTCGCGCAAGTGGGCGCTGAGTTCCCGCATGGCAAGCGCGCTGCCGATGCTGTCCTGCGTGAAGGGGCGCCCGCCGTGGCCGATCACCCGCGCGCCGTTCTCCAGGCAGCGGGCGGCGAGCGGAATGTCGGCCGTGACCACGACATCGCCCCGCCCCGCCCGCTCGGCGATCCAGTCGTCGGCGACATCGGGACCCTGGGGCACCACCACCTTGTCGATCAGCGGGTTTTCCTCCAGGCGCAGCCAGCCGTTGCTCACCATGTGGACCAAAACGCCGTGGCGGGTGATGACCCGGATGACCTCGTCCTTGACCGGACAGGCATCGGCATCGACGAAGACCGCGCTCACGACGTCTCCGGCCGCGCGGCTTCGATGGCGGCCAGCACCACGTCATCATCGCCCACCTGGTTGGCGAGCAGCAGCACGAGGCGGGCGCGGAAGAGATCGGCCTCCCGCGCGGTCATCGTCTTCTGTGCATCCATCAGCGCCTGATAGACATCATCGGGGCGCTTGAGGCGCGGGCTGGTGTCGAGCGTGGCGGTCATTGCATCTGCCCCATGGCGCGGTCGAGGGCCGCACGCACGCCTTCCGGCGTGGGATGGCGGAAGCGCGCGGCGACATGCTGGTCCGGACGGAAGAGATAGGCCCCCGGCGTTGCCAGATCGTAACGCGATGCGATCAGCCCGTCGCGGTCGTCGCCCGCCTCCAGGGCGAGTAGCCGCAAGGGCAGGCCGGCAAAGGCGACGGGATCATGGCCTACCAGCAGCAGGACGAAATCGCCGCCCAGCTTCTCGAGCAGCCAGTTGTTCCCCAGCGGCGCATCGAGCGCGGGCCAGCCTGGTGCGACGCCGCCCGCAAAGACGCCCTCGTCGGGCGAGGCGAGCGGGCTCGCCGCGCATTTGTGGGCAACCGAGAGGCGCCCGCTGTTGACGAAGGCGCGGGCGAAGGCGTGGTGATCGGCAAGGCCCAGGACCGCCTCACGGAAGAGTTCCATCGCCGCATTCTTGGGCGCGATGAAGTCGGTCGCGCGGGTGGAGTTGAGGATGTTCTCGTCGGCGGCGGGAACCCGCTCGGCTTCGTAAGTTTCGAGCAGGGTTTCGCCCGCCCTGCCCTCCATGATGGCGGCAAGTTTCCAGGCGAGATTGTCGGCATCCTGGATGCCGCCGTTGCCGCCGCGCGCGCCGAAGGGCGAGACGGTATGGGCGGCATCGCCGACGAAAACGACGCGGCCGTGATGGAAGCGCTCCATGCGCCGGCACTGGAAGGTATAGAGGCTGGACCAGTCGATCGTGAACGCTGTCTCCGGGCCCAGCATCGCCTTGAGGCGCGGCACGATCGCCTCCTCGCGCATCTCAGCCTCACGGTCGGCGTCGGGGCCAAGCTGCAGGTCGATGCGCCAGATGTTGTCGGGTTGCTTGTGCAGCAGGGCCGACTTGCCGCCATGGAAGGGCGGATCGAACCAGAAGCGGCGCTCCACCGGCATGTCGGAGTGCATCACGACATCGGTGATGAGGAAATGGTCATGAAAGCTCTCGCCTTCGAAGGTCAGGCCCAGCGCGTTGCGCACCGAGCTCTTCACGCCGTCGGCGGCGACCAGCCAGTCACAGGTCATGGTGTAGGGGCCGTCCGGTGTCTCCACCGTCACGGTGACACGGTCCTCGCCTGTCTCCACGCCGACCACCTTGTTCTTCCAGCGCAGTTCGCCCCGGCCCAGTTCGGCGAAGCGCTCGATCAGGAAGGTCTCCACATAATACTGCTGCAGGTTCACGAAGGCGGGGAAGCGGTGGCCCTTCTCGGGCAGCAGGTCGAAGGCGTAGAGCAGGCGGTCGCCGTGCAGCACCTTGCCGGTGTTCCACACCACGCCCTTTTCCGCACAGCGCGCGCCGATGCCCAGGCGGTCGAAGATCTCCAGCGAACGCTTGGCGACACAGATCGAGCGTGAACCGACGCTGACCCGGTCGTTGTCGTCGAGCACCAGGACATCATGGCCGCGCACCGCCATGTCGACGGCAAAGGTCAGCCCCACCAGCCCGCCACCGGCAACGATCACCGCATGATGGGCGGGCTCGGCCGCATCCTGGTCGGCGACATGGCGGTAGGGATAGGCGACGTAGTTGAAGCCCGATGCCATGGCGCTCAGCCCTGCAGAGCCTTCCACATCTCGATGTCGCGTTCGGCGGTCCAGATGCGCGGATCGCGCTGGCCGCCGGCTTCGTCGTAGGCGCGCGAGACGTCGAACGGCATGCAATGCTCGAAGATCACCCAGTTGCCGTAACGCTGCGCCATGGCCCCATAGGTCTCGTCATAGACGCGGCGCAGGTCGTGGCCGGCGGCAACGCCCTTCTTTGCACTTTCCAGCAGGTCGGTGATGAAGGCCCGCGTGCCGCCGATGGCCTCCGCGATCTCTTCCGCGTTCATCAGGGCATCGCCTCGGCCCGGCACCAGGCGCTCCGCCCCCATCGCCGACACCGCATCGAGCGTTGCCGGCCAGTCGGTCAGATAGGCATCGCCCGTGTAGGGCGTGGCGCCGAATTCCACCAGATCGCCAGCGAACAGCACCTTTTCCTGCGGCAGCCAGACCACCGTGTCACCCTTGGTGTGGCCGCGCCCGACATGGGCGATGCGCACCTCGCGCCTGCCCATCCACAGGGTCATCGCCTGATCGAAGACGATGGTCGGCCAGGTGAGACCCGGCACTGTCTCCACACCCTGGAACAGGCGCGGGAAGCGCTGGATCTCAGAATCCATGTCCTGCTGGCCGCGCTCCTGGATCAGCTCGAAGGTGCCGCGGCTGGCAATGATGTGTTCGGCGCCGTAGGCCGAGGCGCCGAGCACGCGCACGGCGTGGTAGTGCGTCAGCACGACGTATTTGATCGGCTTGTCGGTCACCTGCCGCACGCGGGCGATGACATCCTGCGCCATGGCGGGCGTGGCCTGGGTATCGATCACCATGACGCCGTCGTCGCCCACGATGATCCCGGAGTTGGGATCGCCCTCCGCCGTGTAGGCATAGGCGCCCTCGGCAAGCTCCGTGAAGCTCACCTTCTTTTCGGCAAGATCGCCCTGGCTGGCGAAGTTCTTCGTGCTCATCGTTTGTCCTCTTGGTTCGCCCAGCTCATGGCGTAGTGCTCCAGTTCGACGCCTCCGGGCATGGCCGCGGGGTCCAGCGGATCACGCGCGTCGATCATCACGGCGTATTCGTCGGTCGCGGGTTTCTTCTGCACCAGCATGTTGGTGAGTGCCTTGGGATGGGGGCCGTGGGTGAAGCCGCTGGGGTGGAAGGTCAGCATGCCGGCATCGATGTTGTCGCGGCTGAAGAAGTCGCCCGCGTGGTAGAAGATCGCCTCGTCGTAATCGTCGTTGTTGTGGAAGAACGGCACCTTGATCGCGCCGGGATCGGTCTCGAACGGGCGCGGCACGAAGGTGCAGACGACGAAACGGTCCGCCAGGAAGGTCGTGTGGGCCGAGGGCGGAACATGATAGCGGTGGCTCATCACCGGTCGGATGTCGCGCACGTTGAGACGCACCGGCATCAGGTCTCCCTTCCAGCCCACGGCGTCGAGCGGATTGAAGGGATAGGTGACGGTCGAAAGCGCATCACGGCGCTTGACCACCACGCGCCAGGGATTCTCGTCCTGCTGGGCAAGAAAGCCCTCGTCGATCGCCGGCACGTCCAGGATCGCGGGGTCGAACACGGCATGGCCGCCCAGCGACCCGCGGTCAGGCAGGCGATAGGCGTTGTTCGTCGCCTCGATCAGCAGGGCGACCACCGGTTCCTCGATCTCGAAGCGCCACATCGTGCCACGCGGCAGCACGACGTAGTCGCCTTCCGTGTAGGGCAGGCGGCCGAAGTCGCAGTAGAGATCGCCCGCGCCGGCGAGGACGAGCTCGAGCTCGTCGCCGTCGGCGTTGCGCACCAGGTGGTCCATGCTTTCGCTCTGCGCCCAGATGCGCATCTGCAGCGCCCGGTTGGCGAGCACTCCCTGCGCCTCCCAGGGCGAGGCGGCGCGCGCCACCAGCCGGTTGAGATCGAAGGCGCGCGGGCGCAGCGGCCCCTCCCAGGCCGTCCAGCCGGTCGGCGGATGGCGGTGATACATGTCGCTTGCAGGGCCGAACAAGCCTTCGCGGCCCAGCTCCCGCTCGAAACTGCCCTCGGGCAGGTCGGCATGGGCCTGGCGCGAGGCCGAGCCCTCGACCCGCTGCACGGGAATGTTGCGCCGCATGGCCGCCTCCGGTTGCCGCGGCCGCCCCGGCCGCTATAGTTGCAGATGAAACTAAATCGCCGGCAGCACCATGACAAGCCCCGAACCAGCGCCAGACTTCAATCTGGAGGACTTCCTGCCCTACCGCCTGTCGGTCGTGACCAACCGCGTCAGCCGCGCCTTCGCCAGCCGCTACGAGGCGGCCTGGGGCCTGGCGATACCCGAATGGCGCGTGCTGGCGGTGGTCGGCGGCTTCGCCCCGCTGTCGGCGGCGGAGGTCTGCGAGAAGACCGCCATGGACAAGGTGAAGGTCAGCCGTGCGGTCGCCGCCCTGGTGCGTCGCGGTCTGCTGGAGCGCAGGCGCGATCCGCACGACCAGCGGGTGCAGCTCCTCACCCTGGGTGCGGCAGGGCGCGAGGTCTATCAGGGCGTGGTGCCGATGGCGCGCGCCATCGAGGGTACGCTCACCGGCGTCCTTTCGCCCGGCGAACGCGACACCCTGCTGCGTATCCTCGCCAAGCTCGACGCCTGCGTCGCCGATCTGGACGGGGCGACAGGCGAGCCGGACTGCTGACGCGAGAGGCGCTTTACGCAGCATCCCTCAGGCGGTACGCCTGATGCGGGGCTTCGTCGCCGCACCCGGAGCATGGGGAAGCCGGGCCGGCCGGCGCGGTCACCGGCAAGAGCGCATTCGACCTGCACGCGGTGACCATGGAACAGGACGACACCGACGACACGCCGGCCCCGCCCCCCGGACCAAGGCCGGCCAGGGAGCCCCAAGGGCAGGATGGTGCGGAGCGCCCGCTGCCGCCCGGCCTGCTCCGGGTGCTCGGAAGGGTTCTCGACACCATTCCCGCCCAGATCAACATCAAGGACAGCGAACGGCGCTACGTCTTCGTCAACCGCTTCCTCTATGAGTATTACGGCGAGCATTCCGGCAGCGTCCTGGGCAAGAGGGCCGAGGAGATCATGCCGCCCGACAGGGCAGCCGCGATCACGGCGGTCGAGCAGGAAGTGCTGGCCACCGGACGGCCGACCGGCATGCAGGAGGTCGAGGACACCGATCTCGAAGGCCGCAGGCACCGCTGGCTGATCGGCAAGTGGCCGTTGACGGGGTCAGACGGCAGGGTCGCCAACATCATCACGGTGGCGTTCGACATCACCGAGCTGCACGAGGCCCGGGAGGCCAGCGCCGAACGCGTGAACATGATGCAGAGGGTGATCGACCAGGCGCCCCTCATCCTGCTCAAGACCATACTCTGGCCCGACGGCACGGTGACCATTCCCTTCCTGGAGGGCCGCCTGGCGCGGGAGTTTGCCATCGACAGGGCCGGGCTGGAAACGGACGCCAGCCTGCTCCCCCTCGTGATTCACCCGGACGACCGTCAGGGCGTCATCGACGACTGGTATTGGGCCGTGCAACAGGGCAACCGCTTCAGCAGCGAGTTTCGCGCCAGAACTCGCGCGGGCGAGGATCGCTGGCTGAGCGCCAACGCGACGCATCGGCGCGAGGAAGACGGTCGCATCATCGTCGACGAGGTCATCGTCGACATCACCGAATTCAGAGCAATTCGCCGCCACGCCCAGGAAAGCGAACAGCAGCTGGCATCGCTGGCCAGAAACGTCCCCGGGCTCATCGCGCGCCGCATTACCCGCCCGGACGGCAGCGCGACGATGCCTTTCATCTCAGGCGATTTCGTGCCCCGACTCTCGCTCGATCTCGACAAGCTGCGCGCCGACGCCTCCGAGGCATGGAAGGGCGTCCACCCCGAGGACATCGCAGCGCTGTCGGAGGCGTGGAGCCGCTCGCTTGCCGATCTCTCGCCCTTCGACCACACCTGCCGCCACGTTCTGGCCAGCGGCGAAAGCCTCTGGATCCGCACGCGCTCGCGTCACCATCGCCTCGACAATGGTGACATCGTCTCCGACTCCCTCTCGATCGACATCACCGAAGAAAGGCGTGCCGCACTCGAACTGCAGCACGAGCGCGAGCTCTTCCAGTCGATCGCCTCCCACCTGCCCGGGCTGATCTTCCGCCGCACGATCGCCGCCGACGGGCGCTCGTACTACGATTACATCGAGGGCGCGCTGCTCGACCGCCTGGCGATCGACCGCACGGAAGTCCGCACGCACCCGGAGTTGCTCTGGCAGCATTTCACCAGCGCGAGCGACGCCGGCGCCGGCCCGACGATGGCCGACGGCCTGGCGCGCCTGGAACCCTATCGTTTGCTCCTGCGCTGCCGGCCTGCCGGTTCCGAGGACGATATCTTCGTCGAGATCACCTCGACCCCGCGCCAGGGTGCCGACGGCATTGTGGTCGATGGCATCGCGGTCGATGTCACTGCGCGCATCGCCGCCGAGAACGAGGCGCGCGAGCAGCGCCAGTTGCTTCAGCAGGTGATCGATGCCGTGCCGGCCGCGATCAACGTCAAGGATGCCCAGGGCCGCATCGAGCTCGCGAACCGCACCCTGGCAGACTACTACGGCGTCACGCCCCGCGACCTGCACTGGGAGGCCGGCCTCGACATCCAGGACCCGCCCCACGACCACGCGCAGACCCGGGCATGGGACGAGGCCGTGCTGCAGTCCGGCGCGGTCAGCGATGCCCGCGAATATGCCTACGTCGACGGCGAAGGGCGGACGCGGCATTGGCTGGGCAAGAAATCGCCCCTGCACAATCCGCTGACGGGGAAGGCCGACCGCATCGTCACCGTTTCGCTGGACGTCACCGACCGCGTGATGGCGGAGGAGCGGGCACGCCAGCATGTCGAGCAGCTGCGCTCGGTCGCCGCCAGCATTCCCGGTGCGATCCTGCGCTGGCGCTGCGACGGCGACCGCATCACCCAGGAATTCGCCGCGGGCCGTTTCGTCGAGAACCGCCTCATCGACGGCAGTGCCGACAGCGGCACCATCGGCAACCTTTGGCCCGGCCTGCTGCCCGAGGACGCCAGAACCCTCGACGATGTCCTCGGCGACCCGGCGGAGGCCCGCGGAGGCCTGGAGCTGGAACTGCGCATGCGGGCCGGCGACGAGACCCGCTGGGTCAAGCTGTTCGGCAGCTACCGCAGCAGCGACCGGGACGTTCCCGCCTGGGACATCATCGTCCTCGATGCCACCGAATCGAAACGCTACGAGGAACAGTTGCGCATCGCCCAGAAGATGGATGCGATCGGCAACCTGACCGGCGGCATCGCCCACGACTTCAACAACATCCTGGCCGTGGTCGTGGCCAATCTCGATCTGCTGCTCGACATGGGGCTGCCCGACGAGGAGAGCCGGGATGTCACCAACTCCGCCCTGCGCGCCGCCGAGCGCGGGGCAGAACTGACCGGCCGCCTGCTCGCCTTCGCCCGCAACCAGCCGAGCGAGCCCAGAATCTTCGACTGCGCGGCTCAGATCCAGGGTTTTGCCGATTTCCTGCGCCGCAGCCTGGGGCCGGAGATCGCGCTGGATCTGCGCCAAAGCGACGAGGCCGCCCCGGTGGATGTCGATCCAGGCCAGTTCGAGAACGCTCTGATGAACCTGGTCGTCAACGCCCGCGACGCCATGGACGGCCGCGGTCGCATCGTCATCGAAAGCACGCTGGTCTCCCTGGAGGCCGCGGATCACCTGCCGGCCTCTCTCAGCCCCGGGCGATATGTCCTGGTCTCGGTCACCGACACCGGCGCCGGCATGACACCGGAGGTGCAGCGGCGCGCCTTCGAGCCGCTGTTCACGACGAAGTCGAAGGGCCGCGGCACCGGCTTCGGCCTGCCCATGGTCTACAACTTCGCCCGGCAGGCAGGCGGCCTCGTCACCCTCTACAGCGAACCCGGCCACGGCACGACGGCGCGCATCTACCTGCCCTGCTGCGAGGACGGGAAGGAAACGTCGCCGGCGCAGAGCCAGGAAGAGCCCACCCTGCCCGTGGCCCCGGGCGACATGTGCATCCTGCTGGTCGACGACAACGCTCAGGCCCGCCATGCCCTGGCCCGCCTGCTCAAGCGCAAGGGCTTCATGGTGACCGAGGCGGAGAACGCCTCGCAGGCCCTGGCTCTGGCGGAGACGGACGATGCCATCGATCTGCTCATCACCGACGTCATCATGCCCGGCGCCCTCAACGGCGCCGAACTGGCCGACCGCCTGCGCGAACGCAGGCCCGACCTTCCGATCCTGCTGACAACAGGCTATTCCGCCGACGTGCTGGCGGAACGCAAACTCTCGCGCGGGCGCTACGAGATGCTCGGCAAGCCATTCCGTGAACGTGAACTGATGGCCGCGGTCGCCCGCCTGCTCGAAGCCCGCCGCGGCTGACGGAAGTCAGTCTTCGTGGGTACCCGGCTCGCCGGCCAGCAGACGGCCGATCAGGTCGTCCAGAACGGAGGGCCGGAAAGGCTTGCGCAGGGTGGCATGGGCGCCAAGGCGCGAGGCCGGGCGCAGTGCCTGGCTGGGCTCGCCGCTGCCGCCGCCCGAGATGGCGATCAGCAGGACATCGGGCCAGCGCTTGCGGATGCGCATGATCGTCTCGATGCCTTCCATGTCGGGCATGATGATGTCGGTGACGACGATGTCGAAGACACCGTTTTCCAGACAGGCCAGGCCCTCTACCCCGTTGCCCGCCTCGGTCACATGATGCCCGCGACGCTGCAGCCAGGTCGCCAGGGGCGCCCTCACATCTGCATCGTCATCGATAAGAAGCAGTGTGGCCATGTAGGCATCATCTTCGACCTGTTTTTACCATCGAGCCGCCCCCCTTGCATGAGCTTCGCCCACGCGGAATACGGCGCTCGAGTGGCGCAAGATGAAACCTTGCCGACAGTGCCGCAACCAGCGAATGGCTGCTTTGCCTGTGTCGCTGGTCACGCACTGATCGAATCCATTGCAAAGCAGCCTGCGAGCCGCTACATCGGACTCACAGGCAGGAAACAAACTTTCCTCGGAGGAAACAAGCATGTGCGGTATCGCAGGCATCCTGTTCAAGCACATGGATATCGACCGCGACACGGGTAAGGCGCTGATCGACATGCTCGACGGCTGCCAGCACCGCGGCCCGGATTCCACGGGCTTTGCCCTCTATGGCGACGACCACCCCGGCCAGATCAAGATGCGCTTCTACGTCGGCACCGGCAACGAGGCGGGCGATGCCATCGGCCGTCTGCGCGAGGTCTTCGCCGAGCAGGGCGCCGAGCTGGTCGAGGACGAACAGATCGGCTCAGCCTACCGCGCCGTGGTGAAGTTCTCCGGCGACCTGCAGAAGTTCTCCTATGCGGTGGAGCATGCCGCCAAGGTCATGTCGATCGGCGAGAGCCTGGAGATCGTCAAGGACATCGGCACCGCCCACGACGTCGACGACGGCTACGACATCCACCACTTCCGCGGCACCCACGGCCTGGGCCACGTCCGCCTGGCGACCGAATCGGACGTCAAGCCGGAGGCCGGCCATCCCTTCTGGGCGACCGGCTTCTCCGACGTCGCCATCGTCCACAACGGCCAGATCACGAACTACTGGAAGATGCGCCGGCGCCTGGAGCGCCGCGGCTTCGAGTTCGTCACCGACAACGACAGCGAACTCATTGCGGTCTATCTCGCCGACAAGATGAGCCAGGGCATCCCCCTCAAGGAGGCCCTGCGCACCTCGATCGACGACATGGACGGCACCTTCTCCTTCCTCGTCTCGACCAAGGACGAGATCGGCTACGCCAAGGATCACCTGGCGGCCAAGCCGATGATCATGTTCGAGAACGACGACCTTATCGCCATCGCTTCGGAGGAGGTCTCGCTCAACCGCCTCTTCCCGGGCAAGGCGCTCGATACCAGGGAACCACCGCCGGGAAGTTACAACACATGGTCACGATCGACCTGAGCCAGGTCTCCGTCCGCGAGGGCAACGAGCAGATCCGCGCCGCCGGCGCCGCCGGCCACGACATCGAGGTCCTGAACCCCGACGCGCGCCACCACATCGGCGTCGGCCTGATCCATCCCGTGAAGGTCACGGTGAGGGGTTCGGCGGGCTACTTCTGTGCGGGCCTTTCGGACAAGGCGAACTTCATCGTCGAGCGCAACGTCGGCTGGGGCCTGGGCGACAACATGTACAACGGCTCCGTGGTCGTCGGCGGCAACGCCGGCGCCATCGCGGGCGTGGCCATTCGCGGCGCCGAGATCGTCGTGAAGGGCAACGTCGGTTCGCGCGCCGGCCAGGTGATGAAAAAGGGCACGCTGCTGTGTGCCGGCAATGCCAACTTCATGGCCGGCTACATGATGTACGGCGGCCGCATCATCATCCTGGGCGATTCCGGCGAGCGGCTGGGCGAGGACATGTCGGGCGGCGAGATCTTCCTCGGCGGCCCGCTCAACTCGCTCGGTTCGGACGCCATGCTCACCGACACCGAGCAGGCCGAGATCGACGACATCCGCGCCTTCCTCGACCGCTACGAGATTCCCTTCAAGGGTTCCTTCCAGAAGGTCGTCAACGCCGGCAAGAAGCTGCGTTACGGCACCAGCGAGACGCCCGTGCGCTCGATCCCCTTCTTCACCTTCTCGGGCCAGAGCGACTACTGGAACCAGAAGGTCCAGGAGGACGTCTATATCAAGTCGCAGATCGGCCGTTACCGCGTGCGCGGCTACGGCGGCGCGCGTGCGGTGCCTCACCTCACCGACATCGCCTTCCGCAAGGACATCACCGCCGCAAGCATCGGCGACGATCCCGTCGGCGACGTCGAGATGAAGACCCTGATCGGCGGTCTCCACGGCGCCAAGCCGCTGACGCTCACCATGCCCGTGATGATCGCACCCATGAGCTATGGCGCGCTCTCGCGCTCGGCCAAGCAGGCCATCGCCATTGCCTCCGGCATGGCCGGCATCGCCGAGAACACCGGCGAGGGCGGCATGTCTGACGCCCAGCGCGATGCGGCCAAGCAGCTCATCTTCCAGATGCTGGGCGGCCGCCTGGGCTGGAACATCCACGACATGAACCGCGCCGACGGTCTGGAGATCTATATCTCCCAGGGCGCCAAGCCGGGCTTCGGCGGCCAGCTCATGGCCAAGAAGGTGACCAAGGAACTGGCCGAGATCCGCGGCATTCCCGCGGGCATCGACCTGCGCAGCCCGTCGCGCCACCCCGACATCCTGGGTGCCGACGATCTGGTCATCAAGATCGAGGAACTGCGCGAGGCGACCGGCTACCGCCTGCCCGTGTCCGTCAAGCTCGGCGCGGGCCGCATCCGCGACGACATCAAGATCGCGGTGAAGGACGGCTTCGACTTCGTCGAGCTGGACGGCATGCAGGGTTCGACCGGCGCCGGCGGCGCCGAGGTCATGGAATACGTCGGCATCCCGACCCTGTCGGCGATCTGCGAGGCCGAGCGCGCCCTTGCCTCGATCGGGCGCCGCCAGGACATCGAGATCGTCCTGATGGGCGGCATCCGTGACGGCGTCGACGCCGTGAAGGGCCTGGCCCTGGGTGCCGACGCCATTGCGCTCGGCACCTCGGCGATCATCGCCGGCGGCTGCATCGCCTGCATGCAGTGCCATGTCGGCCAGTGCGTCACCGGCATCGCGACCCAGGATCCCGAACACGAGAAGCGTTACAAGGCCAAGGTCGAGGCCCAGCACATCTACACGTTCCTCGAGAGCGTGCGCTGGCAGATCGCCGCAATCACCAAGGCGCTGGGCCACAAGGACGTCAAGCAGCTCTCGCGCGACGACCTCGTGGCGCTCACGCCCGAGGCCGCCGAGATCACCGGCCTGCCCTACGAGCCCGACCGCCGCAACGTCGATCTCTTCCAGGCCGCCGGCTGACACCCCTTTGACGTGACCGGGCACGACGCCCGATGACGAGGAAACGATGACCATGGATACCGCACGGATCGGCGCGGACGCCAACCTGATGCCCAAGGAGCTTGCCGACGACACCTCGGACAAGCACTACGTCCCGGCACCCTGCCAGATCGCCTGTCCGGTGGGCACCGACGCGCCCTCCTACATCGGCTACATCTGGGCGGGCAAGTTCGAGGAAGCCTTCGAGGCGATCACCGCGACCAACCCGTTCAGCTCCATCTGCGGCCGCGTTTGCGATGCCCCCTGCGAGCCCGCCTGCCGCCGCGAGGCAAGCGACGGCGCCCTGCAGATCCGCAACCTGAAGCGTTTCGTCATGGACCGCCTGGGCGCCACCTGGACGCCCAAGCCGGCCGCGCAGTCCCGCGAGCAGAGCATCGGCATCGTCGGCGCCGGCCCCGCGGGCCTGGTCGCCGCCCACGATCTGGCGGTCGCCGGCTTCAAGGTCGATGTCTACGAGATGACCGACAAGCCCGGCGGCATGATGATCTGGGGCATCCCGGCCTTCCGCCTGCCCCAGAACATCATCGGCGAGGACATGGAGCGCCTGCAGAAGCGCTGCCCCGGCCTTACCATCCACACCAACACCGCGCTCGGCCGCGATGTTTCCCTGGACGAGCTCAAGCGCCGCCACGACGCGGTGGTGCTGACCATCGGCTCCTGGTGGGGCAAGAAGATGGGCATCCCGGGTGAAAACGATCCCCGCGTCGTCGACGGCGTGGAGTTCCTGCGCCGCATCAACGGCGGCGAGCGCCCCCAGATGCCGAAGGAAGTGGTCGTCATCGGCGGCGGCGACGTCGCCATGGACGCCTGCCGCGCCGCCCTGCGCCTGCCCGGCTGCGAGAAGGTCAAGGTCATCTACCGCCGCGGCCCGGACGAGATTCCAGCCCGCAAGATCGAGCTGCAGGGCGCCGTCGAGGAAGGCATCGAGTTCATCTACAACACCCAGCAGGTCGCCGTGATCCCGCAGGGCGACGACAGCCTGCTGCTGCGCTGCGTGAAGACCGGCGCGGGCGAGCCCGATGCCGACGGCCGCCGCCGCCCCATCGTCCTGGAGGGCAGCGAACACGACCACGCCTGCGGCATGGTGATCGCCGCCGTCGGCCAGTACGGCGCCAACGAGGACCTCGAAGGCCGCGGCATGATGGCAGGCGACCGCGTCGCCACGGAATGGGACGGCATGCGGACCAGCGACCCCAAGGTCTTCGCCGCGGGCGACGGCGCCTTCGGCGGCTCGACCATCGTCATGGCCATGAGCCACGGCCAGCGCGTCGCCTATTACGTGAAGGCCTTCCTCGAAGGCAACGACAAGCCCGTGCCCTACCGCACGCCCTGGCGCACCCGCCGCGTGCCGGTCGCCCAGGACACACGCTGGGAGCAGATCCCCCTGCACCACCCGGATTTCCACGGTGTCGGCGAAAACCCGGTGGAGTTCCCCGAGATCGAATCGACCTACACCTGGGACGAGGCCCGCGACGAGGCCGCCCGCTGCTACCGCTGCGACGCCGAGACCGGCTCCTCGGACTACTCCGTGCAGAACCGTGAGGACATCTTCCTGATGGCCCGCATGCCGAAGGAGGACGTCCAGCGCCAGGCCCGCATGCTCGCCAAGCGCCTGCGGCCGCGCGAGAACCCCTTCCCCGAGGTGCGCCCGGCCACCCTCGACGACCTCGTCTTCCTGCCGGCCAACCTCTCGCGCCTGGTCATCGATCCCTACCGCGAGGCCTGCGCCATCAACACCGATCTCGGCATGGGCCGCATGGAGCTGGAACAGCCCTTCTTCGCCGCCGGCTTCGACAACGCGCCTGCCGCGGTGAAGGCCGGTGTCGCCAAGGGCCTGGCCCACGGCGCGGCGGGCTACATCGGCCTGCAGCCCCTGGGCAAGGACGTGCCCTGGCTGCAGCTCGTCATGCCCGGCCAGATCGCGCCTTCGGCCGATGCCGCCGGCCTCATCCATGTCGTGGGCCCGCGTTTTGCGGCGCCCGCCGACGCCAGGCGCCTGCACGAGGACCAGCTTCTGGGCCTGTCGGTCGCCCACCACGAGGCGCTGGAAGAGGCCATCGTCTTCGGCCTGGAAAACAAGTTCGATGTCCTGCTGCTGAACGGCAACGCCACGGTCGGCACCGACTGGCCGGAGCTTGGCGGCGCCCCCGACCTCACCATGCTGCGCGATGCCATCACCATCCTGCGCCGCCTCAACCGTGAGGAGGAAATCGACATCATCTGGTACGGCGGCGTGCGTTCGGGCACCGATGCTGCCAAGGCCATCGCACTGGGCTGCAAGGCCGTGGTCTTCGGCATGACCCTGGCCCTGGCCGTGGGCGGCGAGATCCAGAACGGCCACGAACTGCTCTTTGCCCCCGACCGCAGCGAGGACGAACGCGCCGAGGCTGTCGCCAACATCCTCAAGGCCGCTGCAGGCGAGGCCTCGATGATGGCGCGCTGCACCGGCAAGACCAACCTGCACAACCTGGAGCCCGAGGATATCCGGGCCCTGACCCGCGCCACGGCCGCCGCCACGGGCCTGCCTCTGGCCGGCACCACCTGAGCCATCCGGCCCGAAAGGAAACGGTGCCGATGCCGCGTTCCTTTCGGGTCATCCAATCGCCATCGGCCTGCGTAGAACGGCCCATGACGATCAGCAGCTCTGCGGCCCCTGCCGCTCGCCAGACAGGCCTCTGGGCCAGCCTCCTGCAACGGGTGGCGCGACGCGCCCGTTTCGGGACCATCGACATCGCCCTGTCCGACGGTCGCGCCTGCCGTGTCGGCGGCCAGGAAGACGGCCCACAGGCCGCCGTGCGCGTGCACTCGCCGCGCCTGCTCTGGCGCCTGTGGAGCGGCGGCGACCTCGGCTTTGCCACCGCCTACATCGACGGCGACTGCGACACGCCCGACCTGGAGACCCTGCTCCATTGGGGACTGGCCAACGAAAGCCTGCTCGCCCCCACCCTGGAAAGCGGCCCGGCGGTGCGGATCGCCGCCCTGCTCCACCGCCTGCGCCCGAACACGCGGGCCGGATCGCGGCGCAACATCCACCGCCACTACGACCTGGGGAACCGCTTCTACGAATCCTGGCTCGACCCGACCATGACCTATTCGGCCGCCTGGTTCGGCGGCCATCCCGAGCGCTCCCTGGAGGAGGCGCAGAACGCCAAGTTCGCGCAGATCGCCGACATGGCCGACCTGCGGCCGGGCCATCGTGTGCTCGAAATCGGTTGCGGCTGGGGCGGTTTTGCCCTGTGGGCGGCCCGCGAACGCGGCTGCCGCGTCACCGCCATCACCATCTCTGCGGCCCAGCACGCGCATGCCACCCGGCGCGTCGCCGACGCGGGGCTGCAGGACCGCATCGCGGTCGAACTGGTCGACTACCGCGATGTCACCGGCAGCTTCGACCGCATCGTTTCCATCGAGATGATGGAGGCCGTGGGCGAGCGCTTCTGGCCCGGCTACGCCGCGACCATCCGCGACCGGCTGAACCCCGGCGGCAGGGCCGTGCTCCAGGTCATCACCATCGACGAGGACCACTTCGAGGCCTACCGCAGCCGGGCCGATTTCATCCAGACCTACATCTTCCCCGGCGGCATGCTGCCGAGCCCCCAGCGCGTCGCCGCCGTGATGATCGGCGCGGGCCTCCATCCCCGTGACGACGTCGGCTTCGGTGCCGACTACGCCCGCACCCTGCGCCGCTGGAAGACAGCCTTCGAAGCCGCCTGGCCGGAGATTCGAGAACAGGGCTTCGACGAGCGTTTCCGGCGCATGTGGCGCTACTATCTCGCCTATTGCGCGGTCGGCTTCGACATCGGGCGCATCGACGTGCGCCTCTTTGCCTTCGACCGGCCATGAACGGGACAGTACCCGCCGCCTTCCCGGCCAGGCTGGATGTCCGCGGCTTCTTCGAGGGCCGGACGCAGGCCTGGGGCATGGTGATCGACCGCCGCGGCCGCGCCCTGCGCCGCTTCACGGTGTCGATCGAGGGCCGCGTCAGCGGCAACGAACTGGTGCTCGATGAATCCTTCCTGTTCGATGACGGCGCCATCGACCAGCGCATCTGGACCATCGCGTGCAGCGACGACGGGCTTGCCGGGCGGGCGCGCGATGTCGTGGGCACCGCCCACGGCCAGATCGATGGGCCGGCGCTTTCCTGGCGCTACGAGCTGATGCTGCCGGTCGGCAAGCACACCTTCCGCGTTGCCTTCGACGATCTGATGGTGATGGCCGACGAGGAAACCCTGCTGAGCCGCGCCGTGATCCGGAAGTTCGGCCTGCGCATGGCCGAGGTCGTGATCGCCTTCCGCCGCGCGCGCCTGCCGCTGGCCGCCTGACCTCAGTCGCCGGCCTGGCGCACCTTTGCCGCGATGCGGCGGTTGACCAGGCGTATCGCGCTGCCCAGCAGCGGCACCCTCTCGTGGATCGCCCCGGCCGCATCCCAGTGATCGACATGAGCGGCAACCCGGCCTTCGCCATCGAAGGTCAGCGTGCTGGTGCCGTCGAAGCGCATCGGCTCGCCCTGCTGCGCACCGTCGTCAAAGGTCCACAGGATGAAGCCGTGATCGGCCCCCAGGGCGAAGTCGCGCACGGTGAAGGCCGGCGCCTCGAACAGGTCGAACATCGCCGCGAAGATCGCCCGCATCGGCTCCAGTCCCGTTACCTCGTGGAAGGGATCGCGGAAGGTCACGTCAGGCCGGCACAGCGCATCCAGCCGGGCAAGCGCCCCGGGCGAGAAGTCCGAGAAGATGGCGGCATAGTCACGCAGGCTGTCCTGTCGGCTCATCGGTCCACCATGCGGCTTGTCAGCGCGAAGGCAAGGCGGCGCGGCAGCCGCGCCAGCAGGGCTGTCGCCCAGGATATCTGCCAGGGAAACGCGATCTCGAAACTATTCCCCGCCATGCCGTCGGCGACAATGCGCGCCGCCCGTTCGGCCGGAACCAGGAAGGGCATGGGGAAATCGTTCTTGTCGGTCAGCGGCGTCTTCACGAAACCCGGATTGATCACCTGCACGGTCACCCCCTGCCCCCGGCATTCGGCGCGCAGGGCCTGGGCCAGGTTGACGAGCGCCGCCTTGGTCGCGCCATAGACACCGGCACGAGGCAGCCCGAAGCGGCTGGTCAGAGAGGCGACGATGGCAATGTGCCCCTGGCCGCGCTCCAGCATCGTCTCCAGCAGCGGCTCCAGCGCATGTACGACGCCGGCGAAATTGACCGCGATCTGCTTCTCGGCCTCGCGCGCATCGAACCCCTGGGCCGCGATCGGCTTGTAGGTGCCGGCGCAGAGCAAGGCGCCCAGGATCGGCCCGTCGGCCTGCTCGATCGCCCGCGCCGTGGCGAGCACCGCATCGTGGTCCGTGACGTCGAGCGGGAAACAGCTGACCGGCCCCGGCCCGGCGCGTGACGCCAGATCCCGGAGCCCCTCCTCGCCACGCGCGCTCGCGGCGATGCGGTAGCCCCGGCGCGACAGTTCCAGCGCCACGGCTGCGCCGATGCCGCTGCTGGCGCCGGTGATCCAGATGCAGCCCGACGTGGTGGGAGGCGGCAGGGCCATGGCGTCAGCCGGCCATGGCGGCAATGGCCGCCCAGGACTGCGCATCCAGGCGGTCGACGGCGCGATAACGCACCTCCTCGCCGCGCGCATCGAAGGCCAGGCCGCACCACTGCCGCTCCGGGCCGTACCACAGCGTCATCGTCAGGTCGCCGTCGACGCCGTAGCGCACGGCAGTCAGGCGATCCCCGGCGACCTCCAGCAGATCGCGGCCCAGATAGCGGTTCTCCAGCGTCAGCAGGCGGCCGCGCTGGGTGTCGAGCAGGCGTTCGACATGGACGGTGCGGGGATGCCAGTAGGCCGTGGTCAGGATATCGCCATCGACCAGCAGACTGCCGTCCGATCCCTCC
>CALLQH010000162.1 GCA_938014945.1 uncultured bacterium | reverse complement strand
GTCGACGGCCATGGCCTCGACACCTTCACCCAGCTCCGCCGCGGCGGTATCCAGCCCGGCGGCATCCCGATCCCACAGGACGACGCGCGCTCCCGCCTCGTGCAGACGCCGGGCGCAGGCAAGGCCGATGCCGCTCGCCCCGCCGGTCACCACCGCCGTCCTGCCCGTGAAATCGTAAACTGCCGCCATGACCACCTCCCCGGTTGGTTCCGCTGGCTTAGCACAAGGCAGGGCGTGGCGTTAGGATGGGCCATGCGCACCTGCGTCGTTCTGCTCTTCGCGATGATGGCGATGCTTCGCCCGTCCGCTGCCGAACCGGTCGTGGTTGCCGGTATCGGTGGTCAGCCGCCGTTTGCCGTGGTGGTGGGTGACGGCCGCCTCACCGGGCTGGAGGCCGATCTGGTGGCGACGTTGTGTGCGCGTCTGCCCGAGGGCTGCACCGTGATCGCAGCGACATCCTGGAACGACCTTGTCACCGGTCTGCGTGAGGGCCGCTACGCGATCGGCTTCGGCGGCCTTTCCACCGCGACGCTGGATAGCCTAGGTATCGCCGCCAGCACGCCGTACCTGCCGTTGCTTGCCCAGCGGGCGGTGATCGCGCGTTTGGCCGGCGCGGACGATCCACTGGAGAACGAAGGCGCGATCGTCGGCGTCATGCGCGGCACACCGCACGCCCTGTGGCTGGAGGCGGGCCTGCCGCCGGAGCGGGTGCACCGCTTCGCCGACGAGGAAGAGATGTTCCTCTCGCTGCACTCCGGCAGCGTCGATGCTGTCTTCGGCGACGGTCTGATCCTGTGGCGCGATCTCATCAACACGCCGCTCGGCCAGGGCGTGGTGCTGGTCGGTCCCGGCATCGACGTGGAGAACGACGGGCTGGCGCTGGCTCTGGCCGAGGACACGACCATTGCCGCCGAGATCGAAAGCGCGCTGGCACAGATGCGCCAGGATGGCAGCCTGACGGCGCTGCTCGCCCGCCACCTGCCCGGACTGCCGCTTCCCTAATCGCCCAGCAGGTTCGCTCGCTGACCTTCGACAGGATCGCGCCCCGCGACATGGCACACGGTCTGGCCTGCCCAGAGAAAGCGGTCATGGGCGAGTTCAAAGACGAGTCCGTCGGTGGGGCTCTTGACGGGGGTGCGGGCGGATGCGGCATCGCTCGCGGCTGGATCGAGGATCTCGGCGACCACATCGCCACGCCGGACATGATCGCCCAGGGCGACACGGAAGGTGGCGACACCTGTGGCCGGCGCCTCGGCGAAACCGACAGCCTCCAGGGCATAGGCTTCACCGGCCGGGTCGGGCAGGAGGCCGGGGTCGCCCGCCACCACGCCACGGCGGCGCAGGAAGCGCATGATGTTGGCGGCATCGGCGGCGGCGACGGCATCGTCGACATCGGAAAAGCCGCGAAGCTCCACGGTGGCCGCAAGGCAGGCATGGGGAATCGCCTTGTCGGGGTGGCGCGCCCGCAAGGTGCGCCAGACGGCGGTGCAGGCATGATCGAAGGCGGTGCCGCTGCCGGTCTCGCTTTCCAGCAGGGTGACGGCGCAGCCGAGATCGGCGTGCAGATCCGCGGCCTGCGTCCAGAGATCGGCATCGACGAAGAGATGCAGCAGGGCGCGCTGGGCGCAGTGCAGGTCCAGCACGATATCGGCATCGCAGGCCAGGCCCAGCAGGGCCGCTTTCAGCAGCGAACCCTCGCGCGCCAAACGCAGGCCGGCCAGCGCCTCGGCCATGGCCTCGCGCACGATGGCGACATTGATGCGCGCATCGCTGCCCAGGCCTTCGCCTACCGCTTCATCGACCGCCTCGGAAAGATCGGGCACATCGCGGTTGAAGTTGACGCCGCTGTCGAGGTCGTAGCGCCCGAGGTGGCGCCCATGGATGCGCTGGGAGAGGCCGACGGGATTGGCGAAGGGCACCAGCACGACCTCACCCGGAATGTCCGCGTCCTCCAGCAGGGCGAGCAGGTGATGGGCGACCAGCAGGGCTGGTGTCTCGCCGGCGTGGATCGCGGCCTGGATATAGGCCTTTGGTCCATCGCCCCTGCCGAAGCGGTGAACCATCAGTTCGCGCGTCGTGCCCGGCGAGGGCGTGTCGAGCGGGATGGTTTCGACGCGATGGCTCATGACGCGGCCTCGTGCAGCATGTCGCCCGCGATGGCGCAGAAGTATTGGCCCTGGCGGGTGAAGCGGTGGCTGCGGCGGGCGTAGAGCAGGCCGTCGATGGGCGCGATCACCGGCGTGCGGCAACGGCTCTGGGGGTCGACGATGTGGCAGATCGTTTCGCCCTCGCGCACCCGGTCGCCCAGATCGCAGTGATAGACCAGGATGCCGAAGGTCTCCGCAAACAGGCGCCACAGTCCCTTGCTGGAGCGGACAGGACACAGCGGCTCCGGCAGGGGGCCGGGTTGGCCGGCGATCAGGCCGCGCCGCTGCAGGAAGTGGAACAGGTTGTCGGCATCCGGGCGGGTGAGATGATCATCGACATCGCGCTGGCCACGCAGTTCGACGACGGCGGCAAGCGTTCCCGGCGGCATCGGCAGACCGGGGTAGGCGGCCGCCACGGCCTTCCACACCAGGACGTGGGCCGACTTGAAGGTCATCATGCGGTTGCCGCGGTCGACCATCACCACCTCGGCGCCCATCTGGCGGGTAAGATCTTCGGCATCCGGCCAGTTGCTGTCGCTGACCAGGACATGCAGCAGTGCCTCCCATGCCGAGTGCAGGTCGAGCACAATGTCGGCATCGAGCGAGAGGCTCATCAGCGTCGCCTTCAGCACCTCGGGCTCGCGTTTGTCGTGGCGGGCGGCGAGGGTTTCGGCCATGGCCGCGCGCACCGCGGCGACATTGGCGGCGGCATTCTCGCCGAGGCGGCCCTCGACACGTTCCAGCACGCCCTGGATGAGGTCCGGGAAGCCGCGGTTGTAGTTGCGGTTGGTGTCGAGGTCGTAGCGCCCCTGGGCCTCCATCAGCACCTGCTGGGCAAGGCCGATGGGATTGGCAAAGGGCACGACGACGATCTCGCCGGTGATCGCACCTGCGGCGTCGGCCTCGGCGAGGCGGTCCAGCAGATGGTCGAGCACGACGATGCCCGGCAGTTCGGCGGCGTGCAGTCCGGCATGAAGATAGGCCTTGGGCCGCGCGCCCGGCGTGCCGAAGCGGTGGACCAGCAGGTGCCGGCCGGTGCCCAGGCTCGCGGTCGGCAGGTCGAGACGTTCGGTGACGTGTGCCACGCCCGCCTCAGTGGTCGATCACGGGCAGCTCCGGCGGCGGCAGGGCATGATCGCCCGCGACCACGGCGAAGCTCTGGCCCGGACGGACCAGCATGGAAAGATTACGGCCATAGACGATGCCGCTGGTGCGCGTGGCGACCGGCGTGCGCGCCGCGGCGAAATCCGCCACGGCGGGATCGACGATATCGGCGACGATGTCGCCGGCCTGCACCGTGCCGCCCAGGGGCACGCGGTAGGAGATGACCCCGGCGCAGGGCGCGACCAGGGTGTCGGAGCCCTCGAGCGGCGTCGGACTGCACAACGCCTCGGGCGCCGGGCCGGGATCGCCCGCGACCAGGCCGTGGCGCTGCAGGAAACGCAGGATGCCCCGGGCATCGCCCTCGGCAAGGTCGTCGCCGACATCCTGCTGGCCGCGCAGCTCCAGGGTGGTGGTGAAGGGTGGCGGCGGGATCGGACGATCCGGGAAACGCACGGCCAGGTCGTGCATGAGCACGCTGGCGACGGCATCGAAGGTCGAGCCCTCGTCGGTCGGGAAGAACAGCACGACGCGACATCCAAGTTCGGCGGTGAGGTCGCCATAGGCCTGCCACTGCGCTTGCGGGAAATAGGCGTACTGCACGGCGGCGCCATGGCAGTGCAGGTCGAAGATCATGTCGGCATCGACCGACAGGGCCATCAGCGCCTTGCGCAGCACGTTGGCCTCGCCTTCGGCCTTCCATTCCTCCACCACCTCCAGCGCGGCGCTGCGGATCATGGCGCGGTTCTCGCCTTCGTCGTCGGCAAGGCGGTTGCCGATCTTGGCCGCGACCTTTTCGGAGAGGCGCGGATACCAGCGGTTGAAGTTGCCGTCGCCGTCGAGATCGTAGCGGCCCAGGTGATAGCCGTGGATGCGGTTGGCCAGGCCCACCGGGTTGGCATAGGGCACGACCGTGATGTCGGCCATGACCTCGCCGCGCGCGTCGGCGGCGGCGAGCCAGCCGATGAGATGGTTGAGCACCAGGGTG
This sequence comes from uncultured bacterium, assembly GCA_938014945.1. GTDB lineage: Bacteria > Pseudomonadota > Alphaproteobacteria > SP197 > SP197 > CALGGB01. Next base: position 3,124 of record CALLQH010000162.1, on the reverse strand, counting down.
CCGGGCAGCTCGTCGGCATGGAGGGCAGCCTGGAAGTAAAGCTTCGGCCCGGTGCCGCGCACTCCGAACCGGTGCACCGTCAGCGCCCGGCTGGTGCCGGGGCCCGGCGCCATCAGCGGTATCGTCTCGACCTCGTGCGGCATGATCCCTCTCTCCTGTCCGCTCTTGTCGCGGGGCCGCCGGAGGGTGTCAAGGCGACCTTGGTGCTTGCCCCGATCTGTCGGGTAGGCTGTCATGCACCCTGACCGATGCGGAGCAGACCATGCTGGTGAAGACCAAGGAAGACATCGAGGGCACCGGGCGCGAACGCTGGGTCGGCGACGGCAGCGCCCATGTGCTGTGTTATCTCGCCGAGGAGGATGGCTGCGGCTTTTCCTTCTCCAACCTCGAGATCGCCGGTGACAGCACCGGTATGGTCCTGCAGTACAAGCACCATGTGGAGGTGAACCTGGTGCTGCAGGGCGAAGGCACCCTGACCAGCCTGGTGAGCGGCGAGACCTGGCCAATCAGCCCTGGCACGATCTATGTCGTGGGCCCCGCCGATCGCCACACGCTGACCCTGAAGGGTCCGGTGCGCGTCATCTCCCTCTTCAATCCGCCGATCAAGGGCAACGAGCACCACCAGGATGGCGGCTATCCGCCGTCGGGCGAGATTCCGAAGGACTGGGGCCCGGCAGGCGGCAGCCCGAAGAGCCGGCGGATGTTCGTCAAGCAGTTCGCCGACATTCCGGTGGTGAAGCTGGGCGGCGGCCGTTCGGAGGCGCGCCGTTACCTCACCAAGGCCGACGATGTCGGCATGACCGTGTCGGACCTGCGCGCCCAGCCGGGCGGCGAGGCCACGCTCTGGTACAAGAACCATGTCGAGGCCAACTACGTCATCGCCGGCAAGGGCGAGGTGACGGATCTGGCGACAGGCAAGACATGGCCGCTCGTGCCCGAGACGATCTATGTCGTGGGCCCCAAGGACCGCCACCACATCAGGAACACCGACGGTCTGCACATCCTGTCGATCTTCAACCCGCCCCTGGTCGGCAACGAGACCCACGATGCCGACGGCGCCTATCCCCCGACCGGCGAGATCCCGCCGGCCTGGCGCTGAGGGCGCGGAGATGGCGAACCCACCCAGCGCACAGTCCCCCCGGCCGACCGGGCGGAGCCGCAGCCTGCCCGTGCGCCCCTGGCGTTTCGGGCGCCTGCGCGCCTCTCCCTTCATCCCGTTCTACGAGGACCGGATCGGGCCGGACGCCTCGTTCTCGGTCTACAGCGGACACATGTCGCCGGGTTATCTCGACGACGACGTGGAGGCCGAATACGCCAACCTGCGCAAGGCCGCGACCCTGTTCGACGTGCCCGAACACGCGATCGAGTTTGTCGGACCGGATGCCGCGCGCTTCCTTGATCATCTGATGACGCGGCGCATCGCGCCGATGAAGGTCGGGCGCTGCGGATACGGACTGATGTGCTACGACGACGGCGGCGTGCTGATGGACGGCGTTCTCATCCGCCTCGCCGAAAACCATTTCCGCTACGTGCTGGCCGACGGCGAAATCTTCGGATGGCTCAAGGCCCATGTCCGGGGCTTCGATGTGGAGATCGTCGACACCGAGGACTGGGTCCTGCAGGTGCAGGGGCCGAGGTCGCTCGACATTCTCGCCGACCTCTGCGACGGCGGCGCGCCGGAGCCGTTCCCCTACTTTTCCGCGGCCAAGGTCACCATGGCGCGCGAGCCTCTGCTCATTACCCGTACCGGCTGGACCGGCGAGCTGGGTTTCGAGATCTACGTGCCGGAAACCGCCGACCACGCCACCCTGTGGCACCACCTGATGGCGGCGGGCAAGCCCCATGGCCTGCGCTTTGCCTCCATGTCGTGCATGAACATCCGCCGTATCGAGAGCGGCATCCTCGACAACGGCACCGACATGAACCCCACGATGACGCCCTTTGCCGCGGGCATCGGGCAGTTCGTCGACCTGACCAAGGAAGACTTCATAGGCCGCGAGGCGCTCGTCGAGGCCGACCGGCGCACGCGGCTGGTCGGCCTGAAATCGGCGCAGGCGATCGAAGCCGGCATGGCCCTCACCATGGATGGCCGCAACGTGGGCCGCATCACGGCCTCGGCCTATTCACCCTATCTCGGCCACCATATCGGCTACGCCCGCTTCGACGAAGCCGGCGACTGGCTCGGCCGCCCCGTCGCCTGCGGCCCCGATGCCGTGCCGGGCGAAACCGTTGCGCTGCCCTTCTACGATCCCGAGAAGCTGATCCCGCGCGGCAAGCAGGCGGCATGAGCGCCACCGGAGCAGCAACGAAGATGACAGCGCCTGCAAGGGAAGTCCGGCCATGCTGGTGATCCGCAAACGCGATCTCTCGGGCACTGCCCGCGAAACCACCTTTGGCGCGGGTGCCCGCGCACTGATCTACCTGACCCGGGACGAAGGCACCGGCTTTGCCCTCGCCACGGTCGATTCCGATGACGCCATCGAGACCGGCCCGCTCAACTACCCGCATCACGTGAAGGCCAACTATGTGCTGCAGGGTTCCGGCACGATCACGAGCGAGGGCGGGCAAAGCTGGCCGCTCGAACCCGGCTCGTTCTATGTCGTGGGGCCCGACGACCACTACCATCTGGCTCTTGGCGGGCCGTGGAAGACGGTCTCGTTCTTCACCCCGCCGGTCGCCGGGCCTGCCCAGGGCGGCGGGTTTGCCGAGTCCGGGCCGCTGCCGAAAGGGTGGGGCAACGGCGGCCGGACCATGTTCGTACGCGGCCCGCGCGACTATGTGCGCACGGAACTCAGCACCGGCAGCTCGGGTGTCCACCGCCCCTTGCTCGCGGCCGATGGCATCGGCCTCTCTCTCTCCGATCTCACGACCAAACCCGGCCTCGGCATCGACCTCTGGTACCGCCACCATGTCGAGGCAAACTACCTGGTCGAGGGTTCGGCGCAGGTGCTCGACAAGGCAACGGGCGAAACCCACGATCTGGTGCCCGGCGACCTCTTCGTCATCGGCCCGAACGACAAGCACCGGGTCAGCAACACCAGCGGCGTGCGCTGGCTCAGCGTCTTCAATCCGCCCATCACCGGCAGCGAACGCTACGACGACCTGGGCGGTTATCCGCCGACGG
>CALLQH010000161.1 GCA_938014945.1 uncultured bacterium | reverse complement strand
AACCCGCAACTTTGCCGTCTTTCTGATCCGCAACATCACGGATCCGCTGGTCTCTCTGACGGCTTCCGCCAGCGATGAATTGCCGGGCCTGATCGCCCTGGCGGTGATCTTCTTCCTGACGCGTTACGTCCTGAAGATCACCAGACTGGTGTTCATCAACATCGAGGTCGGCACCATCCGGATGCCGGGCTTCGAGCGTACCTGGACCTGGCCCACCTACAGGATCGTCAAGGGCGCCATGATCATCTTTGCCCTGGTCATGGCCTATCCCTATGTCCCCGGTTCCGATACGGCGGCCTTCAAGGGCATCTCGATCTTTCTGGGCGTCATCCTGTCACTGGGCTCCAGTTCGGTTGTCGCCAACCTGCTGGCCGGTCTCTTCGTGATCTACAGGAGGGGTGTCAACGTCGGCGACCTGATCGAGATCGAAGGCGTCTTGGGCACCGTCGAGAGCATGATGGTGCTCGAAACCGTCCTGCGTTCACCCAAGAACGAAATGATCTCGATACCCAATTCCCAGATCATGGCATCGAAGGTGATCAACTACTCCCGGCGCGGGGCGACGAGCGGTTATCTCGTTCACACCAAGGTGGGCATCGGCTACGAGGAACCCCAGGCCAAGGTCGAGGCACTGCTGCTCGAGGCGGTTGCGCGCACCGAAGGCTTGAAGGCACAGCCCAAGCCGTTTGTCCTGCGTAGCGCGTTGGCAGACTTCGCCGTCGAGTACGAAGTCAATGCCGTGGCCGCAAGCACTGTCGGCCTGCCGCAGCTGCGTTCCCGGCTTCATGCGAACATTCTCGACGTCTTCCATGAGAACCGCGTGCAGATCATGACGCCGGCCTACGAATGCGACCCGGCGGAGCCGAAAATTCCGCCGCTGGAGCCTGCCATGGGTTCGGGTTCGTCCGCGACCTGAGGGTCAGGAAGCCGGTGGACGCTCCGGATCGGGGACCAGCCAGCTTTCCTCGCGCCGCACGACGTTGAAGCCCGCCTTCTGGTACATGGCGAGCGCGCGAGGGTGATCGCGGGTGTTGGTGTCGACAATGACGCGTTGGATGTCTGGGCGCCAAAGGGCCTGGATCACCCAGTCGAGGAAATAGCCCCCCAGACCCTGGCCGATGAACTCCGGGATCATGCCGAAGAGGGCCAGTTCGGCGGTATCGCCGCGGCGGAAGTCGAGTTCGGCGAAACCCGCAGGCACGCCGCCGACATAGAGCACCATGATCTCCACGGCGGGATCGTGGATCACCGCGCGCAGGTCATCGGCGGGCATGACCAGCCGGTCGGTCCAGTTCCACTCCGCCCCCACTGTGCGGTAGAGCCACAGGTAGAACGACAGCGGCGGCTCTTCGGCGCGCAGGATGGCGATCTTGCGCATCGGCGTGGGGCGCGGCGGGCGTCGCGGCTGCTCGGTCATCTCCAGAAAGGTGATGACGGTGCCCAGGGTGCGCGCCTCGTCGGCCTCAAAGACCTCGGCCACGATGCCTGCTCAGGCCGGTCCGGTGGCGACCGGAGTATCCTCGCGGCTGCCCCATTCGGTCCAGGAACCGTCATAGACCGCGACCTTGCGCGCGCCGATCAGATTGAGCGCCAGCGCCAGGAAGGAGGCGCTGATGCCCGAGCCGCAGGTCGTGGCGACCGGCTTTGCCGGATCGACGCCGATGGCGTCAAAGGCGGCGCGGATGTCGGCGTCGCTCTTCATGGTGGCGTCGGGCCGCAGGAGGCCGGAATAGGGCAGGTTGACACTGCCGGGAATGTGGCCGCCGCGCAGACCGGGCCGGATCTCCGGCTCGGTCGCCTGAAACCGCCCGGCGCCGCGGGCATCGACCACCTGCTCGCGTCCGCTGTCGATGTTGGCGCGCATCTGTTCCAGGTCGCGCACCAGGAAGGTGTTCATGCGCGCGGTGAAGTGGCGCTCGCGGGGGATCACCGGCTCGTCGTCCACCGGGCGACCCTCGGCCATCCACTTGGGCAGGCCTCCGTCGAGCACGGCGATGTCCTCGTGGCCGAAGACGCGGAAGGTCCACCAGACGCGCGCCGCGGCCATCATGTTGCCGCCGTCGTAGACGACGATCCGCACGCCGTCGCCCAGGCCCAGCTTCCGAACCTTGCTGGAGAACTTCTCCGGGCTGGGCAGCATGTGGGGCAGGTTGCTCTTCTCGTCGGAAATGGCGTCGATGTCGAAGAACACGGCGCCGGGAATGTGGCGCTCGGCGTATTCGGCCTTTGGATCGCGCCCTTCGGTCGGCAGGTACCATGAGCCGTCCACCACGCGCACATCGGGTGCGCCGATGTGCTCGGCGAGCCATTCGGTCGAGACCAGACCCTTGCGCTGTTCCATCCCCGTCTTCTCCTTCAATCCCGCAGCACGACGTTCAGGCGCCGGTTCTGCTTCCCCTTGTTCTCGATCTTGGCGATCTCCACGGCTCCGATCTCGCCCGTGGAGGCGACATGGGTGCCGCCGCAGGCCTGAAGATCGATGCCCTCGATCTCCAGCAGGCGGACACGGCCAAAGCCGGTCGGCGGCGAGACCGACATGGAACGGACCAGTTCCGGCCTGGCGGCCAGTTCCTCGTCGGTGACCCAGATGGCCCGCACCGGATGGTCGGCCGCGACGATTTCGGCCAGCCGCGCCGTGATGTCGTCCTTTGTCATATCCGGCTCGGGCCAGTTGAGATCGATGCGGCTCTTTTCCGCACCGACCTGGGCGCCGGTGATGGCGGCATCGACGACGGCACAGATCAGGTGCAGCGCGGTGTGCATGCGCATGTGGCGGTGGCGCAGGTCCCAGTCGATCTCGGCGGTCACTTCCGCGCCGATCGGGGGCAGGGGGCTGCCTTCGGCAAGACGGTGCAGGACATCGTCGGGACCTTCGCCCTTGACCGCGTCGATGACGCTCAGTGCCGTGCCGTCGGCCAGGGTCAGGGTGCCACGGTCACCGGGCTGGCCGCCGCCGGTGGGGTAGAACACGGTACGGTCGAGGCGGATGCCGTCGGGGCCAGCCGCAACGACGCTGGCGCTGCAGGATCGCGCATAGGCGTCGTTGCGGAAGATCGCATCCATGGGGCGGCTCAGGCCAGCCAGGGCGGCACCGGCAGATTACGCTCCCGCAGGAAGGCGGGATTGAAGATCTTGCTCTGATAACGGGTGCCGTAGTCGCAGAGGATGGTCACGATGGTATGGCCGGGGCCCATCTCCTTGGCGAGCTTCATGGCGCCGGCGACATTGACGCCGCTGGAACCGCCGAGGCACAGGCCCTCGTGCTGGAGCAGGCCATAGATCACCTCCAGCATCTCGACATCGGTGACCTGGAAGCCGGTATCGATGGGTGCGCCTTCCAGATTCCTGGTGACGCGGCCCTGGCCGATACCCTCGGAAATCGAGCTGCCTTCGGACTTCAGTTCGCCGGTCTTCAGCCAGTTGAGCATGGCCGAACCGAAGGGGTCGGCAAGGGCGATGGTGACGTCCTTGTTGCGCTCCTTGAGCGCCATGCCGGTGCCGGCGAGTGTGCCGCCGGTGCCGATGGCCGAGACGAAGCCGTCGATCTTGCCGCCGGTCTGCTCCCAGATCTCCGGACCCGTGCCGTCGATATGAGCCTGCCGGTTGGCGACGTTGTCGAACTGGTTGGCCCAGATCGCGCCGTTGGGTTCGCGCGCGGCGATCTCGGTGGCCATGCGCTCGGAGGTGCGGATGTAGTTGCGCGGGTCCTTGTAGGGTGCGGCCGGCGTCAGGTGCAGTTCGGCGCCCATGGAACGCAGGACGTCCTTCTTCTCCTGGCTCTGGGTTTCCGGCATCACGATGACGCAGCGGTAGCCAAGGGCATTGCCGACCGTGCACAGGCCAATGCCGGTGTTGCCGGCCGTGCCTTCGACGATGACACCGCCGGGCTTGAGCTCACCGCGTTTCTCGGCATCGCGGATGATCCACAGCGCCGCGCGATCCTTGACCGACTGGCCGGGATTGAGAAATTCGCACTTGCCCAGAATCTCGCAGCCCGTCTGTTCCGACGGACCCTTGAGGCGGATAAGCGGTGTGTTGCCGACAAGCGGAATAATGCCGTCGTGAACCGTCATGGCAGGAGCGTTCCGTTCGTTGAGTGCTGCGGCGGGCAGGGCACCCTAAGCGCGGCTTTCAGCGGGATCAAGCGCATCGCGGCGGTCTCGGATACCAGCGGTTGAGGCATGCGCCGGGCGGCGGCTGCGCAGCCCGGCGACGGGGTCAGCCTGTCTTGAGCGGGCGATCCTTGAACTCGATCTCGACGAAGGCAAATTCGTAGTCGTTGGCGTTGATGACATTGTGCTCGACGCCGGACTCCCGCGCGTAGGAGACGCCCTGGGTGAGGGAGGCGTGGTTGGCGCTGCCGTCCTTGCCCTCGATCAGGAGCTGGCCGGTGAGCATGGGCACCACGACATAGGGGTAGCCGTGCTGGTGCCAGCCGGTCTCTGCGCCGGGCGCAAACCGCCACTCGGTGACGATGGTGAAGTCATTTTCAGCCTGCACGGTCGGCACCGCGCTGGGTCGCTTGGTCATGGTGGAATCCGTTTTTGTTGTGATGGCGCGAGTATAGGCATGGCGCGCGATCGTGGAAGCGGATTGCTTGCGAAATGCCCTGGTTCTGCTTTGCGATTCTCTGGGCCTTGCCGCCTGCGATGTGGCTGGCCTATCCTAGGACTGTTCGCACCTCCCGTGGTCCCTGCAAGGGGACGCGCGACGGGCCGGGGTGGGAGACCGGACCACTGTGTCCCGTCTGCCGCATGCCCAGATGTTCGTGCGGTTGTCGGGCCACCCTGATGCACCGGATCGCCTGGATCCCCGAAGCCCCATTCCGGGTCTTCGGGCGCCACGTGACGGTGGCCGCCGCGGTACCGATCTCCGGAATAGTGTCGGTCGACGCCCTGTCGACTGATGCCGGTGGGCTGCGCTCTTGCAGGCCGCACTGCACACATAAAACGACACATAGGTGCAAACGTGAGACGCAATTTCAACTTCGATGTTCAGGGCCTTCTCGCCGAAGACAAGGCCCATTCGATGCATCCCTGGCATTCGTTCGCCAAGCAGGACCACACCCTGCTCGTCGATTCCGAGGGAATCTACGTCTATGACGGTGCAGGCAACCGTTACATCGACGGCATCGGCGGCATGTGGGCCGTGCAGCTTGGTTACGGCAACGAGGAGATGGCCCAGGCCATCGCCGACCAGGTGCGCCAGATGGTCTATTATTCGCCGTGGTCGATGACGACGCCGCCCCATGCCCAGGTCTCGGCCAAGCTCGCCACCCTGACGCCGGGCGACCTCAACCGCTTCTTCTATTCGGCCGGCGGTTCGGAGGCCAACGACTCCGCGGTGCGCTTCGTGCACTACTACTGGAACGTGATGGAGCAGCCCCAGCGCAAGTTCGTCATCTCGCGCCAGGACGCCTATCACGGCAGCACGTATCTTGCCGCCTCGCTCTGCGGCAAGCCGGGCAACGACAACCGCATGCAGCTCATCACCGACTGGATTGCGCGCGTCTCCTCGCCCAACCCGTACCGCAAGCCCGAGGGCATGACCGACGACGAGTTCCGCGACCATCTGGTCAAGGAGTTCGAGGACAAGATCAACGAGATCGGTGCAGAGAAGGTCGCGGCCTTCATCGCCGAGCCGGTGCTGGCCTCCGGCGGCGTCATCGTGCCGCCCAAGGGCTATCAGAAGGCGATGCTCGAGGTCTGCCGCAAGTACGGCATCCTGATGATCTCGGACGAGGTCGTGACCGGCTTCGGCCGCATGGGTCACTTCTTTGCGTCCGAAGCGGTGTTCGACATCGTTCCCGACATCATCACCTCGGCCAAGGGTTTCACCTCGGGCTACATCCCTGCCGGTGTCACCTGCATCTCGAACAAGCTGCATCAGGACATCATCGACAAGGCCGGTGAGTCCGCAGTGTTCTCGAACGGCTTCACCTACTCGGGTCATCCCGTGGCGATGGCTGCCGCGCTCAAGAACATCGAGATCATGGAGCGCGACAACCTGATGGAGCATGCTCAGGTCACGGGTGAGTACTTCCAGGAGAAGCTGCGCAGCCTGGCCGATCTGCCGATGGTCGGCGACGTCCGCGGCGTCGGCCTGATGGGCTGTGTCGAGGCGGTTTCGAGCAAGAAGACCAAGAAGGCGTTCGACGCCTCGCTCGAGGTCGGCAGGCGCATCGACAAGAAGTGCCAGGAGAAGGGCCTGATCCTGCGGCCGATGTGGCACCTGTGCGTGTTCTCGCCGCCGATCATCATCACCAAGGCCCAGGTCGACGACATGGTCGGGATCATGGAAGGCGCCATCAAGTCGGTTGCCGACGATCTCGTCCGCGAAGGCGCCTGGGACGGCAAGGACTGAAGCTGAACGGACCCTGGTGTCCGCGAGGAAGGCCGCCGGTTCAGCCGGCGGCCTTTTTCTTTTGTGCAGGCGCTTCTTCCGGAAAGGTGACGCGCACCGGCTTGCCCAGGGCGCGGCCCATGGAGGCCGCGTAACGCTCGATCTTTTCCGGCGTGGCGACGGCGGCATCGCTGAACAAGGTCAGCGCCAGTCCGTCGCCGTCGCGGCTGAGGGGCGCAAGTGCGAGAGCGCCGCCGCGTCCGGCGCTGAGCTCGAAGGCCAGACGCAGCGCCTTGCCCAGCGCCTTGGCGTGGGCGGCTGCGTCTTCGCCGAGCAGGCGGCGGCAGGTTGCCGCGGTCGCCGAACCTGCCGATCCGCCGTAGCGCACGAACAGCGTCATCCCGAGAAAGCCGCGGTCGGCGTGGCTCAGTACCGACCAGGGCATGCGCAGGGCGCGCAGCATGGCCTGTTCGCCGCGGTATTCCGGGTGTTCCTGCCAGCCGATGTCGGCGATCAGACAGGTCGCCTCGATCAGCCGCGCGGGCACGGCGTCCAGCAGCTCGGCAATCGGCGCCAGCCATTCCAATAGCGCCTGTGAGGCATCTGCGAAGCGTCGGTGCTGATCCGCCAGGTCGCGGCAGGCGGCCAGCAGCGGATCCTCGGTGCGGGTCGCCTCATCCAGCGCGGTGAAGTGGAAACCTTCGCGCAGGCCGTGGGCGGAAAAGACGATATCGGATGGCTGCAGGGCCGCGATCACCCGCTCCAGAATGACCGCGCCCCAGGGCAGCCCCTCGGCCCGCTTGCGCGAGACAGCGCGTATCTGTGCGGTGGTCTGGCGCCCCAGATGCTCCAGCATGGCCGTGAAGTCCCGAGCCTCGCGACGCTGCAGATGGAAGCCATGGACCACCTGCAGGGGATAGTCGTGCTGGCCCATGTGAAGCCGGGCAATGGCGCGCCAGCCGCCGCCAACGGCATAGAACTCCCGGTCGCGCATGACATCGAGCCAGGAAACGCTGGACAGCGACGCATCGATGGCTTGGCTGGCGTCTTCCAGGCGGCCACCAGTGCGTTCGATCAGCCGCAGCGGCCCGATGGGCAGAGAGGTCTGCTGCAGCACCCTGCCGTCTTCGATGGCGATCAGTTCCAGGCTACCGCCGCCCAGGTCGCCGACGATGCCGCTGGCGTGGGGGCTGGCGGAAGCGACCCCCAGCGCCGACATGCTGGCTTCCTCATCGCCGCTCAGCACGCGCATCTCATGACCGCACGCGGCCTTTACGGCAGCGCGGAACTCGTCGCCGTTGGCGGCCTCACGCACGGCTGCAGTCGCCAGCAGGGTGAGTTGGGCAACGGGAACGTCCTCGGCGATCTTGACCAGTGCGGCGATGGCGGCGACGCCGCGCTCGAAGGAATCATCGCCGATGCGGCCGCGACGCTCGACATCGGTGCCCAGCCCGATCACCGCCTTGCGGTTGACGATAGGCAGGGGCGCGCGCGTCAGCCCGTCAAAGACGACGAGGCGGATGGAGTTGGAGCCGATGTCGATGACGCCCAGTCGCTGGCGTGCGTCGTTGCCTGCGGCGGAATGCTTGGACGTCATTCGCGCAGGTCGATGGCGACATTGCCCGAGCGGATCTGCTTGCGCAGCGCGCTGCCACGGCCGGAGAGGGAAGGATTGGTCATGAAGAAACGATGTGCGCTGAAGGTATTGTCGCCGCCCGGCAGGCGGCGGAAGCTGCCGTCGGACTGGAGAACCCAGGACTGCTCCACATCGCGCAGATTGGCAATCATGATCTGATCGAGAACCTGGCGATGCACCGTCGGATTATCGACCGGCACCAGGGTTTCGACGCGGCCGTCCAGGTTGCGCGGCATCCAGTCGGCCGAGGAAACCCAGACCTTCGCGCGGGACGAGGGCAGGGTGTGGCCGTTGCCGAAGCAGAAGATGCGCGAGTGTTCCAGGAAACGCCCGACGATGGACTTGACGCGGATGTTGTCGGATAGACCAGGCACGCCGGGACGCAGGCAGCAGATACCGCGGATCACCAGATCGATCTGCACGCCGGCGGCCGAAGCTGCGTAAAGCCTGTCGATCATGTCGGCATCGACCAGCGAGTTCATCTTTGCCCAGATCGCCGCCGGCTTGCCCGCCCTTGCGTTCTCGGCCTCGTGGTCGATGGCGTCGGTCAGGCGGCGGCGCAGGTTGAGCGGCGCCATGCCGACCTTCTCCAGGTTACGTGGCCGGATGTAACCGGTGAGATAGTTGAAGATGCGATTGGCGTCGCGGCACATTGCCGGATCGGCGGTAAAGAGCGACAGGTCGGTGTAGATGCGCGCCGTGATCGGGTGATAGTTGCCGGTGCCGAAGTGCACATAGCTCGCCAGCCGGCCGCCCTCGCGGCGCACCACCAGAGACATCTTGGCGTGGGTCTTGAGTTCGACGAAGCCATAGACCACCTGTGCGCCCGCGCGCTCCAGGTCGCGCGCCCAGCGGATGTTGGCCTCCTCGTCGAAGCGCGCCTTCAGCTCGACGACGGCGGTGACCGACTTGCCGGCCTCTGCCGCCTCGATCAGCGCCTTGACGATGGGGGATTCCTTGCTGGTGCGGTAGAGCGTCTGCTTGATCGCCACCACCTGGGGGTCCTGCACGGCCTGCTGCAGGAACTGCACGACGACATCGAAGCTCTCATACGGGTGGTGGACGATGATGTCCTTGGCCCGGATGGCGTCGAAGCAGTTGCCGCCGAAATCGCGGATGCGTTCGGGGAAGCGCGGCGCATAGGGTTCGAACAGCAGGTCCGGCCGGTCGTTCACGATGAGCTGGGAAAGTTCGGCCAGGCCCAGTTCGCCGTCGACATGGGTGACGTCCTCGGCATGGACGTTCAGACGCGCCATCAGCAGATCGCGCAGCTCGTCGGGCATCGCGCCGTCGATCACCAGGTCGATGACGCTGCCGCGCCGGCGGCGTTTCAGCGCCGTCTCGAAATGGCCGACCAGATCTTCCGATTCCTCGTCGATCTCGATCTCGCTGTCGCGTACGACGCGGAAGTAACCGAGCCCCAGCAGGCGGAAGCCCGGGAACAGGCGCTTGAGGTGCATCCGAACGGCTTGTTCAAGCGAGATGAAGCGGTGCGTGTCACCGGGCAGGCGGATGAAACGGTCGGTCTGCTGGGGCAGGCGCAGGATGGCGTAGACGGGATCGTCGTTCCGAGCCCGGTGCATCTTCAGCACCATGCCGAAGCCGAAGTTCGGAATGAAGGGGAAGGGATGCGCCGGGTCGATGGCAACCGGGGTGAGGATCGGCAGAATCTCGTCGTCGAAACGGTCGGTGAGCCAGCCGCGTTCGTCCCGGGTAAGTTCATCCTCCTCCAGGATGGCGATGCCGGCCTCGCGGAGCAGGCCGCGCAGCTTGTCCCAGGTGGCATACTGGCGCTCGACCAGGACATCGGACTGCCGCTTGATCTCGTCGAGCTGCTGCAGCGGCGTCAGGCCGTCGATGCTGGGTGTGGTCACCCGCGCATCGACCTGGGCGCGCAGGCCGGCGACGCGGACCATCTGGAACTCATCCAGGTTGTTGGCCGAAATGGAAAGAAACCGCAGACGTTCCAGCAGCGGATGGCGCTCGTTGTCGGCTTCCTCCAGCACGCGAGTGTTGAAGGAGAGCCAGGAAAGCTCCCGGTTGATGAAACGATCGGGCGAGTTGGCGTCGATCTGATCGCTGCCGGCAAAGGGGTTCGCCAGGGAGACTCCGCCCTCCGGTTCGTCTGTGCGCAGGTCGTCTTCGGCCATCAGATCCTCTCCTGGCCGCGGAACGGCTCGGGATTGCCGCGGTTGCCCGCGTGCTCTATCAGCGATAGTTGGTGATTATAACCTATTCCACAACGGTTCCATGACACCCTGTCCGGAGCGTCTTCTTTGCCCAAGACCCTGATGTTGCTGCGTCACGCCAAATCGAGCTGGGCCGACGCCACCCTCGAGGACCATGACCGCCCCATTCAGGACAAGGGACGGGGACGGGCCGCAAATCTGGCGGCATGGCTGGACGATCGCGGTATCGGCTGCGACCTGGTGCTCTGCTCCACGGCCCTGCGCACCCGCCAGACGCTGGAGATCGTGCTGCCCGTGCTCGGTAGCCCGGAAGTGCGTTTCGAGCCTGCGATCTACGAGGCCGATGCGGAGGCTCTCCTCAGGCTCGTTCAGGGCATCGGCGAGGAATACGAGCGCGTCATGCTGGTGGGGCACGATCCCGGCCTGCAGCTCCTGGCGGGACGCCTTGCCATGACCGCAACCGGCGATGCGATGGAGCGTCTCAAGCGCAAGTACCCGACATCGGCCTTTGCCCTGTTGAGTTTCGGCGATGCCAATTGGGCGGGGCTTGCCCCCGGCATGGGCCATCTCGCCGTCTTTCACGTTCCCAAGGACGGCGAAGACACCTGACCGGCGGCCACATCTGTGGCATCGTCAGATCGAATTCTGGGAGACGTTTCATGCGTTTGTTTGCAGCCTGGCTTTACTTCCTGGGCGGCGTCGCACTGGTCGGCGGCATCATCATCTATGCCACCAACATTCCCAATGTGCCGGACCGGGACGATCTGGTGGAGTTCAAGGGCTTCGTGGTGGCGATCCAGCTGCAGAAGGACTTTGACGGCACCGACGTGGTCTTTCTGAAGTATCGCGATCACGAACAGCGCTTCCGCTACATCTCCACCTATCCGCTGTACGTCGAGGTGCGCGACCGCCTCGGCATCTACCGCGATGTCGACATCCTGGTGGAAAAGGACAAGCTCGGCGATCCCTCCGTCTCCCCCAAGATTTGGGGCCTGGTCGAGCACGACCCGCTCCACGAGGGCACGGTCGTCACCTATGACGAAATCTACGAAGAGACGACCGAAACCGATCGTGCCTGGCAGAATGTCGCGCTCTACATGGGCGGGGCTGGTCTCTTGGTGATCGTTCTGGCCTACGCCATCCGCCGTGCCGTGCCCTACCGGCCGACCGACCCTTCGGTCTGACGGGCAAGTTCGTCCGAGCGGGCGACGGCAACCCCTGCCTGTGCCATCTCGTCCCGGGCCCGCGCCAGCGATCCGTTGAGGTCGATGGCGCGGCAACCATCTTCAACCAGAATGACGTCGAAACCTTCGCGGCGGGCGTCGAGGCCGGTGTAGTGGACGCAGTAGTCGGTCGCCAGGCCGGCGAGGAAGACACGGCTGAAGCCGCGCTCGCGCAGATAGCCGGTGAGGCCGGTCGGGGTCCTTTGGTCGTTCTCGTAGAAGGCCGAATAGGAATCGATGCCGGGGTGATAGCCCTTGCGCAGCACCAGTTCCGCACGGCCCGTGTGGAGGCCGGGGTGGAACGCGGCACCCTGTGTTCCCTGAACGCAGTGATCGGGCCACAAGGTCTGGTGGCCGTAGGGCATCGTCACGCTGTCGAAGGGGCTGCACCCGGGGTGGCAGGAGGCAAAGGAGCCATGTCCTGCGGGGTGCCAGTCCTGGGTCAGGACGACATGATCGAACCGCGCCATCAGTGCGTTGGCGACGGGCACCACGGCATCGCCGTCGGCTACGGCCAGGGCACCGCCGGGGCAGAAGTCGTTCTGTACATCGACGATGACAAGAACATCCCGTTCGGGGGCAATCGTGAGAGCGTTCATGTGATGCCCAGGCGTTGCTCGATGTAGTCGCGGCAGTGCATGGCCGCATCCTCGGGCGTCAGTCCCTCGATTTCCAGCGTCAGTTCGAGCCAAAGGCCATCAGCCAGCGCGAACAGGCCGATCGCCGCGCGCCGGCTGTCGATGACCACGTCCTGCTCGCGGGCGGCCTGCTGGAAGAGGTCGTCCACGAAGTCCCAGTAGTCGAGATAGAGCTGCCGGTTGGCCTCACGCACGGCGGGATTGAAACGTGTTTCGTGCCACAGCGCGAGCAGGGCGTCGCGGATGCGCGGGTTGCAGTATTGCGGCAGGAACAGGGTGGCGGCGAGCCGGATCAGACGCGCCGTGGGCCCCTCGGAGGCGGAGGCCGGGGCCAGCCGGTCGTCGCAGGTGAAGAGGCCCAGAAGGTGCCGCAGCGCATCCGCCAGCAGCAGTTCCTTGTTGGGGTAGTAGTGCGTCAACAGGCCGCGTGAGACCCCCGCCATGGCGCAGATCGCCCGCACCGTCGTGCGATCGACACCGTTGGCGGCCAGCGAACTGATCGTCGCCTCCATCAGCAGACGGCGGCGCTCCTCGCCGTTCTCGACCTGGTTCGTCTTGCGTGCGGGACGCTCGCTCTGGCTCATGCTGGCGCGGCGGGTTCTCTCCTGAGAAGCGTCAGTCTAGCGGATAAATGCGCCGGCTGTTGCCGGTGGCGATCATGGCGACGATGCGGTCGGCTTCGGCCAGGTTGCACATGCCGTCGGCGATCCAGCGATCGAGATGCTGCTTGAGGACGCGACGGAACTGGAGCTGCCCGAGGTAGTAGAGCTCGGCCAGGCCGAAGGCGTCGGAACT
>CALLQH010000160.1 GCA_938014945.1 uncultured bacterium | reverse complement strand
GAAACCCTGGAGCGCGACCGCCGCCTGGCGGGCGTGGAGAAGCGCGACCGCGCGCTGGTCCACGCCATCACGGCGGAGGTCTGCCGCCGTCGCGGCCAGATCGACGCCCTGATCAAGGGCTGCCTGCAGAAGCCGCTGCCGGCCAAGGCCATGCTGCCGCGCATGATCCTGCGCATGGGCGTGGCCCAGCTCATGTTCATGGACCTTGCGCCCCATGCCGCGGTCTCCACCGCCGTCGACCTGGCCCGCGTGCGGGTCAGCGCCTTCGCCAACCTGGTCAATGCCGTGCTGCGCCGCATCCAGCGCGAGGGCGAGGCCTGGATGGCCGAGCAGGACGCCGCCCAGCTCAACGCGCCGCGCTGGCTGATGGAAAGCTGGACCAAGGCCTATGGCGCCGAGACGGCCCATGCCATCGCCGCCGCCCACCTGGAGCGCGCGCCGCTCGATCTTTCCGTTGCCTCCGATGCGGCGGGCTGGGCGGACAAGCTCGATGCCCGCCTGCTGCCCACGGGCGGCCTGCGCCGTGCCCAGAGCGGCCAGGTGGAGGACATGCCGGGCTTCGGCGGCGGCGGCTGGTGGGTGCAGGATGTCGCGGCCAGCCTGCCGGTGCGCCTGCTGGGCGATGTCCGCGGCCAGCATGTCGTCGATCTCTGCGCCGCGCCGGGCGGCAAGACGGCCCAGCTCGCCGCGGCGGGTGCCCGCGTCACCGCCGTCGATCTTTCCGAGAAGCGCCTGGAACGCCTCAAGCAGAACATGTGGCGCCAGAAGTTCGAGGTCGAGACCGTGGTCGGCGATGCCGTCTCCTGGCAGCCCGAGACGCCGCCCGACGCCGTGCTGCTCGACAGCCCGTGCAGCGGCACCGGCACGATCCGGCGCCACCCCGACATCGCCTGGACCAAGACCCAGGAGGATGTCACGCGCCTGGCCTATCTCCAGGGCCGCATGATCGAACATGCGCTTTCCATCGTGAAACCGGGCGGCATCGTCGTCTGCGCGGTCTGCTCGCTGCAGCCCGAGGAGGGCGCCGACCAGTTCCGCGCCCTGATGGCACGGCGCACCGACATCACCCACCTGCCGGTGGCGCCGCAGGAAATCGCTGGCCTGGCGGAAGCCATCGACGGCGACGGCAACCTGCGCACCCTGCCCAGCCTGTGGCCGGATCTGGGCGGCATGGACGGCTTCCACGCCATGCGCTTGCGGCGTTCCGGCGAAGCTGGTACCTGACCGGCGTGCAGAAAACGGTCCGCATCTCACCATCGATCCTGGCAGCCGACTTCGCCCGCATGGGCGAAGAAATCCGCGCGGTCGACGCCGCGGGCGCCGACTGGATCCATGTCGACGTGATGGACGGCCACTTCGTGCCCAACCTCACCTTCGGCCCGCCGGTGATCGCCAAGCTGCGGCCCCACAGCGCCAAGACCTTCGATGTCCACCTGATGATCGAGCCGGTCGATCCCATGCTCGATGCCTTCATCGGCGCGGGCGCCGATATCGTCACCATCCACATCGAGGCCGGCCGCCATCCCCACCGCACGCTCCAGGCGATCCGCCAGGCCGGCAAGAAGGCGGGCATCTCGCTCAATCCGGGCACGCCTGCGGTCGCCGTTGCCGGCGTGCTCGACATGGTCGACCTGATCCTGGTGATGTCGGTCAATCCCGGCTTCGGCGGCCAGGGCTTCATCGAGTCCTCGATCGGCAAGATTGCCGAGTTGCGCGCCATGATCGATGCCAGCGGCCACGACATCGACCTGGAGGTCGACGGCGGCGTCGATCCCGTCACCGCGCCGCGCGTGATCGCTGCGGGTGCCGATGCGCTGGTCGCCGGCACCGCCGTCTTCAAGGGCGGCCCGGAGGCCTACGCCGCCAACATCGCCGCGCTGCGGGCCTAAGGCCCATGGCGGGCGCCCAGGCTTCGGTTTCACGCGGCAACGCGGGGACGCGGGGCAGGCCATGAGCCGCCGCGGGCAAGCGCGCATGGGACCGGCTGAGCGGCTGCGGGCGCTGCTCTTCGGTTCGCCCCTCTACCGCTTCACGCTGATCGGCCGCGCGCCCGATCAGGTGCTGCAGGCCCCCACCGACCCCTGGCCCGGCGAGGCCGAGCGCGGGCGGCGCATGGTCGAGGGCACCTGGCGGCTGGCCGGGCAGACGCTCACCTTCGATCTCAAGCAGTCGGGCGGCGCGCCCCAGTGGTATCCCGATACCGCCTGGCAGGGCTGGCTCGAGGAACTGCACGGCTTCCAGTGGCTGCGCGACATGCGCGAGGCCGGCGGCACGGCGCGCCAGGGCGCGCGCCACGCCGTGGCCGGCTGGATCGCCGACTGCGGCTCCTGGGACCGCTTCGCCTGGCGCCCCGATATCCTGGGCCGGCGCCTGGCGGCATGGCTGACACACGGCGGCTTCCTGCTCAACGGTGCGGACGCCCTGTTCCGCCGCCGTTTCCTGCAGAGCCTTTCCGAACAGACCCGGCATCTGGCCCGCGTCGTCACCGCCGGGCCGGAGGGTGCGGGCCGCATCGCCGCGGTCAAGGCGCTGCTTTATGCCGGCCTTGCCCTGCCCGGCGCGGAAAAGCGCCAGACCCAGGCCTTGCGTCTGTTGCAGCACGAACTCGACCGCCAGATGCTGGCCGACGGCGGCCAGCGCGAGCGCAATCCCAGCGTCCAGTTCCGCCTGCTGCGCGATCTCGTGGAAACCCGCATGGCGCTGATCGGGGCGAGGAAGCACGTGCCGGACTGGCTGCAGCAGGCCATCGACCGGGCCGCACCCATGCTGCGCTTCTACCGCCACGGCGACGGCGGCCTTGCGCTTTTCAACGGCGGTGCCGAGGGCAGTCCTGAGCTGATCGACAACGTGCTCGCCATGGGCCAGGCGACCGGCAAACCCTCCATGCGCGCGCCCCACACCGGCTACGAACGGCTGGTGGCGAGGAAGACCCTGGTGCTGGTCGATGCCGGCGCGCCGCCCGCGCCCGATTTCGCCGCCGCCGCGCATGCCGGTCCGCTCTCCTTCGAGATGAGCGTAGGGCGCGAGCGCCTGATCGTGAACGTCGGCGGTTTTGTCGGCCCCGATGCCGGCTGGCGCAATGCCGCGCGCGCCACCGCCGCCCACAGCACCGTCGGCATCGACGACCGCAACAGTGTCGAGATCCGCAAGGACGGCAGCCTGGGCCGTGTGCCGCGCCACGTCACCGTGGAACGGCTGGAGCAGGACGGCGCCCAGCTTCTGGAAATGAGCCACGACGGCTACCGCCCGACCAGCCGCCTGGTGCACCACCGCCGCCTCTATCTCTCGGCGACGGGCGAGGACCTGCGCGGCGAGGATTGCCTGGAGGGCCCGGGCGGCGAGGTCTTCGCCATTCGTTTCCACCTCCACCCCGATGTCCAGGCCGCCCTGGTGCAGGACGGCCAGAGCGCCCTGCTGCGCCTGGGGGGCGGCGACGGCTGGCGCCTGCGCGCCACCGGCGGCGTGCTTTCGCTCACCGACAGCGTCTATCTGGGCGGCAAGGGCGGCATGCGCCGCAGCCAGCAGGTCGTGGTGTCGGGCGGGCTGAACGGCGAGAAGACGACGGTGAAATGGGCCCTGGTGCGCGTGCCGCCGCCGGTGAAGAAGAAGCGGCGTACGGCAAGCCAGGACGAGGACGAGACAGCTTAAGGAGGAGACCGGCCGATGGACGTCTATCACATCTGGGCCGGGCTCAAGCCGGGCACGCGGGACATGGACTTTGCCGAGGCGGTCCACGGTTATCTCGGGCACCTGAAGGGCGAGGGGGCCATCGCGGGGTATCGCCTGACCCGGCGCAAGCTGGGGCTGGGGCACCCGAACCTGCCGGAATGGCACATCACCATCGACTTCGACGGCATGGCGCAGATGGACGAGGCCTTCGGCGCCGTCTCGGCGCGCACCGACCCGGTCGAGGGGCTGCACCACGCGGTCAATTCCAAGGTCGAGGGCGTGTTCTTCGCGCTCTACCGGGACTTCCCGGACGACGGGCGCAAGACGGGCGAGGAGCGCTTCTAGGGCGCGGATGCCTCCCGTGATGCTGCACGTCGCGCCAGTCGGGGGCTGCCGTCACGGATCGGCGTCGGCCGTGCAGGAAAGCGGGTTGCGGGGCACCCTTGGGGGTGCAATCGGCAAAAAGCGGCGCTAGAGTTCCGCGCATCCGGTTCAAGATTAATTTCCCAGGGGGAATCCATGGCACGTGCGGCCGCAAAGCAGAGCTATTCGCAGATGGCGAAGGCCAAGGGCATCAAGTATTTCCTGATCAGCTATTCGGATCTGGGCGGTGTCGCCCGCTCGAAGCTGGTGCCCGCCGCGGCGATCGACGCCATGGCGCAGGACGGCGCGGGTTTTGCCGGTTTCTCCACCTATCTCGACCTCACCCCGGCGCACCCGGACATGTTCGGTCTGCCCGACATGGACGCGATGATCCAGCTGCCCTGGAAGAAGGAGGTCGCCTGGGTTCCCTCGAACCTGATGATGTCGGGCAAGGAGGTCGGCCAGGGCCCGCGCAACGTGCTGCGCCGCATGATGGCCAAGGCCGCCAAGCAGGGCTTCTACATGAAGACCGGCGTGGAGTGCGAATACCACCTCATCAACGCCGACGGCTCCGACATTTCCGACGCGCGCGATACCGCGGCCAAGCCCTGCTACGACCAGCAGGCCCTGATGCGCCGCTACGACGTCGTCGCCGAGATCTGCGACGCCATGCTGGAGATGGGCTGGGGGCCCTACCAGAACGACCATGAGGATTCGAACGGCCAGTTCGAG
>CALLQH010000159.1 GCA_938014945.1 uncultured bacterium | reverse complement strand
AAGCTCGGCGCCATCCAGGTGCCGGTGAACACCGCCTACCGCGGCAATCTGCTGGTGCATGTCATCAACGATTCCGCCGCACGCACCATGATCGTCGATGCGCAGTTCCTGGAGCGCATCGCCGATGTCGCGGACCGGCTGGAACATCTCGAACGGCTGATCGTGTTCGACCGCGGCGATAACGCAGCCTCTCTGCCGGAGGCGCTGGCGCACCTAATCCGCCTGCCCTTTTCCGCCCTGACGGACGCCCCGGACACACCGCGCGCGGACCTGCCGCCCTATCATGCGATCAAGGCGATCATGTACACCTCGGGCACCACGGGCGCTTCCAAGGGCGTCATGGTGACCCAGGCCCACGCCTATACCTATGCCCACAGCGGCGTCGACCTGATGGAGCTGAAACCGGGGGACGTCTATTACGCGCCCCTACCCCTGTTCCACATCGCCGGCCAGTGGGCGATGGTCTATGCCGCGATGATCGGCGGCGCGGCCGCGGTCATCACCGAACGCTTCAGCGTCGAACGGTTCTGGCAGGATGCCCGTCGCTTCAACGCCACGGTGACCTTCTTCTTGGGCGCCATGGCGAACTTCCTGGCGCGCCAGCCCGAACAGCCCGACGACGCCACGACGCCCATCGACCGCGCTCTGGTCGTGCCCATGTTTCCAGACGTCTATGACTTCGGCCGACGCTTCGGCATGCGCATCACCACCACCTACGGCTCCACCGAGGTCAGCGCGCCGATGCGCCTGGGATTCGACAATCCCGACTGGAAGACCTGCGGCAGGCTGGACGAGGAGCGTTTCGAAGGCCGCATCGTCGACGAGAACGACGAGCAAGTGCCCGACGGCACGGTCGGCGAGTTTGTCATCCGCGCCAAGGAGCCCTGGCTGCTGATGGCCGGCTACTGGCGTCACCCCGAATGGACGCAGAAGGCCTGGTCGAACCTGTGGCTGCACTCGGGCGATGCCATGTGGCGCAGCAGCGAGGGCTATTTCTATTTCGCAGACCGCGTGAAGGATTCCATCCGCCGGCGCGGAGAGAACATCTCCTCGGTCGAGGTCGAGAACGAGATCAACAGCCATCCCGATGTCGTCGAGTGCGCGGTCTTTCCCGTGGCCAGCGAACACACCGAGGACGAGGTGATGGCCAGCATCGTGGTCAAGCCCGGCCGCAGCCTGGAGCCCGAAGCGATGATCCGCTTCCTGGAGCCGCGCATGGCCTATTTCATGGTGCCCCGTTACATCGATCTGGTGCCTGCCCTGCCCAAGACGCCAACCGGCAAGATCCAGAAGTACGAACTGCGCGCGGCGGGAACCACCGCCACGACCTGGGACCGCGAGGAAGCGGGAGTGAAACTCAAGCGCTGAAGGTATTGGTCATGATGTCGCAACGGCCCCTTACACCCGACCAGATCGTCGCCTATCACCGCGATGGTTATCTGCTCGTTCCCGGTTTCTTCGATGCCGAGGAAATCGCCCCGATGCAGGAGGCGCTGCGCCATGACCCCAGCGTCGGCGGGCGGCTGGCGACCGTCCACGACGGCAGCGAGAAGACCCGCCACGATTACCTGGGCTGGACGCGCCATGGCGACGACTGGCTGGGCGTCGCCACGCGCCTTGCCCGCTGTGTCGAGGGTGCGGCAGCGCTCATCGGAGAGCCCGTTTATCACTGGCATTCCAAGCTGGTGAAGAAACCGGCGGGCAACAGCGGCCGGGTCGTCTGGCACCAGGACTTCAGCGGCTGGTATCAGGACGGCTGCCTGATGCCCGACATGCTGACCGTGATCGTCGCCCTGACGCCCGCCACCCTGGAGAACGGCTGCCTGCACATGCTGCGCGGCTCCCACCGCATGGGCCGTCTCGACCGGGTGCGCGATGCCGACGCCTATGCCGCCATCCAGCCACGCCGTCTGGCCGCCATCCTCGACCGCTTCGAGGATGTCCCCCTGACCATGGCGCCAGGCGACGGCCTGTTTTTCCACGGCAACGTGGTGCACGCCTCCTTCGAGAACACCAGCCGGGACGACCGTATGCTGCTGGAGTTCTCCTACAACGGCGTCTCCAACGCCCCGGTCTTCGACAACCAGGACCACCATGCGGTGAAGCCCATGACGATCATGCCCGACGATTCCCTGCGTCAGGGCGCATGGAACGGCGTCTTCGGCAGCACGCCCCTGTGCGATATCGACGACCCCCGCGACGAGGGCTACAGCATCTTCCACCGCGAAGGCGTCGCCGACCTCAACTGACCGGCTGGTTGCCTCCGGGATGCAGACCGTCGATCAGTTCCAGGAAACGGTGCACGAAGGCATCGTGACGATAGCCGTTGCGCATGCGCTTCGACGCCTTGGCGAGCCGCTGGCGTTCGTCTTCATGATCGAGCAGGAAGGCGATGTTGGCGGCCAGCATCGCGACATTGCCGACAGGCTGCATGAGGCAGTTATGGCCGTGCCGCCAGCCCTGCTCCATGAAGACGGGAAGGTCCGAAAGGATCAGCGGCTTGGCGAAACGCGCCGCCTCGGCAAGCGCCAGGGCGTGGCTTTCGCCCTGGCTGGGCTGCACCATGATGTCGCTTGATGCGATCCAGCCCATGGTCTCCTCGTGGGGGCGCTGGCCGATCAGGCGGTAGCGGTCCGGCGCGGCTGCCGCGATCGCATCGGCTGGTTCGACCAGCACCACATGCAGACCCACCATGACCAGCTCGATGTCGTCGCGCCCTAAAAGGTGCAGCGCCTCGACAAGATCGCCCTGCCGCTTGACCGCATGAACGGTGCCCACGCAGGCGATCCGCCAGGGCCGCGCCTTTTCCTCCACCGGCGCCACCGGGCCGTCCATGCGCACACCATTGGGGATGACGACGACATTCTGGGCCAGCCGCCGGTAGTGATAGCTGCGGAAGGCGTGGTCACGCATCCGCTGGCTGGGAAAGACGATGCGGTGGGCAAGGTCGAAGGCCTCGAGCCAGTCCGGCGAGCTTTGCAGGAGATTCAGACCCACCTCGGATTCGTGAATCCACCAGATCGTGCGCACCTTCGGCGCCAGCGCGATCACGGCCGGGGCCGCCGGCAGCGTGTTGGCGATCACAAGATCGAAATCGGCGACCTCTATGGGATAGACCTCGGGAACCGCGATGTCCGCATAGGCCTGCTTGAGCGGACCATCCTGCGGATTCATCGCGGCGACGCTGATCCGGTGACCGGCCGCCTGCAGACAGACGGCAAGGTCGAGCAGCATCAGCCCGGCCCCGCTCATCGAGTACTCGTGATTGACCAGCAGGATACGCATGACGGCAGGCCCCTCGCCGGGCACCCGTCAGACGGCTGCCGCAATCAGAACGCGGATCAGGCGGCCCGCACGCGGCTGCCCTGGATCGGCCGGTCAGCACCCTCGGCATAAAGATCGTTGCCGCCGGAGGAAAGCTCCTCGTAGCCGCGAATGATCTCCAGCGGATCCTGGAAGTCCTGCACCCAGCCCAGGAACGGCCGGTGCAGGTTGAAGCCCAGCAGGCGGGCGAGCTGTTCGGGCATCGCGCGCACCTCGTCGGCAGTGAGCGAGAGGTACCAGTTCTGCTCCTGACGCAGCCAGCCAAGGGCATAACCGGCGAACATGGCGATGCGCCACTCGTCCTGCGTCGTGTTGCGCCCGCCGCCGTGATAGGTCGCGCCCAGGAACACGCAGAACGAACCCTTCTTCATCACCGCCCCGACAGTCTCGTCGTCGCGCGGCACGCGCTCGTCGTCCCAGAGGTGGCTGCCGGGGATGATGCGGGTGGCGCCGTTCTCTTCCGTGAAGTCGGTGAGCGCCCAGAATGCCGTGCACGACATGTTGCGCTCGCTGGGGTGGGCACAGGGATAGAGCAGGTCGTCGCGGTGCAGCGGCTGGGGCGTCTCGTTCGGGCCGATGGCGGTGATCGAGTTGGAGCCGAGCTGGAACGTGTCGCACCACGGCCCCAGGGTCAGGTCCATGACCTCCAGAACCTTTTCATGGGTGACGAACTGGCCGGCCGAGGGCGCCTTGTTGAACAGCGAGTGCAGGCGCTTGGTGTGGTAGCCCAGAAACTCGCCGTTGCCGCACTTCTTGCGCCCCAGATAGGGCGCCAATTCCTCAAGCAGGCCGTCGATGACGGCAGTGTCCATGGCGTCGCGGACGATCAGGCAACCGTCGCGGGCAAGGATTGCCTGCATGTCGTCTCGGGTTGCGTCGGTGCCGACTGTTTCAATCGCCATGGCTGAGATTCCCGCTGAAAAGTGGTCAGGTAAGCTTACGACCGGCATGCGCGCGATGTCGATGACGATTGCAGCACTGCCCGTCTTGCCAGCACCCTGTCGCTCAGCAACAATCCCGGTCTTCATTAGGGCAAACGAACCGGGAGGCATCACCATGAAGGGACGCGATATCGCGCTCTACTATCAGGACGGCCGCATGTCGCGGCGCGACTTCACCAAGGCGGCTGCGGCGCTGGGCGTTGGCTTTGCCACCGTGCCCATGGGCCGGCGTGCCATGGCCGACGACCACGCACCGATGTACTTCGGTTGGGCCGGTTACGAGGATCCCAACTTCATCCAGAGCTATCTCGCCAAGCACGAGACCCCGCCGAACTACCAGTTCTGGGGCAGCGAGGACGAAGCCTTCCAGAAGATGCGCGCCGGCGGCTTCAAGCCGGATGTGATGGCGCCCTGCACCTACGAACTTTTCAAATGGCGCGATGGCGGCCTGCTCGCCGAGCTCGATCCCTCGCGTCTGGAGTGGCTGGGCGATATCTTCCCCAGCCTCGACCAGATCGAAGGCTCGGTGATCGACGGCAAGCGCTACTTCATGCCGATGGACTGGGGCAACAGCACCATCATCTATCGCCGCGACCTGGTGGGTCCCGAGTGGAGCGACGAGAACGTCTCCTGGGAGATCTTCTACACCGACCAGTTCGCCAACCGCCTGGGCTTCTATGACTCGGCCGGCGCGGTGGTCGAAATCTCCGCCCTGGTCCTGGGCTACGAGAACATCTTCAACCTGACCGACGAGCAGCTGGTCGAGGTGCGCAAGATGGTCGAGGTACAGCGCGACAACATGCGCATGTACTGGTCGGACCAGACCGAAGCCGTGCAGGCCCTGGCCTCGGGCGAACTGGTCGCCAGCTATGGCTGGAACGATGCCTATGTGCGCCTGAAGTCCGAAGGTTACGACGTCGGCCTGGGCGTGCCCAAGGAGGGCATCTTTACCTGGTGCTGCGGCGTGGTCATGCATGCCGAGACCGAAATGGTCGACGAAGCCTACGATCTCATCAACGCCTTCACGAGCCCGGAGGCCGGCGCCTACGAGATCGAAAACTGGGGCTACGGCCACGCCAACCAGAAGGCGTTCGACATGGTCCCTGCCGAGAAGCTGGCAGAACTGGGCCTTTCCACGCCCGAGGACCTGCTGGGCAACGGCATCTTCTTCCAGGCGCTCGCGCCCGAGGTCGAGGAATCCTACATCCGCCTCTACGACGAGGTCCGCGCCGGCTACTGATCGGCACGTTCCCGGGGTATCAAGGGGGTCCGGCGCCGCAAGGTGCCGGGCCCCTTCCCTTTTGTGAGGCTGCGGTGGCCCGAATCAGCTTCGACAGCACGATCCCCGTCCTGCGCATCTTCTCGCTCGAGAAGGCGCGTGAGTTCTATGTCGACTATCTGGGCTTCGAGGTCGACTGGGAGCATCGCTTCGAGGAGGGCGCGCCCCTCTACATGCAGGTTTCCAGGGATGGTCTGGTGCTGCATCTGACCGAACATCACGGCGATGCCACGCCGGGCTCGCGCATTTTCGTCCATATCCGCGGGCTGGACCTGCTCCTCCGCGAGATCGCCGGGCACGACTACCGTCACCTCAATCCCTCGATTGAGGAAGCCCCATGGGGCGGACGGGTGATGGAGCTCATCGACCCCTTCGGCAACCGCCTGTGTTTTGCCGAAGCAGCCGCCGATGACGGCGCAGACACCTGACGGGAGACGTTCAGGCATTGGAGCCCGGCACAAGCCCGGCTAATCTGGCCTTCCAGGGGATGCCGAAGGTTGCCGGCATGCCGAAAGACATGTGCGCCATGCGGCAAACGCACTCGCCAAGGCGCGGCAGGGAACTTATTGTGCAGCGCAACATGACCGTTGCGAACAGGGGATGACGACCATGGCCGATGCAGCAGAGAAGACCGCCGCGGCGAGCAAGAGCGCGCGCGCCCACTTCGATTGGGAGGACCCGTTCCAGCTCGACGAGCAGCTCAGCGAAGAGGAGCGGATGATCCGCGATTCCACGCGCGAGTTCGCCCGCGATTATCTGATGGGCCGTGTCCAGCAGGACTTCCGCAACGAATCCAGCGACCGCGAGGTCATGGCGAAGATGGGCGAGATGGGCCTGCTCGGCCCGACCATCGAGGGTTACGGCTGCGCCGGCGTGAGTTACGTCGCCTACGGCCTGATCGCCCACGAGATCGAATACGTCGACAGCGCCTACCGCAGTTCCGCCTCCGTGCAGTCGAGCCTGGTGATGCATCCGATTCATGCCTACGGCACCGAGGAACAGCGCCAGAAGTTCCTGCCCAAGCTGGCCACCGGTGAGTTCATCGGTGCGTTCGGCCTGACCGAACCCGACCACGGCTCCGATCCCGGCGGCATGAAGACACGCGCCAAGAAGGCCGACGGCGGCTACATCCTCAACGGCGCCAAGATGTGGATCTCCAACTCGCCCATCGCCGATGTCTTTGTCGTCTGGGCCAAGGACGACGAGGGAACGATCCGCGGCTTCATCCTGGAGCGCGGCATGAAGGGCCTGACGACGCCCAAGATCGAGGGCAAGTTCAGTCTGCGCGCCGGTCCCACGGGCGAAATCGTCATGGCCGACGTCTTCGTGCCCGAGGAGAACGCCTTCCCCGAGATCCGCGGCCTCAAGGGTCCCTTCGGCTGCCTCAACAACGCGCGCTACGGCATCGCCTGGGGCGCCCTGGGGGCCGCCACCTTCTGCTGGCACGCCGCGCGCAACTACACCCTGGAGCGCACCCAGTTCGGCCGCCCGCTGGCCGCCAACCAGCTCATCCAGAAGAAGCTTGCCGACATGCAGACCGAGATCGCCATCGCGATGCAGTCCTGCCTGCGGGTCGGCCGCCTGAAGGACGAGGGTCGCGCGGCGCCCGAGATGATCTCGATCATCAAGCGCAACTCCTGTGGCAAGTCCCTCGACATCGCGCGCATGGCCCGCGACATGCACGGCGGCAACGGCGTTTCCGACGAATACGGCGTCATCCGCCACGTCCTGAACCTGGAAGCCGTGAACACCTACGAAGGCACCCACGACGTCCACGCCCTGATCCTGGGCCGCGCCCAGACCGGCATCCAGGCCTTCACCGGCGCCTGATCTCCTGACCCTGGCGTCGGCGACTCAACGCGCCGACGCCAGGGCAGACACATCGTCTTCCGGCATCAACGTGCGTATGCCGGCGCGTTCGCGGGCACGGCAGGGCGTCGCCGATGGTTCCAGCAGGGTGACGGCACGCCCTTCCGGGTCGTTCAGCGTCATCGCGGGTGAGTCCGCCTGCGGGTGGCTGGCAAGGTCCAGGCCGGCAGCGCGCAGGGCCGTGCAGACAGCATCGAGATCCCCGACGACAAAGCTGATGGGACTGTGCCAACCCCAACGCACATCTTCCGGTGACATATAGGCCGGATCGGCCCGCCACAGCGTCAGCCAGCGTCCCTGACCGCCATCCAGGCGCACCACACCCGCCCACTGGCAGACCACCGGCAGGCCGAGGCAATCGCGGTAGAATGCGACTGTCTGGGCAAAGCGCCAGCAGACCAGCTCGACATCGCCGCGCAGGCCGTAGAGACGGCGGGGCGCCACCGCCTGCATCACGCCGCTTCTCCGCCCCGTGTGCTGACGTCCAGCACCTCTGCCACCGTCAGGCCGGAGATGTCCTGGAACTTGAGGTTCTCGGGCAGCGACAGGTCGGCAAGGTTGGAGATGCGGGCATAGCTCTGGGGCACCAGCACCTCCTCGCCCGCCGCACCGGTATGGCGGATGCCGAAACGTACCGCCTCACGCTCGGCCGAGGACAGCTTGGAAAGCATGGTTTTCGAGACCCAGACCGTGCCGTGCCGCGCGAAATCGCTCAAACGTGCGGCCCGGTTGATGGTATCGCCCAGCACGGTGAACTCCAGATGGGTCGGTGTCTGGTAGGTGCCGAACCATTCCTCGCCCTCGTCCAGGCCGATGTTGAGGCGCAGGTCGTTGAGCCAGTTCTTGCGCGACTTCCAGCTCCGGGAGACCTCGCGCATGGTCTCGCGCATCTCGTGGGCGCAGCGCACGGCATTGTCGATGTAGTTGCAGTCGGGCTGAGGCAGGAAGTAGTAGACCAGTCCGTCACCCACATGCTTGCCGTGGGTCGCATAATAGGTGCGCAGCTTCGCCCCCATGGCGTCCCAGATGTCGTTGATGAGCTGGAAGTACTCCTCGGCGGGCAGCTCGGCGCAGATCTTCATCGAGCCTTCGAGGTCGGCGACCAGCACCGCAAGCTGCGTGAGATAGGGCTTGCGCGAGCGCAGGATGTCGCGGATCACCAGATCACGGCGCGACAGCAGGTTGACCAGCGCCTCGGCATTGCCCTCGGCCGGCACGTAGCTGAACAGGGTACCTTCGCGGAAGAACACGGCGTAGAGCCGGTACCACATCGGCGGGCGGCCGGGAGGCGCGAAGTTGACCTCGGTGAAGATGAGATCGCGGGCGCTGATCGCCTCGACCGCGTCGTAGATGCTGCCGAGCTGCTGGGCGAGCGTGCCGTCGACACCCTGCTCGATGGAAAAGAGCGAGGTCTTGGAGAGACGGGTCTTGGCGATCGACAGGTGGAACCGCAGGATCTCGTCGCGGCCCTCGGCTTCCCTGAGGCAACGCCCCCCGAAGAAGGTCGGGAACAGGCTCCGCCCGCCCATCTCGTTGGCCACCTTGCCGCCGGGATCCAGGAAGGTGGCCTCCGCGGCGTCGTTCCACCATTCGATCTCGAACTTGCCGTTCACCAGATAGGCCGGCTCCTCATAGTCCAGCAGCGTCAGGCGCGGCCCCCCGGTCGCCACCTGCACCACCGGCGTCGCCGGGCTTTCCGACTCCTGCCGGACGTCCGCCGTGGAAGAGGACGCCTCCGGCTCCTCGACGACACCCAGTTCCGAAACGATCTCGTCCATGCTGACCCCCCTGTCCTTCATGGCTCTCACCCGTGCGAGCAGATCCAGGGCATCGGCGGGAAAGTAGCCGATGCGTCGGGCGCGGCTGTTGTCCTGGGGCGCCATGACCTCCGGACGCGGCAGCAGACCAAGCGCGATGTAGTTGTTGAGCGTGGCACGCGAGATGCCCGCCCGCTCCATCAGCTCCCTGCTCGTCAGCCGCGTCATCGGCGTCATCGAACCTCTCAACCGCACCCGCATCTCCTGCAGGTGGATGCTCCGGAATCAGACTGGACTGTCCAATCTCCTGCATCATTATGAGATTGAACAGTCCATCTGTGTCAGGTCAACACACGTTTTGTGATGGGTTGGAAATGTCCAACCAGACTTGGACTGTCCAAC
>CALLQH010000158.1 GCA_938014945.1 uncultured bacterium | reverse complement strand
CACCGGCTTCGCGCCCAACAAGGTCGTGGGCATGGCCGGCGTGCTCGATTCGGCGCGCTTCCGCCACTTCCTGTCGCAGGAGATGAACGTCTCGGTCGAGGATGTCTCGGCCATGGTCATGGGCGGCCACGGCGATACCATGGTGCCGCTGGTGCGTTACTCCACGGTCGGCGGCATTCCGCTGCCCGATCTGGTGAAGATGGGCTGGATGAGCCAGGAGCGTCTGGATTCCATCGTCCAGCGCACGCGCGACGGCGGCGCCGAGATCGTCGGCCTGCTGAAGACCGGTTCGGCCTTCTACGCCCCGGCCTCCTCGGCGATCTCGATGGCGGAGGCCTACCTCAAGGACAAGAAGCGCGTCCTGCCCTGCGCGGCCATGCTGAATGGCCAGTACGGCGTCGACGGTCTCTATGTCGGCGTTCCCGCCGTGATCGGCGCGGGCGGCATCGAGCGTATCGTCGAGGTCGAGCTCAACAAGGAAGAGCAGGCCATGTTCGACCACTCGGTCGACGCGGTGAAGGGCCTGATCGGCGCCCTGGAATCGGTCCTGGCCGGAGCGTCCTGAGTACCGTGATCTCCTCCGTGACCGGGCAGCCGATGACCGCCGCGATGCGGTGCTGGCGGCTGTCCGGTTGCTTTGTGCTTGCGCTCCTGCTGCTTGGCGCGGCATCACCGGCACCGGCACAGGAGGAGCGCGGCTCGGCGCGCGAGGCGCAGGCGATGGTCGCGCGCGCCATTGCCCTCTACGACGAGGTTGGCATGGCCACGGCCCTGCGCCGGATCACGCTGGATCCCGAGCCCGATTTCAGGGACCGTGATCTCTACGTCTTCGTCCTCGACCTCACCGGCACGAATGCGGCCAGCGCCATGAACCCGCGTTCGGTGGGCGCCAACGGCTACTGGGCGCGCGACGCCGACGGCAAGCTCTTCGTGCAGGAGATGATCGCGCGGGCCAGTCCGGGCGGCGCCTGGGTCGACTACCGCATTCCCGATCCTTTGACCGGTGACCTGGCACCCAAGTCGAGCTGGATCGTTCTTCA
Organism: uncultured bacterium; assembly: GCA_938014945.1. Classification (GTDB taxonomy): domain Bacteria; phylum Pseudomonadota; class Alphaproteobacteria; order SP197; family SP197; genus CALGGB01. Next base: position 5,342 of record CALLQH010000158.1, on the reverse strand, counting down.
CGACAACCTGATTTTCGGTTGCGGCATTTATCTGGGAGAAATCGGCATATGAAAGCCTTGGGCATTCTGATCGTCGTCCTTGCACTGGCTGCCGGCGCGGCGCTTCCTGCCGCCGCACAGCAGTCCGCGCGCGGCACCGCCGAGGAAGCGCAGGCACTGGTGGCGCGGGCCATCGACCTTTCCGAGCGCCTGGGCCCCGATGTCGCCATGGCGGCGCTGAACGCGCAGGACCCCCGTTTCGTCGACCGCGACCTTTATGTCTTTGTGCTCAGCGAGGACGGCATCGTGGTCGCCCAGTCGGCCGACCCCAGCCGGGTCGGGCTGGATGCGCGCACGCTGATCGACGCCGCCGGAAACCCTATCGGTACCTGGATCATCGAGCAGGCAAGCCCCGAGGGCGTCTGGGTCGATTACATGCGCAACGACCCCGCGACCGGCCAGAACGAGGCGAAGTCGAGCTGGGTGGTGCGCCATGGCGGCTATATCTACGGTTGCAGCATCTACGAGACGCCCTGAGGCCGAAACGACCGATTCGTGACGTCAGGGCGTGATTCCGGGCGCTTTTCTCGAGAAATCGGCGGTCCCGACCCTGCCGCCATGTTGTTATTGAAACCTGCGGTGCTACATTGTGCATACCGCATGTCGAGCCACCCCTTTCCGAAAGCAGCCCTCAGGGCAACTATATGAATCTCCACGAATATCAGGCCAAGGAGATCCTCGCCGGCCATGGTGTGTCGGTGCCGCGTGGCGCCGTTGCCTGTAATGGCGAGGAAGCCGTGGCCGCAGCCGCCGAACTCGGCGGCTCTCTCTGGGTCGTCAAGGCCCAGGTCCACGCCGGCGGCCGCGGCAAGGCCGGCGGCATCAAGGTCTGCAAGACCCATGAAGCCGTGAAGGAGGCCGCCGAGGCCCTGATCGGCGGTACCCTGGTGACCCACCAGACCGGTCCGGAAGGCAAGCCCATCGGCAGCGTCTATGTCGAGGAAGGTTCCGACATCGCGCGCGAGCTCTACCTCGCGCTGCTGGTCGACCGCGGCAGCAGCCGGATCGCCGTCATCGCCTCCACCGAAGGCGGCATGGACATCGAGGAAGTCGCGGCCAAGACGCCCGAGAAGATCGTCACCATGGCGATCGATCCCGCGAGCGGCCTGCAGCCCTTTCACGGCCGGCGCCTCGCCTTCGCGCTGGGGCTGACCGGGGACCTCGTCAAGCAGACCGGCAAGCTGCTGGCGGCGATGTACAAGACCTTCGTTGCGAGCGATGCCAGCATGCTGGAGATCAACCCGCTGGTGGTCACGGGCGACGACAAGCTGGTCGTGCTCGACTGCAAGTTCAACATCGATGACAACGCGCTCTTCCGCCACAAGGACCTCGCCGAACTGCGCGACGAGAGCCAGGAAGACCCGGCCGAGCAGGAGGCCAACAAGGTCGGCCTCAACTACGTGAAGCTCGACGGCACCATCGGCTGCATGGTCAACGGCGCCGGCCTTGCCATGGCGACCATGGACATCTGCAAGCTGGCCGGCGGCTCGCCCGCCAACTTCCTCGATGTCGGCGGCGGCGCCAACAAGGAGCAGATCGCTTCGGCCTTCCGCATCATCGTCTCCGACGACAACGTGAAGGCCATCCTCGTCAACATCTTCGGCGGCATCATGCGTTGCGACGTCGTGGCCGAGGGCATCGTCGCCGCGGCCAAGGAACTCGACCTTTCCGTGCCCGTGGTGGTCCGCCTGGAAGGCACCAACGTGGAGCAGGGCAAGAAAATCCTGGCCGATTCCGGCCTTGCCATCACGCCGGCCGACGATCTGGCCGATGCGGCCAAGAAGGCCGTGGCAGCCAGCAAGGGAGGCGCCTGATGTCTGTTCTCGTCGGGCGCGACACCAAGCTCCTCGTCCAGGGCTTCACCGGCAAGACCGGCACCTTCCATTCCGAACAGGCGATCGCCTACGGCACCAACGTCGTCGGCGGCGTCACGCCGGGCCGCGGCGGAGAAACCCATCTCGACCGGCCGATCTTCGACACGGTCGGGGAATGCGTTGCGAAGACCGGGGCCAACGCCTCGGTGATCTACGTGCCGCCGCCCTTTGCGGCCGACGCCATTCTCGAAGCCATCGACGCCGAGATCCCGCTGGTCGTCGCCATCACCGAGGGCATTCCCGTGCTCGACATGGTGAAGGTCAAGCGCGCCCTGCAGGGTTCCAGGACGCGGCTGATCGGCCCCAACTGCCCCGGCGTCATCACGCCGGACGAGTGCAAGATCGGCATCATGCCGGGCCACATCCACAAACGCGGCAGCATCGGCGTCGTCTCGCGCTCGGGCACGCTGACCTACGAGGCGGTGCACCAGACCACGGCCGCCAAGCTCGGCCAGACGACCTGCATCGGCATCGGCGGCGATCCCGTCAACGGCACCAACTTCATCGACTGCCTGGAGATGTTCCTGGCCGATGACGAGACCAAGGGCATCGTCATGATCGGCGAGATCGGCGGTTCTGCCGAGGAAGAGGCCTGCGAATTCTACCGCGCCCAGAAGAACCGCAAGCCGATCACCGGATTCATCGCTGGCGTCACGGCCCCGCCGGGACGCCGCATGGGCCACGCCGGCGCCATCATTTCGGGCGGCAAGGGCAAGGCAGGCGACAAGATCGAAGCCATGAAGAGCGCAGGGTTCGCCATCGCCGATTCTCCGGCCAGCCTTGGCACCACCATGCTCAAGGCCATGCAGGGCTAAGGCCCCAACATCAAGGAGGCCGCCGCAAAGCGGCGGACTGCGTCCATGGGACAGCGGATCGACGAACTCTCCTTTCTCTACGGTACGAACGGCAACTACATCGAGGAACTCTACGCGCGTTATCGCGCCGAGCCGAACTCGGTGGCGCCTGAATGGCGCCAGGTGTTCGACGACCTCGACGACGACGAACGTTCGATCCTGGCGGAGCTGGAGCCGGCGCGCGCCGCCCGGCGCGTCCAGGAACTCGATGACGAGCCGGAAGGTTATGGCGGCACGGTGCCGGCGAACGGCCGCGGCGGCAACGGCCATGACCGCCCGGTAGCGGTCGAGCGCCGCTCCGTGCCCGATTGGGCGCCGGTGCCGGGTTCGCGCGATGCCGTGGCCGAATACGCCGTCGCCCGCGACAGTATCCGTATCCTGATGATGATCCGCGCCTATCGCGTGCGCGGCCATCTGGCGGCCGATCTTGATCCGCTGGGCATCGAGGGTTCGCGCCACCATCCCGAACTCGATCCCAAGAGCTACGGCTTCACCGAGGAGGACTTCGACCGGGAGTTCTTCGTCGACGGCGTTCTGGGCTTCCAGCGCGCCACCCTGCGCCAGATTCTCGATGCCGCGCGCCGCACCTACTGCGGCACCATCGGCGTCGAGTTCATGCATATCCAGAGCCCGGAAGAGAAATCCTGGATCCAGCGCAAGTTCGAGGGTACGCGCAGCGATGCCGAGCTGGGCCCGGAGGAGAAGAAGCGCGTCCTTTCGGAAATCTACCGTTCCGAAGGCTTCGAGAAGTTCCTCTCGATCAAGTACCCCGGTTCCAAGCGTTTCTCGCTGGAGGGTGCCGAAAGCACCATCGCGGCGATGGAGACGATCATCCGCACCTCCGCCCGTCTGGGCGTCGAGGAAATCGTGCTCGGCATGCCCCACCGCGGCCGTCTCAACGTCCTGACCAACGTCATGGACAAGGCCTACACCCAGGTCTTCTCGGAGTTCCAGGGCGAGAACAGCACGCCCGACGCGGTCCACGGCTCGGGCGACGTGAAGTATCACCTCGGCACCTCGGCCGACCGCGAGGTCGCCGACGGCCGCAAGATCCATCTCTCGCTCACCGCCAACCCCTCCCATCTGGAGGCGGTCAATCCGGTCGTTGAAGGCAAGGTGCGCGCCAAGCAGGAGATGCTGGGCGATACCGAGCGCAAGCGCGTCATGGGCATCCTGCTGCATGGCGATGCCTCCTTCGCAGGCCAGGGCCTGGTCGCCGAGACGCTGGGGATGTCGGAGCTGCGCGGCTACAAGACCGGTGGCACGATCCACATCATCGTCAACAACCAGATCGGCTTCACCACCAGCCCCAGCTTCTCGCGCTCCTCGCCCTATCCCAGCGACGTCGCGAAGATGGTCTCGGCGCCGATCTTCCATGTGAACGGCGACGATCCGGAGGCCGTGGTCCACGTCTCCAAGGTGGCGGCGAAGTTCCGCCAGGAGTTCGGCCGCGACGTGGTGATCGACATCTTCTGCTACCGCCGCCACGGCCATAACGAGGGCGACGAGCCGGCCTTCACCCAGCCGGTGATGTACCGCACGATCGCCCAGCACCCCACGACCCGCCAGATCTATACCGAGCGGCTGATCTCCCAGGGCGTCATCACGCCCAAGCAGGCCGACAAGATGATCCAGGACTTCAACAAGCGCCTGGAGAAGGACCTGGAGGCCGCCCAGAACTACAAGCCCAACAAGGTCGACTGGCTGGAGGGCGTGTGGTCGGGCCTGGAAGTGGCCGAGCGCGACGGCGCCCGCCGCGGCAAGACCGCGGTGCCGCGCGACGAACTCGAAACCGTCGGCCGCGCCATCGCCAGCTACCCCGACGATTTCAACGTCCACCGCAAGCTGCAGCGCATCCTCGGCCAGCGGCGCGAGATGGTGGAGACCGGCGAGGGTTTCGACTGGGCCATGGGCGAGGCGCTGGCCTTCGGTACCCTGGTCTATGAACGCGCCAACGTGCGCCTTTCGGGCCAGGACTGCGGCCGCGGCACCTTCAGCCAGCGCCACAGCGTGCTGATCGACCAGGTCAACGAGGACCGCTACATCCCGCTCAACCACATCGTGCGCGACCAGGGCCGCTTCGAGGTCATCGACAGCATGCTCTCGGAGGCCGGCATCCTGGGCTTCGAATACGGCTACAGCCTTTCGGATCCCAACACCCTGGTGCTCTGGGAAGCCCAGTTCGGCGATTTCGCCAACGGCGCCCAGGTCATCGTCGACCAGTTCCTGGCGGCGGGCGAGAGCAAGTGGTTCCGCATGTGCGGCCTGGTCATGCTGCTGCCCCACGGCTACGAGGGTCAGGGTCCCGAGCACAGCTCCGGCCGGCCCGAGCGTTACCTGCAGCTTGCCGCCGAGGACAACCTGCAGATCGCCAACTGCACGACGCCGGCATCCTACTTCCACCTGCTGCGCCGCCAGATGAAGCGGAAGTTCCGCAAGCCGCTTATCGTCTTCACGCCCAAGTCCCTGCTGCGCCACAAGCGCTGCGTCTCCTCGATCGACGAGTTCATCGGCGAGACCCAGTTCCACCGCACCCTGTGGGAGCTGGACGATGCCGAGCGGGGCAAGGAGATGA
>CALLQH010000157.1 GCA_938014945.1 uncultured bacterium | reverse complement strand
TCGTCGCTGACATGGGCGATCAGATCGGTGCGGACGTAACCCGGGCAGACCGCGTTGACGGTAATGCCCTTGGAGGCGTTCTCCAGCGCCAGCGCCTTGGTAAAGCCGAGCATGCCGGCCTTGGCCGCGGCGTAGTTCACGACGCCCAGCATGCCCGCCTGGCCGTTGATCGAGCTGATGTTGATGATGCGCCCGAAGCTGCGTCCGCGCATGCCGGTCAGCACCGCATGGCTCATGTGGTAGCAGGAGGAGAGATCGACATCGATCACCCGCTGCCAGTTCTCCGGCGACATCTTGTGCAGGAAGCCGTCCTTGCTGATGCCGGCGTTGTTGACCAGAACATCGACGGGGCCGACCTGCTCTTCGACCTGGGCGACACCCGCGGCGCAGGCCTCATGGTCGGAAACGTCCCACTTGAAGACGGGGATGCCGGTCTCGGTGGAAAAGGCGCGGGCGGTGTCGTCGTTGCCGGCGTAGTTCGCCGCAACCTTGTAGCCGGCATCGCGCAGGCTGGTCGAGATCGCCGCGCCGATCCCGCGCGTTCCTCCGGTCACCAGTGCGGTTCGAGCCATATCCATTCTCCCTCGTTCAACGCCGGTTCCGGTATGCACCCCGCACACCGTTCCGATCTCTATCCCTAGTCACAGATTGCGACGCGCGTGTAACGAATCGCTCCGGACGAGTCCAGAGTGCCAAACGCGCAGTTTCGCAGCAAAGTTGCGCGCAGAACTGACAATCGGCCCGCCTTCAGGCGGGCCGTGTCAGGCCTGGAAACGACACTCCTGTCGACGATTCTAACGCTCCACGCACATGGCGATTCCCATGCCGCCGCCGATGCACAGGGTGGCGAGGCCCTTTTTGGCGTCACGCTTGGCCATCTCGAACAGCAGGGTGTTGAGCACGCGCGCGCCCGAGGCGCCGATGGGGTGGCCGATGGCGATGGCGCCGCCGTTGACGTTGACCTTCTCGGGGTCGAGTCCCAGGTCCTTCAGTACGGCGCAGGCCTGAGCGGCGAACGCCTCGTTGGATTCGATGAGGTCGAGGTCGTCGATGGTCCAGCCCGCCTTCTCCAGCGCCTTGCGGCTGGCGGGAATGGGGCCTGAGCCCATGATCGACGGGTCGACGCCGACGCTGGCCCAGGAAACGATGCGTGCCATCGGCGTGATGCCGCGGCGCTGGGCCTCCTCGGCACGCATCAGCACCACGGCGGCGGCACCATCGTTGATGCCGCTGGCGTTGCCCGCGGTCACGGTGCCGTCCTTCTCGAAGGCCGGGCGCAGCTTGGAGAGCATCTCGATCTCGACACCGTGGCGGATGTATTCGTCGGCATCGACGACGACATCGCCCTTGCGGCCCTTGATCGTCACGGGAACGATCTCGTCCTTGAAGCGGCCGGCCTTCTGGGCGGCCTCGGCGCGGTTCTGCGAGGTCAGCGCGAACTGGTCCTGCTGCTCGCGGGTGATCTGCCACTGGCGGGCGACGTTCTCGGCGGTGTTGCCCATGTGGTAGCCGTTGAAGGCGTCCCACAGGCCGTCCTTGATCATGGTGTCGACCAGTTCGGCCGGGCCCATCTTGGTGCCGTTGCGCATGTGGATGCAGTGGGGCGCCTGGCTCATGCTCTCCTGGCCGCCGGCGACCACGATGTCGGCGTCGCCCTGGGCGATCTGCTGGAAGCCGATGGCGACCGAGCGCAGGCCCGAACCGCACAGCTGGTTCAGCGCCCATGCCGGGGTCTCCACGGGGATGCCCGCGGCCATGGCGGCCTGGCGGGCGGGGTTCTGGCCTTCGCCGGCCTGCAGGATCTGGCCCATGACCACTTCGTCGACGTCGCCCGGCGCGATGCCGGCACGGCTCATGGCGCCCTCGATGGCAACCTTGCCCAGTTCGTGGGCGGGCAACGGCGAAAGCGCGCCGTTGAAGGAACCGACGGGCGTGCGTGCGGCACTGGCAATGACGATCTCGGTCATGGCGTGGTTCTCCTGATCACGTTGTTTTGCTGTCCCTACATATAGCGCGCCGGTGACGATTTCGCATGTGCGAAACGAAATCGGCGTTCAGAGCACCCGGAGCCATGCGGTCAGGGGCTCCCACAGCGCCGCTCGCGCCCTGCTGCCCACCACCATGCCGATATGGCCGGCCTGGGGCTCGATGACGGTTGCGCCGGGCAGCGCGTCCGCCAGCGCACGGGCGGATGGCGGCGGTACGATGCGGTCGCGCGTCGGCACGGCGACGAAGGAGGGAACCTTGAGGTCCTGCGGGCGCATGACCTGGCCCGCGATCGTCCATTGGCCCTTGCCCGGAAGGTTGTCGCCGTACCAGCCCATGAAGCAGTCGCGCGCTGTGGGGGCGGCCAGTGCGACGCCGTCGTTGAGCCAGTCTTCCAGCGCGACGAAGGCATGGGTCGCCTCGGCGTCGGGGTCCATGGCGGCAAAGCGGCGGAACTTGGCCTGCACCAGGTTCGGCTGCAGCGCGGCGAACATCGCCTGCAGCAGGTCGATGGGCACCGGTGGATTGCCCAGACGCATGGCGGTCGCCGCAGAGGCGCCGATGGCGAGGAACGCCGCCTGTCCCTTGCGGTCGGCGTGGAAGTCCCAGGGTGTGGCCAGCAGGGCAAGGCCCGCGACCCGGTCCGGATGCAGCAGCGCGGCCGACAGCGCCAGCAGGCCGCCCATGCAGTAGCCGGCCAGCGGCACCGGACCGCCGGCGAGAGCGGCCGCAGCGTCCAGCGCGCCGCCCAGGCGGGCGGTGATGTAGGCCTCCAGGCCGAAGTCGCGTTCCGCCGCGCCGGGGTCGCCCCAGTCGATCAGCAGCGGACGCAGGCCCTCTTGGCGCAGGTGATCCATCAGGCTGGCGCCGGGACGCAGGTCCAGGATGTAGGAGCGGTTGATCAGGGACGGGGCGAACAGCACGGGGCGGCCCGTGCCGCCGTAGTCGAGAACACGCGTCGAGCCCTCCTGCCAGAGCACGGGCAGCTCGCGGGGCGCACGGCGGTAGGGATGGGCGTGGTAGGCGCGGATGCCCGCCAGGAAATCGGCGAGGCGGGCGTTGGCTTCACGGGCGACCGCGCCCGCCAGCGCCTCAGGATCGGCCGCCGCGATCGCGGTCTGGATCGCGGCTGCCGCGTTTCTTTGCGGCGCGCTCCAGGGCAGCGAGCCGTTCCTCGCATGCTCCAAGGCGGCGAGCGAACTCGTCCATACGGCCGAGGAGGTCGCCATGTGCAGCCCCAGGGGGCGCGGGCCGCTGCGTGGCGCCGTCATGGCTGCCGGCCGCCGCCTGCAGCGGCACCATCCAGGCCTGCGTCCATGCCATCAGGCCGGGATCGGCCGCCGCCGCCGCGACATGTTCCTGCCACAGGTCGACGAAGTCCCGGGCGAGTTTGGCGAGATCGTCCTGTTCGCTCATGGCCTTCAGTATAGCCCAAGGGCTGCACCTCCGTCGCCTCGTCCGGTCATTCCGGTGGCGTCTCCTCGATCTCGCGTTTGACCTGGCCGTAGGCCAGCATCGAGAAGAGCGCTGTACCGCCGAGGATATTGCCGACCAGCGCCGGCAGGAAGAAGCCGCCGACCAGCTCGATGAAATCGATCTCGCCGGAGAACAGCAGCAGGAAGCCCTCCATCGAACTCGCCACGACATGGGTCATCTCCGCAAAGGCGATGAGCCAGGTGAACAGCACGATGACCCAGACCTCGAAGTGGCGCGCGTTGGGCAGCATCCAGACAATGGCGGCGACCAGGAAGCCCGCGGGAATGGCGCGCACCAGCAGTTCGAAGGGCGACTTCTCGAAGACATGGCGGCCAAGCTCGCGGAACGCCTCAAGCTCCTGCGTGCTGGCGATGCCCAGGAACTCGGCGAAACAAGCCGCCAGCGCGACGCCGACCAGGTTGGCGCCCAGCACGATGCCCCACATGCGCGCTGTGCGCGCCAGGGCCGAACGCGAGAAATCGGCGATCAGCGGCAGCACCACCGTGATCGTGTTCTCGGTGAAAAGCTGCATGCGCCCCAGGATCACGAGCAGGAAACCAAGGCTGTAGCCGAAGGCCGCAATGGCGCGGCTCCATGGGGCATCGGGCAGCACCATGGTCAGGATGCCCTGGGCGACAACCGAGGTCGTGATCGCGATGCCCGCCGCCAGGCCCGACCACCACAGCGA
>CALLQH010000156.1 GCA_938014945.1 uncultured bacterium | reverse complement strand
GGCCCGGCCGAGGTCCATGTGGAAGTGGTTGGCGTGCAGGCTGTTGTAGTCCGGCCCCAGCACGGTGTTGAAGAGGCCGCAGGCGGCATCGTGCGCGGCGGCAAGAAAACGGCCCTCTGCGCTCTCCTCGCCCCAGTCGGCGAGCACCGAGGCCTGACGCCCGTCGGTGAAGCGGAAGCCCGCGATGTCGATGGCGTTGGCCGTGGCGTGCTGGCTGCGCCGGCCTGAATTGGCGCTGTTGACGTTGCGGCAGGCGTAGCTCCCCAGATGATCAATGCGGGCAAGCTCGCTGCCCATGTGCCGGCGCGCCAGCTCCTGCAGTTCCGTCTCCCACCAGTAGATCGCCGCGGTCATGGCGCAGGTCGTATCGAAGGGACCGCTCCAGGGCACATGGGAGCGCACGATATGCGCGCCCGCCTCCAGGCCGCAGCCGTTCTCGATGGGCCGCTCGGCAAGCTGGCGCCAATCCAGCGATGCGTGATCCAGCGCTGCAAAACAGGCCTGGGGGTCGGAGGCCAGGCCGTTGATCTGGTAGCGCGCCAGCCAGCTTGGCGGCGCATCCAGCATCACCGGCCCCCACGGTTGCCAGTTGGGCGGAATGCGCACCCAGGCCTGCTGCACGGCGATCAGGCCGACGCCGGCCAGGATGACCAGAAGGGCGATCCAGCCCGGCCATCCGAAACGCCGGCGGGAAGGTTTGTTCTCGTTGGTTTGCCGCATGCCCCCATGGAACGCGACAAATCGGGCATTCGTTCGGCCGAATTCAGGCGCCGGGCACGCCGCGCGTGGTGGAGTACTCGAAATGCAGCGGCTTGTCGGGGAAGACGAGGTCGTAGATGGCGTGCGCGGCCATCGCCGCCTCGGCGAAGCCTGAGAGGATGAGCTTCAGCTTGCCGGGATAATGCGCGATGTCGCCGATGGCGTGGACGCCCGCCATGCTCGTGGCGCAGGTCGCGGCATCGACGGTGATGAGATTCTTGTCGAGGTTTAGTCCCCAGTGGGCAATCGGGCCAAGCTCCATGCGCAGGCCGTAGAACGGGAGCAGCAGGTCCGCCGTCAGCCGCCGCTCGCCGCCGTCGAGATCGGCGACGATCACCTCCTTCAGCCGCCCGCCCTCGCCCGCCAGGCCGTGCAGCTGATAGGGCGTCACCAGCTCCACCTTGCCCGCCTCAACCAGTTCGCCCATGCGGCGCACGCTTTCGGGCGCGGCGCGGAACTTGTCGCGGCGGTGGACGACCATGATGTGGGCGGCGATATCGGCAAGAGCGAGCACCCAGTCGAGCGCGGAATCGCCGCCGCCTGCGATGACGATGCGCTTGCCGCGATGGTCCTCGCGCCGGGTGACCAGATAGGCGACATCGCCGCTCGCCTCATAGGCCTCCAGCCCCTCCAGAGGAGGGCGGTTGGGGCCGAAGGCGCCGCAGCCGGCGGCCACGACCACCGCCTTGCAGGCGATCTGCGTGCCCGCCGAGGTCGTCACCGTCATGGCGCCGGCCTCGCCCGCGAGCGCGGTGACCTGCTGGCCCAGGTGATAGACCGGATCGAAGGGCGCGGCCTGTTCGGCCAGGCGCTGGATCAGCTCCTCGGCGCCGATCTGGGGATAGGCCGGAATGTCGTAGATCGGCTTCTCGGGATAAAGCGCGACGCACTGGCCGCCGATGGCATCGAGCGTGTCGACGACATGGCAGGACATGCCGAGCATGCCGGCCTGGAAGACCTGGAAGAGGCCGACGGGGCCGGCGCCCACGACGACGATATCGCAACTGTGTTCAGTGACCATGGCGAGACATCCGCAACCTGCGCAACGGGCCTGTGGAGCAACCTGCGGGCGGCGCTTTCCATGGCCGCCCGGCAAGGCTAGGACTTAGCCGATGCATGGCGCCATGAACACCCCACCCGAGACAAGCACCCGGCGACTGCCCGACGAGGCGTCGACAGCCGCGCTGGGCGCCGAACTGGCGGCCCTTGCCGGACCGGGCGACCTGATCTGCCTTTCGGGCGATCTGGGGGCGGGCAAGACGGCGCTTGCCCGCGGCTTCATCCGCGCGCGCCTGGGCGATGTCGAGGTGACGAGCCCGACCTTCACCCTGGTGCAGGTCTATGGCAGCGGCGACGACGAGATCTGGCATGTCGACCTCTACCGCATCGAGGAGGAGGGCGAACTGCGCGAACTGGGGCTGGAGGAGGCGATGGACGACGTCGTCTGCCTGATCGAATGGCCTGATCGGCTGGGTGCGCGCCTGCCCGCCGACCGCCTGGACATCACGATCACCTTCGACGGCCAGGGCGGGCGTATCGCCACGCTTGCCGCCTACGGCGCCTGGCAGGGACGGCTGTGAACGAACGGGACGCAGAGATCGCCGCGTTCCTGAAACGCTGCGGCTGGGGCGATGCAGAGCGCCGTCCGCTGGCGGGCGATGCCTCGTTTCGCCGCTACGACCGGCTTGAAGGCCCACAGGGCCGCGCCGTGCTGATGGATGCGCCGCCGCCGCACGAGGACATTCGCCCCTTCGTCGCCATCGACCGTTACCTCTCCGCCATCGGCCTCGGCGCGCCCGCGATCCTGGGCGAGGACGCAGAAACCGGGCTGCTGCTGCTGGAGGACCTGGGTGATGCCATCTACAAGCAGGTCATCGCCGCGGGCATGGACGAACTGCCGCTTTACCTTGCCGCCGTCGATGCGCTGATTGCCCTGCACCGCAGCCCGCCGCCGTCGGGGCTCGCGACCTATGACGATGCCGAGATGATCGCCAAGGCGAGCCTCTTCACCGAATGGTTCATGCCGCTGGCGGGCCTGCCGCTCGGCGAGAAGGGGCAGAACGATTTCGTCGGCGCCTGGCGCGCCATGCTGCCCGCGGTCCATCGCGTGCCCCGCGTCGTGGTGCTGCGCGACTACCATGCCGAGAACCTGCTGTGGCTGCCCGAGCGCGAGGGGCTGAAGAAGATCGGCCAGCTCGACTTCCAGGACGCCACCCTGGGGCCTGCGACCTACGATCTGGTCTCCCTGCTCGAGGACGCGCGCCGCGATGTCGCGCCGATGACCGTGGCGGCCTGCCGCGACCATTACCAGGAGGCCTTCCCCGACATGGATCCGGACGACTTCGCCGCCGCCTATGCCGTGACCGGGGCGCAGCGCAACTTCCGCATCCTGGGCGTCTTCTGCCGCCTGCTGAAACGCGACGGCAAGCCGGGCTACCAGAACTTCATGGACCGGGTCTGGGGCCATGTCGCCACCGACCTTGCCCATCCGGCCTGCGCGCCGCTTGCCGACTGGCTCGACCGCTGGGTGCCGCGGCCCAAGCGCACGCGGGCGGCATGAGCGCCCCACGCCGCGCCATGGTGCTGTGCGCAGGGCGAGGCGAGCGGATGCGCCCGCTGACCGACACCTGCCCCAAGCCGCTGCTGGAGGTCGCGGGGCGCTCCATGCTCGACCGCATGCTCGACCGGCTGGCGGGCTGCGAACAGGTGGTGGTCAATGCCTGGCACCTGGCCGACCGTATCGCCGAACATGTCGCTGCCCGTTCCGGCCCGCCGCCGCTGGTGCTCTCGCGCGAGGACGAACTGCTCGATACCGGCGGCGGCGTCGTGCATGCGCTGGCGCATCTGGGCGAAGCACCCTTCCTGATCTGCAATGGCGACGTGCTGATCACCGAGGGCGAGCCCAGCGCCCTCGACCGGCTGGCGGCGGCATGGGACGATGCCGCCATGGACGTTCTGATGCTGCTGCAGCCGCGCGAGCGCGCCGGAGGATTTCGCGGCAGGGGCGATTTCTTCCGCGAGGAGGACGGCCGCCTGTGGCGCGACCGCGATGCGCCTGAGATGCCGCTGGTCTATGCCAGCATGCAGATCGTCCATCCCCGCCTGCTGGAGGGCGCGCCCGAGGGTGCCTTCGGCTTCAACCTGCTGTGGGACCGCGCCATCGCGCAGGGCCGCCTGTTCGGCATCGTGCACGATGGCGGCTGGTTCACCGTCGACACGCCCGAGAACCTTGCCGCCGCGCCTGCCTGGCTGGCCGAGCATGGCGGCTAGGGTCTTTTCCGTACCCGCAGGCATCTCGCTGGTCGATGCGCTGGCGGCCGGACTGATCGCGCAATACGGCGGCCCGCCCGAGACACTCGCCTCCGTGCTGGTGCTGGTGCCGACACGCCGCGCCGTGAGGAGCCTGCGCGAGGCCTTCCTGCGCCAGTCCGGCGGCAAGGCGCTGATCCTGCCGGCGATCCGCCCCCTGGGCGATGTCGACGAGGACGACCTGGCGCTGGCGAGTTTTGCCGAGGCCGAGGCGGTCGCCGACCTGCCGCCCGCCATCCCGCCCCTGCGCCGGCGCCTGCTGCTGGCCCGGCGCATCCATGCCGCGGGCAGCCGCCTGGGCCCGGTGAGCGACGAACAGGCCGCCCAGCTTGCTGATGCGCTGGCGGCCTTTCTCGACGAGGTGGCGACGGCCGAAGCCGACCTCGGCGGACTGCGCGATCTGGTCGAGGACACCGAACTTGCCCAGCACTGGGAAACCACGCTCGCCTTCCTCAATGCGGCCATCGCCGACTGGCCCCAGACCCTGGAGCGGCTGGGCTACCTCGACCCCGCCGAACGCCGCCGCCTGCTGTTCGACCGGCTGACCCGGCATTGGAGCGACCATCCGCCCGCCCATCCGGTGATCGCGGCCGGTTCCACCGGCACCATCCCCGCAACGGCACGCCTGCTCGCCACCGTCGCCGGCCTGCCCCAGGGCGCGGTGGTGCTGCCGGGCCTCGATCACGACATGGATGAGGCGGCCTGGGAGGCCGTGGAACCGAGCCACCCGCAGTTCGCCCTGAAGGCTCTGCTCGACCGGCTGGAGACGACCCGAGACGCGGTTGCA
>CALLQH010000155.1 GCA_938014945.1 uncultured bacterium | reverse complement strand
GGCGGCGGCATCGGCTACGACTTCTCCACCCTGCGGCCCAAGGGCGCGCCGGTGAAGGGCGTGGGCGCGGACGCCTCGGGCCCGCTCACCTTCATGGACGTGTGGGACGCCATGTGCCGCACCATCATGAGTGCCGGCCACCGGCGTGGCGCCATGATGGCGACCATGCGCTGCGACCACCCGGACATCGAGGCCTTCATCGAGGCCAAGCGCGACCCCGGCCGCCTGCGCATGTTCAACCTCTCGGTGCTGGTGACCGACGCCTTCATGGCGGCGGTGAAGGCCGACGACGGCTGGGAGCTGAAGTTCAACGGCGTCGTCTTCAAGACCCTGCGCGCGCGCGAGCTGTGGGACACCATCATGCGCGCGACCTATGCCTATGCCGAACCGGGCGTCATCTTCATCGACCGCATCAACCAGCGGAACAACCTGCACTACGCCGAGACGATCTGCGCCACCAATCCCTGCGGCGAGCAGCCCCTGCCGCCTTACGGGGCGTGCCTGCTGGGCTCGATCAACCTCGCCCGTTTCATCGACAAGCCGTTCGAGGACGATGCCGCGCTGGACGAGGCGGCGTTCGATCGCACCGTGACGACCGCCATCCGCATGATGGACAACGTGGTCGACGTCTCGCGTTTCCCGCTGGAGGCCCAGCGCCACGAGGCCAAGGCCAAGCGCCGCATCGGCCTGGGCGTCACCGGCCTTGCCGATGCGCTGATCATGATGAAGGCGCGTTACGGCAGCACCCGCGGCCTGGCCCTGACCGAGGCCTGGATGAAGCGGCTGCAGCGCGCCGCCTATCTCGCCTCGGCCGATCTGGCGCGCGAAAAGGGCGCCTTCCCGCTGTTCGAGAAGGAGGCCTATCTCGCCGGCGAATCGATTGCGGAGCTCGATGAGGACGTGCGTGCGGCCATCGCCGAGCACGGCATCCGCAATGCGCTTGTCACCTCGATCGCGCCCACCGGCACGATCTCGCTCTTTGCCGACAACGTGAGTTCGGGCCTGGAGCCGGTGTTTGCCTTCTCCTACAACCGCAATGTCCTGATGCCCGACGGCAGCCGCCGCAGCGAGGAGGTGGCCGACTACGCCGTGCGCCTGTTCCGCCGCCTGCGCGGCGAGGATGCGCCGCTGCCCGACTACTTCGTCGATGCCCAGACCCTGCATCCGCGCGACCATGTGAAGATGCAGGCCGCGGTGCAGAAGTACGTCGACAGTTCGATCTCCAAGACCATCAACGTACCCGAGGACATCGACTTCGAGGCCTTCAAGGACGTCTATCTCCAGGCCTACGAGCTGGGCTGCAAGGGCTGCACCACCTACCGGCCCAACGACGTCACCGGCGCCGTGCTGGAGGTCAAGAAGGACACCGCCGAGCCGACCCTGCCGTTCCCGGAACTGGCCACCAAGCGCGCCGACGAGACCTTCGAGGCCGGCGGCGTGGTCTACATGACCCGCCCGCTCGACCGGCCCGAGGTGCTGCCCGGCTCGACCTACAAGCTGCGCTGGCCAGAGTCCGACCACGCTATCTATCTCACCATCAACGATGTCGTGCGCGACGGCCGCCGCCGGCCCTTCGAGATCTTCATCAACTCCAAGAACATGGACCACTACGCCTGGACCCTGGGCCTCACGCGCATGATCAGCGCCGTGTTCCGCCGCGGCGGCGACGTCAGCTTCGTGGTCGAGGAACTGAAGGCCGTGTTCGATCCGCGCGGCGGGCAGTGGGTCGACGGGCGCTACGTGCCCTCGCTGCTGGCGGCCATCGGCGAGGTCATCGAGAAGCACATGATCGACATCGGCTTCATGCGCTCCGAACAGTCCGGCGCCACGGTGGAGGTCCTGGCCCGCGCCCGCAGCGAATCCGGCGGCCGCGCCCCCGATCTCTGCCCGCGCTGCAGCCAGCCCAGCCTGATCCACCAGGAAGGCTGCAACCTCTGCACCTCCTGCGGCTTCTCCAAGTGCGCGTAGTGCCCTAGGCCGCGCGGTCGTCGCGGTCGAGCAGGCGGCGCAGGGCTTCGGTTACGACGGCATTGAGGTTGGTTCCCTCGCGGCGCGCATAAAGCATGGCGCGGCGATGCAGATCACGACCGGGGCGCACATTGAAGCTGCCCTTGAGCGGCGTCTCGGCTTCCCGGCCCTGCTCGGCGCACAGGGCGAGGTAGTCATCGACCGCTTCGTGGAAGGCACGTTTCAGGCCCTTGGCGTCGTCGCCCTCGTAGGTCACGAGATCGCGGATGAACTCCAGCCGCCCATGGAAGGTCTCGTCCTCGTCGCTGTAGAGCACGGACCCGAGGTATCCCTTGTATTCGAGCATGTCGCTCACAGCAGCTTCTCCTCTTCCAGAACCCGTCTGACATCGTCGAGGGCGTACATCTTGACGACATTGCCTGGATGCGGCTTGTGCAGGCTGATCGTCGGCGCGCTGGCATGAAGGAAGCGGCGGCGCGAACCACCTGTTTTGCCAGTGCCGGCTTCGCTGTAGCCGAGGGCGGCAAGCAGACGCACCAGTTCGTCCCATGTGAAGTCGCGCGGGCGCTGGCGGAAACGGGTCACCAGCTTGTCTTTGCGCGTCATGCCGCCACCTTCGCCGATCGCCCGAGAATATGGTCGTTGACGACAGTAATTGCAACTGTATTCAGTTACATGCTCGCCCGAATCGCCCGCACGCGTTCCCGCAGGTCGATCAGGTGCGGATCGCGGATGCCCTCCTCCAGAAGGTGGGCGACGGTGTTTTCGAGGTACTCCCAGCCGGGGCCGGAATTGCCGACGCCGTGGGCGAGCAGGTGGGCGGCCTTCTCGGGCGGCAGCTTGCCGGCGTACTGGATGTGGGTGCGGAAGCGCGGGACGTAGGTCAGCACGGGCACGAGGCCCGCTGGCGTGCGGGCGCGGGTCCAGTGCTGGTGATAGACGTCGGTGACGCGCTCGCGGGCGTCGAGATAGGCGATGACCTCGGCGGCATCCTGGGCGGCGACGCGATAGGCGGCCCCCCGGCAGGAGCCGCCACGGTCGAGGCCCAGCACCAGGCCGGGCTTCTCCGGCGTGCCGCGGTGCCAGTGGCTGAAGACGCAGAAGGCCCGGTGGTAGCCGTGGACGGTCGCGGAACGGCGCTCCAGGTGGGCAAAGCCCGGCTTCCACATCAGGGAGCCGTAGCCGAAGACCCAGATGTCGCCATTGGGTTCGGTGACGGGTGCGGGATCGGCGCTGGTATCGGGGATCATGGGGGCCATCACATAAGCGGGGCGGCACGGGCCCGCAAGGGTGCAGCGCCATTCCGGTGCCGCAATGGAGCCGCTATAAGGGCGCCATGCGCCGCACCATCATTCTTCTCGTCTCGCTCCTGGTGTTCCTTGCCGCCGGCTGGACCGCCTACTGGTTTGTCATGGCCGATCGCGCCGCCGACTGGATCGCGGTGTGGGCCGCGCCAGCGCCGGGCAAGGCCTGGCACGGCAGCTTTGCGGGTTCGGAAGTTTCCGGCTTCCCCTTCTCCATGGATGTGCGCCTTTCCGATCCGGAGGTCATCTGGCAGGGCGACTCCGGCGGCGCGGTCTGGCAGGGCGGCTGGATGGTCGCCTCGTTCCGCCCCTGGAGCCTGTCGGCCTTCGACATCACCCTGCCGCCCGAGCAGTTCGTTTCCGTGGTCGAGGGCGGCACGCTGCACATGGCGGCGGTTTCCCTGTCGTCGGGCACGGCCCATATCGCCATCGCCGACAACCGGGCCAAGGCGGTGCGCGCCGAGTTCTCCGATCTGGTGGTCGATCTCGCCCAGAACCAGCCGCCGGTCACCGCCGAGCACCTGATGGTCGATGTCGCGGCGGTGGACGATGAGGCCGCCTGGGATGTTGCGCTGCAGGTCGACAACGCCAGCTTCCCCTCGCAGGCGCCCGAACCCTTCATCGGGCAGGTGCCGTTGCTGCGCGCCGATCTGCGCGTCACCGGCGATATTCCCGAAGGCCCGCTGGAGCAGCGGCTGGCCGCCTGGCGCGACAACGGCGGCGTCATCGACGTGCACGCCTTCCGCCTCGTCTGGCCGCCGCTCGACATCGAGGGCGAGGGCTCGGTTTCCCTCGACCGCGAGATGCGCCCGCTCGGCGCCTTCACGGCCAACATCGTGGGCTACCGCGACATGGTCGAGGCCTTCGAGGAAATCGGCAGCCTGACGCGCAACCAGGCGATGCTCGCGGCCGGCGGCATGGACGCCATGGCAACCACCGACGCCGACGGCGTCAAGCGCCTCACCGTGCCGCTCTCCATGCAGGACGGCCATCTCTATGCCGGCCCGCTGCTGCTGGGCGACCTGCCGCGGGTGCTGCCCGAGGGCGCTTCGTTCTAGGATCTGCCGGGGGCAGGCCGGTCAGACCTGGCCGGCATCGACGATGCTGCGGCGGACGTCGCGGGTGCGGGTGAAGAGGTCTTCGAGGACATCGGCCTCGCCCCAGCGGATGGCGCGCTGCAGGCGGGAGAGGTCCTCGCTGAAGCGGGCGAGCATCTCCAGCACCGCCTCGCGGTTGTTCATGAAGATGTCGCGCCACATCACCGGGTCCGACGCGGCGATGCGCGTGAAGTCGCGGAAGCCCGACGCCGAATACTGGATCACCTCCTGAGAGGTGCTGGTCTCCAGGTCGAAGACCGTGCCGACGATCGTGTAGGCGATCAGATGGGGCAGGTGCGAGGTGATGGCGAGCACCTGGTCGTGGTGCGAGGCATCCATCCGGTCGATGCGCGAGCCGGCGCGCCGCCACAGCTCGGCGACCTTCTCCACGGCGGCCTCGTCCGTGCCGGGCTGGGGGGTGAGGATGCACCAGCGGCGCTCGAACAGGGTGTCGAAGCCGGCCTCGGGACCCGAATGCTCGGTGCCGGCGATGGGATGGCCGGGTACGAAGTGGACGCCTGCGGGCAGATGGGGCGCCACGGCGGCGATAACGGCCTGCTTGACCGAACCGACATCGCTGATGATCTGGCCGGGCTGCAGCACCGGCGCGATGGCCTTTGCGATGGCGCCGTAGGTGCCGATGGGCGAACAGATGACGATGAGATCGGCACCCTTTGCGGCTTCTGCGGGGTCCGTGGTGACGCGGTCCGCCAGGCCCAGTTCCATGGCCTTGTCGAGGGTCTCCTGGCGGCGCGCGCAGGCGACGATCTCGCGCGCCAGGCCATCGCGGCGGATGACGCGGGCGAGCGAGCTGCCGATCAGGCCGATGCCGATGAAACAGACGGTGCCGAAGAGGGGTTCGCTGCTCATGGGGCCTCCATGAAGGCGGCCAGGTTGTCGGTCAGCGCGGCCATCTCGTGTTCGACGCCGATGTTGATGCGCAGGCCGTCGGGAATGCCGTAGGCATTGAGGTTGCGCACGAAGATGCGCCGCTCGGCCAGGTACTTCTCGGCGGCCTGGGCCTGGGCCGCGCCGCCGGGAAACTGCACCAGCACGAAGTTGACGACGCTGTCGTGCACCGTGAGCCCCATGCCGCGCAGGCTCTGGGTCAGGCGCGGAATCCAGTGGGCGTTGTGCTGGCGCGCCTTCTGGACGTGCTCCTCGTCGGCCAGTGCGGCCTCCGCCGCGGCCAGCGCCACGGCATTGACGTTGAAGGGCGCGCGGATGCGGTTGAGCACGTCGACGATCCCGGCCGGGCCGTAGAGCCAGCCGACGCGCAGGCCGGCCAGCGAATAGATCTTCGAGAAGGTCCGCGTCATCACCGTGTTGTCGGAATCGTGCACCAGCTCGGCGCCGTCGGTGTAGTCGTCGCGGTCGACGAACTCGGCATAGGCGGCATCGATCACCAGCAGGACATGGGCGGGCAGGCCCTCGCGCAGGCGCCGCACCTCCGAAGCCGGGATGTAGGTGCCGGTCGGGTTGTTGGGGTTGGCGAGGAACACGATCTTGGTGCGTTCGGTGACCGCCGCCAGCATGGCGTCGACATCGGTGCGGAAGTTCTTCTCCGGCGCGGTGACGGGCGTGGCGCCCGCCGCGCGGGTTGCGATGGGATACACGGCAAAGCCGTACTGGCTGTAGAGCACCTCGTCGCCCGGGCCGGCAAAGGCGCGCGGCAGCATCTCCAGCAGCTCGTCGGAGCCGCAGCCGCAGATCAGGCGCGCGGGATCGAGACCCCAGCGCTTGCCCAGCGCCTCGCGCAGGGCGCTGGCCGCGCCGTCGGGGTAGCGCACCATGTTGGCGACCGCCGCCTTGCCCGCCTCGATCGCCTTGGGGCTCGGCCCCAGCGCGGATTCGTTGGAGGAGAGCTTGATCACGGGGCGGCCGTCGTCGGTGCCGCTCTTGCCCGGCACATAGGGCGTGATCTCGAGGATTCCCGGACGTGGGGTGGGCGCCGTCATGGCCGTCTCCGCTGGCTGGAACCGGGCGCGCCGGGCCGTGATCCGGCGCGGCGTCTCCCCGGCTCCCTGTTCGATCAGGAAAAGGGGCTGCGTTGGGCAGCATTGCGCTGCGGGATAGGCCCCCGGGGCGCGGCACGTCAAGCGGTCGCGCTGCGGGACGCAGCCGCAATGCGCGCTGACGCTGGCCGTTTTCGCAGCTAGACTTGGCCCCAGCGGCGGCCTTCGGCGAAGAAACCGTTGACAGGCGAAGGCCTCAACCCTAGGCAGATGGCCGCTCCGCCGAGATAACAGCCGTTCCTTTCTGTCCGCGATCATCCAACCGTCGCTGCGGAGCGAGAAGACATGTCGAAGGCGATGCCCGCCGTTCACGAACTCCAGGAAAGCCTTGCCGGGCCGCGCGCCGTGATCAACGGCGGCAAACCCATCCGCCTGGAGTCCGGCGCCATGCTGGGCCCCGTCACCGTCGCCTACCAGACCTGGGGCGAGCTCAACGCCGACCGCAGCAATGTCGTGCTGGTCTGCCACGCCCTGACCGGCGACCAGTATGCCGTAGGCACCCATCCCATCACCGGCAAGCCCGGCTGGTGGGAAAGCATGATCGGCCCGGGCAAGTCCATCGACACCGACCGTTTCTTCGTCATCTGCCCCAATTGTCTGGGCGGCTGCATGGGAACCACCGGCCCCGCGGCGACCAACCCGGAAACCGGCGAACCCTACGGCACCGCGTTCCCGGTCATCACCATCCGCGACATGGTGCAGGCCCAGGCGATGCTTCTGGACACGCTCGGCATCGACAAGGTCATGTGCGTCATCGGCGGCTCCATGGGCGCCATGCAGGTGCTCGACTGGGCGGCCTGTTTCCCCAAGCGCGTCGTCAGCGCCGTGGCGATTGCCGGCGCGGCGCGCCACAGCGCCCAGAACATCGCCTTCCACGAGGTCGGCCGCCAGGCGATCATGGCCGATCCCGACTGGTGCAACGGCTTCTACTTCCGCGAGGGCAAGCGCCCGGAATCGGGCCTGTCGGTGGCACGCATGGCCGCCCACATCACCTATCTCTCCGAGCCCGCCCTGTGGCGCAAGTTCGGCCGCGCCCTGCAGGACCGTTACACCAAGTCCTATGGCTTCGATGCCGATTTCCAGGTGGAAAGCTATCTGCGCTACCAGGGGGCGAGTTTCGTCCAGCGCTTCGATGCCAACGCCTATCTCTACATCACGCGCGCCATGGACTATTTCGACCTGGAGGCCGATTTCGATGGCGACCTGGCCAACGCCTTCCGCAACACGCAGACGCGCTTCCTGCTGCTCTCCTTCACCAGCGACTGGCTGTTCCCGACCTCCGAAAGCAAGGAAGTGGTGCGCGCCATGAACCGGGCTGCCGCCAACGTCAGCTTCGTCGAGGTGGAGAGCGACAAGGGCCACGACGCCTTCCTGCTCGACGAACCCGACATGTTCGCCACCGTGGGCGGTTTCGTCGACAGCGTCGCGCGCGAGCAGGAGGCCGGCCGATGAGCCTGCTTTCGGGTTCGCGCGGCCGCTTCGTGCTGGGCCACAACGAATACGGTCTGCGCCCGGACCTGGCGCTGGTCGCCAGCATGGTCGAGCCCGGCACGCGCCTGCTCGACGTCGGCTGCGGCGACGGCGCGCTGCTGGAATACCTGGTGAAGGTGAAGGGCTGCGACGGCCGCGGCATGGAGATCAGCCAGGCCGGCGTCAACGCCTGCGTCGCGCGCGGCCTCTCCGTGGTGCAGGGCGATGCCGACCGCCATCTCGTCGACTATCCCGACGACAGCTTCGACTACGTCATTCTCAGCCAGACCCTGCAGGCGGTGCGGAGCCCCCGCGAGGTGCTGCTGCAGATGCTGCGCCTGGCCGACACGACCATCGTTTCCTTCCTCAACTACGGCCACTGGGCGGCGCGCTGGTCGATGGTCACACGCGGGCGCATGCCCCATACCCGCGCGCTCTCCACGCCCTGGTTCGAGACGCCGAACATCCATCCCTGCACGGTCAAGGACTTCATGGATCTCACCCGTATCCTGAAGCTGGGCGTGGGCCGCGCCTACGGCCTGGCCAAGGAGCGCGAGGTGACGACCATCGCCCACGGTTTCGAGGGCCAGGCGAACCTCTTTGCCGAACAGGCGGTGTTCGAACTGCTGCGGCCCGAACAGCCCAAGGGCAAGAAACGGCGTCCGGCCTAACCTTCGCCGCGCGCGGCGGCACCTGCCGGTACCACAGCCCGCCGCCCCAGCCGGCGGCTGCTGCGCACCGGCAGGCCGCCGTACATCTGCTTGGTCGCCTCCATCATCACCACCCCCGGCAGCGGCAGGCCCCAGCGCCGGCCCAGCCGCTCCCAGGCGGTGGCGGCCCACAGGGCAAGGCCGCGCTGGCTGGGCGGCACGTAGAGCGCGAATTCCGTCGCCAGCGGCGTGAACATGCTGTCGCGCAGCAGGCGTTCGAGCTGGCGTTCGCTGAAGGGGTGGCCGAAGCCGAAGGGCGTGTGGTCGGCGCGGGCCCAGATGCCGCGCCGGTTGGCGACCACCACCATGATGCGCCCGCCCGCGGCCGTGACGCGCCACACCTCACGCATCATCGCGGCCTGGGACTGGCTGTGCTCCAGGGAATGGATCAGCAGCACCCGGTCGACCGATTCGTCGGGCAGGGGGATGGCGTCCTCGTCGGCCAGACACACCTGCGCCGGGCCGCTGGAAGGCCAGCGGATGACGCCCTGGGCGGCGGGGGAGACGGAAATCACCCGTTCGGCCTCGTCCTGGAAGACCCGCAGGTAGGGCGTGGCATAGCCCAGCCCCATCACCCGTTGCCCGGCGACCTCCGGCCACAGTGCCCGCACGCGCGCCAACAGCACGCGGCGCGCCACCTGGCCCAGGCGGGAGCGGTAGAAGGCGTTGAGATCGGCAACATCCTGATACATGGCGCCAGTCTAGTGCGGCGGGCGCCATGGTACGACCCGCCTGCGTCGGGGCGTGAAGAGCCGTGACGGAACCCCGTTCCCGCCCTAGAGTTGCCGCCACCTCAAGGAGCCGGGAATCCCATGAAACTGCACTTCAGCCCCACGTCCCCCTTCGTCCGCAAGGTCATGGTTGCTGCCCATGAGAAGGGCCTTGCCGACCGTATCGAGCTGACCTCGCCCGAGACCATGACGACCGGCGAACTGCGTGCCGACAATCCGCTGGAAAAGGTGCCCTGCCTCATCGATGACGACGGCCGCGCGCTCTACGACAGCCATGTCATCGTCGACTATCTCGACAGCATCGGCAGCGGTCCGGTACTCACCCCCTCGGAGCCCAAGGCGCGCATCGCCGTGCTGCTGCGCCATGCGCTGGCCGACGGCCTGATGGATGCGGGGGTTGCCTGCATCGGCGAGATGCGCCGGCCCGAGAACCTGCGGTGGGCCGACAGCGTGGAGCGCCAGAAGGGCAAGATGGCCCGCGCGATGGACGCCCTGGAAAGCCAGGCCGCCGATATGGGCGACACGGTCGATCTCAGCACCCTCTCGGTCGGCTGCGCCCTGGGTTATGTCGACCTGCGCTACGGCGACATGAAGTGGCGCGATAGCCGCCCGAAGCTCGCCGCCTGGTACGAGGCCTTTTCCAGGCGCCCGTCCATGGTCAAGACGGCGCCGCCCGCGGCCTGAGCCCCGGTGCACTACGCAACCATCGCCGCCCGGCTCACCGGCCTGGGCCTGATCGCTCGTGGCGGCTTCCACCCGGAAGCCGCCGACGGCGTGCCGGGCGATCCCGCCGTGCTGGTGATGATCGGCAATGCGGGTCCCGGCATGTGGCCGGTGTTTGCCCGAGAGCGCGAGGCGGGCAGCGATCCCATGAACCGCTGGAGCCGCCGCCATATCGACGCGGTCGCGGCCGAACTGGGGGCGAGGGCGCTTTATCCCTTCGACGGGCCGCCCTGGTATCCGTTCCAGCGCTGGGCACAGCGGGCCGAGCCGGTATTTCCCTCACCCATCGGCATGCTCATCCACCCCGAACACGGGCTCTGGCACGCCTACCGCGGCGCGCTCGCCTTCGACCATGCCGTCGACGGCCTGCCCGAGCGCCCCGCCGTGCCGAGTCCCTGCGAGAGCTGCGCCGACAAGCCCTGCCTTACGACCTGCCCGGTCGGCGCCTTCGACGGCAAGGCTTATGACGTGCCCGCCTGCGCAGCCCATCTGCGCCGCCCCGAGGGGGCCGATTGTCTGGATCTGGGCTGCCGTGCCCGGCGCGCCTGTCCGGTCGGTCGGGCGGCGACCTACCTGCCCGAACAGGCGGCCTTCCACATGGCCGCGTTCCTGGGTGCGCGGGAGCCTTAGGGTTTCTTCCGCCGCAGGCTGTCGCCCGACGCGATGAGCGCGCCGCCCACGATCAGGGCGCAGGCGGCAAGCACCGTGCCGCTGGCGGGCGCCATGGCGAGCGCGATCAGCAGCAGGGTGGAGATCAGCGGCGCGCCGTAGGAGGCGACACCCAGCAGGCGGATGTCACCGCGCTTCACACCGATGTCCCAGGTGATGAAGGAAAGCCCCACCGGGCCGATACCAAGGCCGATCACGGCAAGCCAGGGCACCAGGCCCTGCGGCCAGCGGGTCGCCTCGCCCGTGACGACATGGGCGATCAGCGACAGCACGGCGGTCGCGGCGCAGAAGAGGCCGACGATGTCGCTCGGCACCGCGCCGAAACGGCGCGACAGCACGGAATAACCCGACCATGTCAGGGCGCAGCCGATGGCGGCGGCATAACCCAGGGCGTACTGCTCCTTGAAGCCGTCGAAGCTGCCGCCGGTCACCAGCAGGGCCGATCCGGCAAAGCCTGACACAGCGCCCAGGATATGAAACCAGCGCACCCGCTCGCCCGGCAGCAGGCCCGAGAACAGCACGATCAGCAGCGGCCATAGATAGGCGATCAGGCTCGCCTCCACCGTGGGTGCATGCTGCAGGGCGGTGAAGTAGAGGACGTGGTAGCCGAACAGCCCGCCGATGCCGAGCAGCCAGACCGGCAGGGGCTGGCGCATCAGCGCGGACATGCGCACGCCGCGCAGGGTGCTGGAGACGAGCAGCACCACGGTCGCGATGGCGAAGGTGATGGCCGTCAGCATCAGGGGCGGCACCGCGCCCGAGGCCGCGGTGAGGGCGGCAAGCGCGCCCCAGAGCAGGATGGCGATGCCGCCGATCAGGGTGGCGAGCGAGCGGCTCACGAAGTCTCGGCCGCTGCCCGCCCGGCCCGGGTGAACATGTCCTTGCTGCCCAGGAACGCGCCGCCGACGATCAGCACGCAGGCCGCAGCGACGGCGGTGGTGAGCGTATCGGCGCCGATGGCGATCAGGATGAAGGTCGTCATCAGCGGCGTCAGGTAGGTCAGCGAGACGAGCGCGCGGACCTGACCGTATTTCATGCCGTAGTCCCAGGTGTAGAGCGAGAGGGTGACGCTGAGCAGGCCGAAGCAGGCAATCACGGCCCAGCCTGTGGCGTCTGGCATCACGGTCTCCTCCACGAAGGGATGGATGAGCAGGGCCAGCCCCGCGCCCGCCAGGCAGAACAGCGCCCCGGCGTCCGTGGGCACCTGCGGCCAGGAGCTGCGCGCGAAGGAATAGGCGCAGAAGGTGAGCGCCCCCGCCGCCGCCATCAGGTAACCCCAGAGCGAGCCGTCGGCGAAACCGGCAATGCCGTCGTTGCGCCCGACCACCAGCACCGCGGCACCCAGGAAGCCGGCGGCCGCACCCAGCGCATGCCACCAGCGGATGCGCCGGCCGCGGAAGGCGGCGTTGGCGACCAGCAGCACGATGGGCCAGCTCATCAGGATCAGGCTGGCATGGACCGGCGGAATGAGCTGGTAGGAGTGGAAGAAGAAGACGGTGTAGCCCCATGGCCCCAGGGTGCCGATGATCCACACCTTCGCGGGCATGGCGAACTTCGGCGCGATCGGCTCGCCGCGCGCCAGCCACACCGGCAGCAGGACCAGAAAGAAGACGACGAAGGTCATGGCGATGAGCTGGAAGGGCGGGATGCCCGGCGCGAAGGTGATGACCGGCCCGCCCGTCGCCCACACGACCACGGCAATCGTGCCGACCAGCGTGCCGCGCAGCGGCGAGGGGCGTCCTGCCCTGGGCGGCAGGGGTGCTGCCAGCGTAGCGACCTGATCGGCCATGGAACGCCCGTGGGTTGGGTTGCGGCGGGCAAACGATAGGGGATCGCCCGGCTCGCGCAAAGCGCGCCGGTTGACAGGTCGCATGGCCGTGGTGGTTGATGGCGCCCGCGGATGCGCAGCAGGAGAAGCGGATGGATCGGGACCAGGCACAACGACGCGCCGATATCGCCGGGCTGGTCGACCTGGAGCGGTATCCCATTGCCGATCTCGACAGCCCCCAGGCGCGCGCGGTGATCGATGAGGGCCGCGCCCAGCTTGCGCGCACCGGCCTGTGCCTGTTTCCCGGCTTCGTCGCGCCGGATGCGCTCGCCGCCATGGTCGCGGAGGCCCACGCGCTGCAGCCTCAGGTGCATCATGCCGAAAGCTGGATCACCGGCGTCGACGATGGTGCCGAGGAGGTCGTTCATGATCCGACACGCAATGCCTGCGGCGCCGTTGCCTACGACCTGCTGCCCGAAGGCTCGGCGATTCGCAGCCTCTACGAACTCGATCAGCTTCTGGGCCTGTTCCGGGGCCTGCTGGGCCAGAACGAATTCTACCGCTGCGCCGATCCGGTCAGCTCCTGCATGCCGATGTACTACATGGAAGGCGACGAACTCGGCTGGCACTTCGATCCCAACGACGGCGTCGTCACCCTGCTGCTGCAGAAGCCGGCGGTGGGCGGGGCGTTCGAGTTCGTGCCGGGCATCGGCCGCAAGCCGGCGGATTTCCATCCCTATCTGAAGGGCAGGCGCGAGGGCGTCGTGGTGCCGCCGATCGAGCCTGGCACCCTGTCGCTGTTCCGCGGCGAGCGTTCGCTGCACCGGGTGACGCCCGTGGCCGGGCCGGTGCCGCGCATCATGCTGACCATGAGCTTTCACGGCACGCCGGGCCACGTCTTCTCCAAGGCCAATCGCTACCGCTACTCCGGCCGCGAGGTCGAGGTCGCCGCGCCGGCCTGAGGCTTGCCGCCCGCCCGACGATTGGCCAAGCTCGCGCCTTCCCATCCGGAGAGACCATGTCCCCAGGCCCCAGCCTGCCTGTCGCGCCCTGGCGCATCGGCGTCGATGTCGGCGGCACCTTCACCGACCTGGTGCTGCACGACGACAGTGGAACCCTGTTCGTCGCCAAGGTGCCCTCCACGCCGGACGATCCCGCTCGTGGCGTCATCGCGGCTGTGGAGAAACTGTCCGACCGCTTCGGCATGGCGCCGGGCGGTCTGCTGTCCGACTGCGCGCTCTTCGTCCACGGCTCGACCGTGGCGACCAACACCATGCTGGAGGGCAAGGGCGCGCGCGTGGGTCTTATCGCCACGGAGGGTTTCCGCGACAGTCTGGAGATCCGCCGCGGCAAGCGCGAAGACATGTGGGACCACCGCACACCCTTCGCCCCGGTGCTGGTGCCGCGTTACCTGCGCTTGGGGGTGGCGGGCCGGCTGGACCGCGACGGCAACGAGGTAACGCCCCTCGACCGTGACGGCGTGCGCGCCGCCGCGGAAACCTTCCGCAAGGAGGGCGTCGAGGCGGTGGCCGTGTGCCTGATGAACAGTTTCCTCGACGGCGTGCACGAGCGGCAGGTGGGCGCGGTACTGGCCGAGGAGTCGGACCTGCCCTTCATCAGCCTGTCGAGCGATGTCGCGCCGATCATGGGCGAGTACGAGCGCGGCTCGACCACTGTGGTCAACGCCTGCCTCGCGCCGCGCGTCGTGCCCTATCTCAAGGCGCTGGACCGGGAACTGACGGCCCTGGGTCTCGCCCACCCGATGCTGCTGGTGCAGTCCAACGGCGGCGCGGCCTCGGTCGCCCAGGTCGCCGAGCGGCCGGTGAGCCTGGTGCTGTCGGGGCCTGCAGCGGCGGTCGGTGCGCTCAACCTCGTCGCCTCGCAGGCCGGCAGCGACAACCTGATCTCCATGGAGATCGGCGGCACGAGCTGCGATGTCGTGATGATGCAGGGCGGCGACGTCGCGCTGTCGGACGACCTGCTGATCGCGGGTTATCACGTCGCCACGCCCGCCATCGACGTCCACACGGTTGGCGCGGGTGGCGGCACCATCGCCCATGTCGATGCCGGAGGCATGCTGCATGTCGGCCCGCAGGGGGCTGGCGCCATGCCGGGACCCGCCTGTTACGGCCTGGGCGGCACGCGGCCCACGGTGACCGATGCGCTGCTGGTGCTGGGCCGCCTGCGCCCCGGCGCCTATGCGGGCGGCGCGGTGACCCTGGACATGGAACTGGCCCGCGCCGCGCTGCAGGAACATGTCGCCGGCCCCCTGGGGCTGGTGGTGGAGGAGGCCGCGGCGGGCATCGTACGCCTGCTGGAGCAGAACCTGCTGCATGCCGTGGAGAAGATCAGCATCGAGCGCGGCCACGATCCCGCGCGCTGCATCCTGGTCGCCGCGGGTGGGGCGGGGCCGATGCACGGCAGCGCGGTGGCGCGCCGTCTGGGCTGCCGTCAGGTCTATGTGCCACGCCAGGCCGGCGCGTTCTGCGCGCTCGGCATGCTCAACGCCGACATCCGCCGCGATGTCATGCGGGTGCTGATCGGCGATCTCGACCGGCTGGAGGCGTCACGGGTCGAAACGGCCTGGCAGGCGCTGGAGGACGAAGCGACCGCGGCGCTTTCCGCCGAGGGTTTCACGGGCGATGCCGCCGCGCTGGAGCGCAGCGCCGACCTACGCTACCGCGGCCAGCAGTGGTCGATCCGCATTCCCGCCCCGGCCTTCGACCGGGCGGCCATGCGTGCCGCCTTCGAGGCGACCCACCAGCGCATGTTCGGCCACATCCAGCCGGCGGGCGAGATCGAGGTGGCGGCCCTGCATGTCACCGGGCGCGGCCTCATCCCGCGCATTGCGCCCGCGCGCGATGAACGGCCCCTGGGCACGCCCGAGCCGGTTGCCGTGCGCCTGGCCTTTGCCGATGGCGAGCGCGGCATGATGGAAACCCCGGTCTACCGCGGTGCCGATCTCGCCGCGGGCATGGCCCTGAAGGGCCCGCTGCTGATCGAGGAAGACACCACCACGGTCTATGCCGGGCCGGAGGACACGCTCACGGTCGACCCCTGGGGCAACCACCGGATCGCGCTGGGCTGAACGCCCGGCCGGTCAGAGCTTGTCGTCGGTGTCGATGATGAGGATCTCGACGCCGCCGCTGGCGAAGTTCGGCACGTCGTCGGCCGTTGCCTTGCCTTCGGGCGAGGCCATGGAGGCCTGAAGGTCGGCCATGCTGGCAAAGCTCAGGCGGGCGACGAGATGGAACTTGCGGTCGCTGCCGACCACCGTCACCGGCCCCTTGCTGATGCGCAGTTCCTGCAGCTTGGGCATCTTGCGGGCCAGCGGCGTGTGCACGTTGGCGTAGTAGTCGTCGAAGGCCGCCGGATCGTCGGGCTTGCCGTAGAGCACCAATACATCCGCCATCGTTGAAATCCCCCTTCACGGCTGGCCGGTTGTTGTACCTGGAATGCTAGCGGGCGCGGTGCGGGGTGGCGAGCGTGTAACGCGCGATTTCAGATGCGCCGTGGCGCGCCTGCCTCGTCCAGCACCTGATCGAGCAGCCAGCCGTTGAGCCGGTGCACCGCGCGCTCGCGTCCGGAAAAGCGTCCGGGTTGCCGCAGGGTCGATTCCAGACCCGCCTGCTGGGCTTCGCAGATGGCGTTGTCCTCGTCGATGCCGGTGTCCCAGCGCTTGAAATAGGGTGCTGCCTTTTCGGCAAATCCCTCCTGCTCGACGCTGAAGCGGGGAAAACACTGGCCGACACGCACCAGGGTGCGATCGGCCGCGAGAGGATGGAAGGTCAGCCACCACATGCAGTCCTGCACACAGGCAAACTGCGTGTTGGGATGGAGCGTGGTGAAATAGGTGCCCTGGCGGGCTTCTTCCGAGAGCCCCGGCACCGGCGCGAAGGGCGGCTTCTCGCCCGGCAGCACGCCGATGGAGGCGTCGTCGAGCACCTGGATGGCGTCCCAGTGACCGCGGGTCTCCAGCTCGCGGGCGGCCTGCTGGCCGAGCGAGGCGCTGTGCACCGTACCGGTGTGGTAGGCCTCCATGGCGTTTTCGGCGATCAGCTTCCAGTTCGCCCGCACGCGGTAGTCGCGCCGCCGCACGCAGACGAAATCCTCGAAGCCGTGGCTGGCCAGCCGCTGCGTCATGTCGCCGAAATAGGCGGCCAGCGGCGGCGTCGCCGCGTCGTAGCAGACGAAGACGAATCCGGCCCAGATCTCGAAGCGCAGGGGTGTGAGGCCCCAGTCGGCGGTGTCGAAGCCAGCGGTCTCGTCCATGCCGGGGGCGCCCGCCAGGCTGCCATCGTGGCGGTAGCTCCAGGCGTGATAGGGGCACACGACCCGCAGGCAGGTGCCTGAACCCTCGGCCAGGCGCGCGCCGCGGTGGCGGCAGCTGTTGGCGAAGGCGCCGAGCTTGCCGTCCCTGCCGCGCAGCAGCAGCACGGGGCCGCCCACGGTCTCGATGGCGAGATAGCCGCCCTCGGCTACCTCCTCGACACGCCCGACGAACTGCCAGGCGCGCGCGAAGATGCGCTGCTTCTCGGCGGCAAAGAACGCGGGGTCGGTGTAGCACCACGCCGGCAGGGTCTCGGCCTCAAGCACCGGTTTCCGGCAGGCCGTGTAACGGGCGGGATCGAGGATGTCGCTCGGCATGATCGGCACTGTGGCCGCAGCCATCCGGCGCCGCAAGAGGGCGCGGGACGCCCGCTCAGGCCATGTGGGCGCCGCCGTTGATCGACAGGGTCGAGCCGGTGATGAAGCCGGAGTTCTCGGCAGCCAGGAAGACGATGCAGTGGCCGATCTCGTCGGCCTCGGCGATGCGCCCGACCGGGATGTT
>CALLQH010000154.1 GCA_938014945.1 uncultured bacterium | reverse complement strand
CCCTGTCACCGCAATGTCTTGAAGTCCTACTTGCAATTGTCACACGCCGCCCCGATTCTACCCTCATGCTGATGCGGCCAAAGCCTTCGCGCCTGACCGCCGTCCTTGGTCCCACCAATACGGGCAAGACGCATCTGGCGGTCGAGCGCATGCTGGGCCACCGGACCGGCATGATCGGCCTTCCCCTGCGCCTGCTCGCCCGCGAGATCTACGACCGCATCGTCGCGGCGCGCGGTCCCGGTTGCGTCGCCCTGATCACGGGCGAGGAGCGGATCATCCCGCAGCACGCGCGCTACTATGTCTGCACCACCGAATCGATGCCGGTCGACATGGCGGTGGAGTTCCTGGCGGTCGACGAGATCCAGCTCTGCGCCGACCCCGAACGTGGCCATGTCTTCACCGACCGGCTGCTGCGCGCGCGCGGCACCGAGGAGACCATGGTCATGGGCGCGGCCACCATCCGCCCGCTGATCAAGGCGCTGGTGCCCGAGGCCGAGTTCGTCGTGCGCCCGCGTTACTCCAACCTCACCTACAACGGCGCGCGCAAGATCACGCGCCTGCCGCCGCGCAGCGCCATCGTCGCCTTCTCGGCCGCCGAGGTTTATGCGCTCGCCGAGGTCATGCGCCGCCAGAGGGGCGGCTGCGCCGTGGTGCTGGGGGCGCTCAGCCCCCGTGCGCGCAATGCCCAGGTCGCCATGTACCAGGCCGGCGAGGTCGACCATATCGTTGCCACCGACGCCATCGGCATGGGCCTCAACATGGACGTGCGCCATGTCGCCTTTGCCGCGACGCGGAAGTTCGACGGCGCCCGCCCGAGGAACCTCAGCGCCTCCGAACTCGCCCAGATCGCCGGGCGCGCCGGACGCCACGTCAACGACGGCACCTTCGGTGTCACCTGGAACGTCGAGAATCTCGATGAGCAGATGGCACGCGCCATCGAGACCCACACCTTCCCGGACCTGAAGTCCCTGATGTGGCGCAACGCCCACCATGATTTCTCCAGCACCGCCGCCCTGTTGAAAAGCCTGGAGCAGCGACCGGACCATCCCGCGCTTTCCCGCGCCCGCATGGCCGACGACCACGCCACGCTCGCCGATCTGTCGCGCGACCCCGAGATCGCGAAACTCGCCAGCCACCACGATGCCGTGCGCCTGCTCTGGGAGGTCTGCCAGGTGCCGGACTTCCGCAAGGTGATGCACGACCACCATGTCCGGCTGACCGCCCACATCTACCGCCACCTGATGGGGCCGACGGGGCGCCTGCCCGATGACTGGGTGGCGCGCTCCATCGAGCGGCTGGACCGCACCGACGGCGACATCGACATGCTGATGACGCGCATCGCCCACATCCGCACCTGGACCTACATCGCCCACCGCTCCGACTGGGTGGGCGACCACAACGAGCTGCAGGGCACGACTCGCGCCATCGAGGACAAGCTGTCGGACGCGCTGCACGACCGCCTGACCCAGCGCTTCGTCGACCGCCGTATCGCCAGCGTCGTGCGTGGGCTGAAGGGGCGCGGCGTCTTCCAGGCCTTTGTCGCCGAGGACGGCGAGGTCATGGTCGAGGGTGAGGCCGTGGGCCGCATCGAGGGCTTCCGCTTCGTGCCCGAACGGCAGGGCGGGCGTCCGCTCGACCGGGTGATGATGTCGGCGGCACGCCGCCTGCTTGCGGGGGAGGTGGCGCGCCGCGCCGGCCTGCTGGCGGCCGAGGATGATGCCGCCTTCCGCAGCGATGCCGCGCTGGTGCTTTCCTGGCGCGGCGAGGCGGTGGCCCGCCTCGTGCCCGGCGCCGACAGCCTGCGGCCTTCCGTCGAACTGCTGCCCGCCGAGGCGCTGGACGGCGATCAGGCCCTGCGCGTACGCCGCCGCCTGGAGGCCTGGCTTGCCGGGCGTCTGGGTGCGGGCATCGCGCCGCTGCAGAAGCTGGCCGGGGCCTCGCTCTCGGGTGCGGCACGCGGTGTCGCCTACCAGATCGTCGAGGGGCTGGGGGTCGCCGTCGGGGAGGATTGCCAGCGCCTGGTGCGCGAACTGGATGACCCGGGCCGCAAGGCTCTTGCCCGGCTGGGCGTGCGCCTTGGGTTCTTCGGGGCCTATCTGAAGCCCCTGATGTCGTCGCGCGATCTCGATCTGCGGGCCATGCTCTGGGCCATCGCTGCGGGCAGCGAACATGTGCCGCTGGTGCCGGCCAAGGGCGAGGTGGCGCTCGATGCCGACGAGACCCTGAGCGACGACTTCTACCACGCCATCGGTTACCGGCGCCTGGGCACCCGCGCCCTGCGCGTCGACATGGCCGAGCGCCTTGCCGCCGAAGCCCGCACCCTGACGCGCAAGGGGCCCGCCGAAGCGCCGGTGGAGCTGGTCTCCCTCTCGGGCTCCTCGCGTGAGGCCTTTGCCGGGATCATGGCGGCGCTGGGCTTCCGCGCCGTGCTGGAGGGCGACAAGGTGAACCTCGCCCAGGGCCGGCGGGGCCGTCCCGCCCACAAGACTCCCCGCCGCAAGCGGCAGGAGGCCCACGACCCCGCTTCACCCTTTGCCAAACTTGCGGAGCTCGAACTCGCACGATGACCGAAGGCGCCATCCGGATCGACAAGTGGCTTTGGTACGCCCGTTTCTTCAAGAGCCGCACGCTGGCCTCGCGCCTGGTCAGCGAGGGCCATGTCAGGGTCAACCGGGAACGGGTGACCAAGAGTCACGGCGCGATCCGTCCGGGCGATGTGCTGACCTTTCCCCAGGGCCGCGAGATTCGTGTCGTGAAGGTGCTTGAATGCGGCGAACGGCGCGGTCCGGCGACCGAAGCCGAGACGCTTTATGAGGATCTGGAGCCGATCGGCCAGGTGCCCCGCGAGCCTGCCGCAACGGTCCCTGCCGTGGTCGCCGAGCGCGAGCGCGGCGCCGGCCGCCCGACCAAGGCGGACCGGCGCGCCATGGAGCAGTTCCGCGAGCGCGCCGAGGGGTTCTGAGGGCTCCGCTCCCGGGCCTGTGTTTTGACCGCAGGACAGCGGCTCTGCCATAACCCCGGCCATGATCGGACGAGTCATGGAAATGCTCGGCCTTGCGGGCGCGGGTGCCCCGGGGGCCGATGATCCCCAGCGCGAACTGCGGCTGGCCGCGGCGGCCATCCTGGTCGAGGCGGCGCTGACCGACGGGCGCGAGGACGCGCGCGAGTTCGCGCTGATCCGCCGCGTCCTTGCCGAACACTTCGGGCTCGATGCCGGCGAGACCGAACGGCTGGTGACGCGCGCCACGGAGGTCGCCCACAGCGCGGTCGACTGGAACCGCTTCACGCGTGTGTTGAAGCAGGGTTTCGATGCCGAGGAGCGGCTCTGGATGCTGGAAATGCTCTGGCAGGTGGTGCTGGCCGACGGCGAGCTCGACGCCTGGGAGGATACCCTGGTGCGCCAGGTTGCCGCCCTTCTGGCGGTCACCGATCACGACCGGGCGCTGGCCCGTCAGCGGGCGCAGAGCAGTCTTGCGCGTTCGGGTGCTTGACCCCTGCCGTCAATGGCCTAGATAGCGCAGCGGAAACGCTGGCCGCCGCGCCCCGAACGAGCCCTTTGGCGAGGAGAATTGCATGACCTATGTGGTCACCGAAGCCTGCATCAAGTGCAAGCTGACCGACTGTGTCGAGGTTTGCCCCGTGGATTGTTTCTACGAGGGCGCCAACATGCTGGTGATCCATCCCGACGAATGCATCGACTGCGGCGTCTGCGAACCGGAATGCCCGATCGACGCCATCAAGCCCGATACCGACAACGGGCTTGAGGACATGCTGGAGCTGAATCGCAAGTATGCGGAGACCTGGCCCAACATCACCCGCCAGAAGGACCCCATGGAGGGTTCGGACGACTGGCGCGATGTGAAGGACAAGATGCAGTACTTCGATCCGGAGCCCGGCGAGGGCTGATTCGCCCCGAGTCGGCGGCCATCAGGCAGGTTTGCTGCCCTTTTGTGACCGCACCGCATTGAGCGGGCGTTCAATGTCCGGTGGGCAACGGATCGCCGGAATCCGGCCGCAGGAAGGAAAAAACCGGCAGAATGGCCGCACGACCGGCCTTTCTGACCGATTTCGCATGCCCGGGCCGCGTCCCGGGCATGGGTGGGTGGAGTCCGTCCGCTTCCGAATCGCCTTAAATAATGGTATGGTGTGACACCTCTTCGACAACGGAGAGGGCCGGGAGGGTCGGTGGACCGCCGACCCTTTTTCTGTGAAACGCACGCCGTTGCACAGACCCTGACAACACATGACGACCGGCCGGCGGGCCACAACAGGCCCGCTGCTGGGCGGCCTCGCGGCCGGGCCGGACAACTGATGGTGCAACAAGAAGCAGGTGAAACACCCATGGCGACCGAGGACATTAAGCTGAAGGCCGGCGACTACGTCGTTTATCC
Source organism: uncultured bacterium (assembly GCA_938014945.1). Lineage (GTDB taxonomy): Bacteria > Pseudomonadota > Alphaproteobacteria > SP197 > SP197 > CALGGB01. The sequence goes on along the minus strand of CALLQH010000154.1, from coordinate 2,323 downwards.
GACCCATGGTGTCGGCCTGGTCAAGGCGGTCGAGGAGCAGACGATCGGCGAAGCCAAGCTGAAGATGATCGTGGTCCATTTCGAGCAGGACAAGATGGTCCTGCGTGTTCCCATTCATAAGGTTTCGTCCTCGGGCATGCGCAAGCTGTCCTCCAAGGACGTCATGAAGAGCGCACTCACCACCCTGAAGGGCCGCGCCCGCGTCAAGCGGACCATGTGGAGCCGCCGCGCGCAGGAGTACGAGGCCAAGATCAATTCGGGCGATCCCGTCTCGATCGCGGAGGTCGTGCGCGACCTGCACACCCGTGTGGGCCAGACCGACCAGTCCTACAGCGAGCGCCAGCTCTACGAAGCAGCCCTGGAGCGTCTCTCGCGCGAGCTGGCCGCCGTCGAGGGCGTCGATCCCGCGACCGCGACGGTGAAGATCGAAAAGACCCTCGAAGCGGCCTGATCTTCGCGACGAACTTCGCATTCCATCCCGTGTTTTTGTTGCCGAACCGGCCCGATCGTTTCTGATCGGGCCGTTTCTGCTTTAGGCTCCTCCCCGTGACCATTCGCAGCGGGGCGACCCACCTTCATGCTCGACGCTGACAAGTTCGGCACCCTCACCGGGGGCCAGCGCATCTGGGCCGTCGCGGCGGTGCTGGGCGAGCGCGAGCGCCTGACCGCGCTCCACGGCGCCCTGATCGGCCGTATCGCGGTGCGCGACCGGCTGGTCTATCTCGGCAATTACCTGGGCTACGGCCCCGACATCATCGGCACGGTCGACGAACTCGTCGCCTTCCGCAGCGCGGTCCTGTCGCTGCCCGGAATGATGCCCCAGGACATCGTCTTCCTGCGCGGCGCCCAGGAGGAGATGTGGCACAAGCTGCTGCAGCTCCAGCTCGCCCTCTCGCCCGGGGAGGTGCTCTCCTGGATGCTCTCGCGCGGCGTCGAGGCGACCATCGTGGCCTATGGCGGGCGCCCCCAGGACGGCATGGCCGCGGCACGCGGCGGCACGGTGACGCTGACCCGCTGGACCGGCCAGCTGCGCGACGCGATGTATGGCCATCCGGGCCACCGCGAGCTGATGAGCCACCTCAAGCGCGCCTGCGTCACGGCCGAGGGCGGCCTGCTGTTCGTTCACGCCGGCCTTGATCCCGAACGGCCGCTGGAAACCCAGCGCGATGCCTTCTGGTGGAACCCCGGCGGCTTTGCCCGCATGGCCCAGCCCTTCGACGGCTTCCGCCTGGTGGTGCGCGGCTTCGATCCCGACCGCGCCGGCCTCGCCATGGGCGAATACACCGCCACCATCGACGGCGGCTGCGGCGCCGGCGGCCCGCTGGTCGCCGTCTGCTTCTCGCCCGAGGGCGAGATCCTCGACCGCATCGAGGCGTAACTCTTCCCCCGCCCAGCGGCGCTTTGACAGGCGCGCGCGGCGGGCGCTATGGGGATGCAACCAGCACGACGAGGGAACCGATGAGCCAGGGATTGCAGATCAACGCCGACCGCCTGTGGGAAACCATCATGGAGATGGCCCGGATCGATGCCACCGAGAAGGGCGGCAACTGCCGTCTGGCGTTGAGCGACGGCGACAAGGAAGGCCGCGATCTCTTCGTTTCCTGGTGCGAGGCCGCGGGCATGACCTGCACCGTCGACAAGATGGGCAACATCTTCGCCCGGCGCCCGGGCAGGAACCCCGATGCCAAGCCGGTCTCCACCGGCAGCCATCTCGACACCCAGCCCACCGGCGGCAAGTTCGACGGCGTCTATGGCGTGCTGGCGGGGCTGGAGGTGGTGCGCTGCCTCAATGATGCGGGCTACGAGACCGAGGCGCCCGTGGAGGTGATCTGCTGGACCAACGAGGAGGGCGCGCGTTTCGCCCCGGCCATGATCGGCTCGGGCGTCTTCGGCGGCGCCTTCGACCTCGACTACGCACACGCCCAGAAGGATGTCGACGGCAAGACCATGGGCGAGGAGCTCGCCCGCATCGGTTACCTCGGCGAGGAGCAGCCCGGCGGCCACGAACTGGGCTACCACTTCGAGGCCCATATCGAGCAGGGCCCGATCCTGGAGGCGCAGAAGAAGCCGGTGGGTGTGGTCTCCGGCGTCCAGGGCATCCGCTGGTACGATGTCGTGGTGAAGGGCATGGAGGCGCATGCGGGCCCCACGCCCATGGACATGCGCCGTGACGCCCTGGTGGCGGCCGCCAAGCTGATCATGCATCTCGACGACAACGCCCGCGCCGAAGGCCCGCACGGGCGCACCACCTGCAAGATCGACCAGTGCATGCCCGCCAACACGCGCAACACGATCGCCGGCGAGATCCGCATGAGCGTCGATA
>CALLQH010000153.1 GCA_938014945.1 uncultured bacterium | reverse complement strand
CCAAACGGGGCTTCCCAGTCGACGCTCGCTCGCTTGAAGGAGGAGTGCCATGGCCAGAATGACGGCCTTCGACAGCCCGCTGCTGCTCGGCTTCGATCATTTCGAGCGCATGCTCGACCGGATCGCCAAGGCCGGCAACGACGGCTATCCCCCCTACAACATCGAGCGGACGGGCGAGAACGGCCTGCGCATCACCCTGGCGGTTGCCGGGTTTGCGATGGACGACCTGCTGGTCACGCTTGAGGACAATCAGCTCACCATTCGCGGCAAGCAGGGCGATGACGAGGACGGCCGCATCTTTCTCCACCGCGGCATCGCGGCGCGCCAGTTCGTGCGCAGCTTCGTGCTGGCCGAGGGGATCGAGGTGGTCGAGGCCAAGCTTGATAACGGCCTTCTCCATATCGACATGGAGCGGCCGGCACCGCAGAGCCGCCAGCGCGTTATCGCTATTAGCCAAGACGGCAAGGGCGCCGAAAAAGCCCGCATTCTGGAAGGTCACGCCGAGAACGGCTGATCCAGCAAAGCACGCCTCGTGAAGGGTGCAGGAGAAGAACCATGCAGAACCACGACAATCACAGCCACGCCCACAACGCTGCCGCCAGTCTGACGCCCGAGGCCTTCGCCATGCTGGGCGCGCCCCAGCTTGCCTATGTCGCGCCGGTCCACGGCGAGCAGGGCAAGGGCTTCGGCATCTTCGCGGCCAACGGCAACCTGCTGGGCGTCGTCGCCTCGCGCGAGCTCGCCTTCGCCGCGGCCAAGCAGAACGAGCTGGAGCCGGTCTCGGTCCACTGATTCCTGCCTGACGGGTTGCGCCGCCAACGGCGCAACCCGATAGTGCCCGCCTTCAGGAATGGCGGGCGCGCGTGGTCGCAGATCAACTCCATCTCGACGCAAAGGCCGCGCGCCTTGCCGGCATCGGTTTCATGGTTGCCGGCGTCACCCTGTTTTCCTGGCACGATGCGCTCAACAAGTGGCTGGTCGGCGGCTACTTCGCCTACCAGCTTTTCTTCCTGCGCAGCATCTTCACCGCCGTTCCCATCGGCTTTCTGATCTGGCGCGCGGGTGGCCCCCGTGTGTTGCGCGTGCGTCATCCCGCGACGCTGGCCTGGCGCTCCATGCTGCTGTTCCTGGCCTTTTCGTGCTGGATCGGCGCGCTGTCGCTGGTGCCGCTTGCCGACATTGTGGCGATCAGCATGGCCATGCCCATCGTCACCACCGCCTTTGGCGCCCTGCTGCTGGGCGAGCGCGTCGACCGCGCACGCTGGCTGGCCATTCTGGTCGGTTTCGTGGGGGTACTGCTGGTGGTCGGACCCAGCGACCGTTTCCCCCTGCCCGCCACCATGCTGGCCGGCTGCGGTGTGACGTTTTACGCGCTGGCCTTCGTCGTCACCCGGCGTCTGGGCACGTCGGAACAGGCCGAGACCATGGTGGCGATCCAGGCGGTGGTGAACGCCACGGCCGCGGGCATCATCCTGCTGCTGCTGCCCGGCCGCTGGCTCGATCCTTCCCTGCACGACTGGATGCTGTTTGCCGCCTCGGGCCTGTGCGCGGGGTTTGCCCAGTTCCTGATGACCAGCGCCTTCCGCGTCGCGCCGCTCTCGGTGGTCGCACCCTTCGAGTACATGGGCATCCTCTGGGCGATCCTGCTCGGCATCGTGGTGTGGAACGAGCCGCCGGGCCCCTGGACCATCGCCGGCGCCCTCATCATCGTCGCGGCGGGGCTCTACCTGGTGCGACGCGACGCCCTGCAGGCGCGTACATGACCATCCCGGACCGGCCGCTGCTCGGCATCCTCTACGCCAACATCGCGATGCTGGTGTATGCCCTCCACGATTCCAGCATCAAGGCGCTCACTGGCAGCTTCCCCGTCCTGCAGGCGCAGTTCTCGCGCTCCCTGGTGATCTTCGCCGTGGGCATGTCGGTGATGCTGCTCTTCCGGCGCGATCTCATCCGTGCGCGCCGGCCGGGCCTCATCGCCTTTCGCGGCTTCTCCGGGCTTGTCGGCTTCAGCCTCTACTTCATGAGCCTGGGCCATCTTTCCCTCATCGACACCTATGCCCTGTTCCTGACAGGGCCGCTGATGATCGCGCTGTTGAGCGGCATCATCCTCAAGGAGAAGGTGCAGCCGCGCGGCTGGCTGGCGCTGATCGTCGGCTTCGTCGGCGTGCTGGTGCTCCTGCGACCGGGTTTTGCCGCCTTTTCTCCCTGGAGCCTCTGCGCCCTTGGGTCGGCCTCGATCTACGCTCTTTCCATGGTGGCGACGCGCGAGATGACGCGCACCGATTCCTCGGCGACCATCGTCACCTGGGCCGCCTTCTTCGGGGCGGCGGTGCTTGCACCCCTGCAGCCGGTGATCTGGGTCATGCCGCAGCCGCTGGAGTTCGCCATGCTGGCGGGGCTTGGCGTCACCGCGCTTGCGGCCCAGTTCCTCACCGCCCAGGCCTATCGCCATGCGCCGGCCGGTACCGTGGCGCCCTTCGACTACACCGCGCTGCTCTATATCGGCCTCATCAGCTGGCTGGTCTTCGATGAACCGCCCGACCTCTTCACCTTCATCGGCGCGGGCCTGCTGGTCGTTTCCGGCTTCATCATCCTGCGCGAGGCGCGCCGCCCCAGGCCGGCCTGAGCGCGCCGGCGCGTGGACAATCCCCTTGCCCCCGCAGCCGTCCTTCTCTAGGCCGGGGCATGACCTCCACCGCGACGACTCCCGCTCCCGCTGAATCGGCCGCCGTGGCGATCCTTCTCGTCTCGGCCTCGATCGCCTGCTTTGCGCTCTCGGATGCGCTGGTCAAGGCGATCGCCAATATCTACGACGCCACGCAGATCATCATGATCCGCAGCCTGGTCGCCCTGCCGCTGATCGCCCTGCTGCTGACCCGGGCGAAGACCTGGAAGCGCCTGGGCGGCGTGCAGCAGCACTGGCTGATCTCGCGCGTCGTCTTCGGCTCGCTCTCCTTCGTCACCTTCATCCAGGCCCTGAAGTTCATTCCGCTGGCGGAAGCCATCGCGGTCACCTTCGCCGGGCCGTTGTTCATCACCGCGCTCAGCGTGCCGCTGCTGCGCGAGAAGGTCGGGCCGCGCCGCTGGGCCGCGGTCATCGTCGGTCTGGTCGGCGTCATCATCATCATGCGCCCGGGTGCGGAGGTCTTTCAGCCTGCCACGCTGTGGGCGCTGGGCTCGGCGGTGCTCTATGCCATGGCTGCGATTTCCACGCGCAAGCTTGCCATCCGCACGCCGACCAGCGTCATCCTCGCCTGGGTCAATCTCTACGTGCTGTTCTTCATGGCCGCAGGCGTCGTTGTCTTCGATACCTGGGTGACGCCCACCTGGTGGCACCTGCTGTTCCTGGTCGGCGTCGGTTTCACCAGCACCGCGGGGCAGTACCTGGGTGTCGAGGCCTTCCGCCGCGCCCAGCCCTCCATGCTCGCCCCCTTCGACTACACCGCGCTCGCCTGGGGCGCGCTGATGGGCTTCATCTTCTGGAACGAGGTGCCGACCTGGAGCCTGATCGCCGGTTCGGCGGTGCTGGTGATGAGCGGGCTCTACATCCTGCACCGCGAGACCGTGCGTTCGAGCCACGCCGTCACCGGCTGGCGCGGCCTGCGCCGCTGGCGCTGAGGCGGGGCGGGATCAGGGCAGCACGATCTGCTTCTCGATCTGCGAGACGACCTGCGCCGTGCCGTCGATGGTGCGCACCAGAGTGGCGCGGCCGATATAGGTGCCCTGGGGCCAGCCGCCATCGGGCTGTTTGCGCCCGGCGAAGCGGAATTCGCGTGCCCGGTCGCGCTCGATGGCCACGCTGCTCTGGACCGGCTCGACGGCGCCGCCGGGCAACTCCAGCGTCAGGATGATGCGATCGTCCGCGCGCAGGCCGAAGAACTCGGCCCAGAAGACCAGCGCCTCGCTCCTGGACGTCAGCGCGAACGCGTCGTAGCCACCTTCGCGCGCGACCTTGAAGTCGGCCGCTCCGCCGGCAAACCCCGCCGAAAGTGCCGCCCCCGGCACATAGGCAAGCGCGGCATCGGCCTCGGGCGTCCACAGCGGATGGCGCTCGCTACCGCAGGCGAAGGCGGGATTCTCGCCCGTGAAGGGGTCGACATCGACGCCTTCATGCTGCACCGAGAACTCCAGATGCGGGAACTGGGTCATGCCGGAAAGGCCCATCAGGCCGAGCTGCTGGCCGGCTGCCACCGTGTCGCCCGGCCGCACGATGACGCTGCCCTTTTTCATGTGGGCATACATCGTGATCCAGCCATTGCCGTGATCGATGCGCACGGCGTTACCGGCGTTCCGTCCTGCCACAGCCTCCGTGCCGATCTCGCTGACGTCGACGTCGTCCATGTCGTTGCGCGTGGCGACGACCACGCCGGGTGCGGCGGCCAGAACGGGAATGCCTGCGCGCATCTGTGTCAGCGTGCGGGCGCGGATGTCGGTGCCGTCATGGCCGTCGTAGGACAGCGGCCCACAGGTGAAGTCCTGCGCCTGCGGGCCGGGGTCGTGGTCGAAGTACTGCTGCACGAAACAGTCGCGGCCCACCTCGCAGGCCAGCGGCACGACAAACGCCGGAGCGTCCTGGGCCAGCGCCGCCAGGGGCGACAGCAGCAGGGCAAGCACGATCAACAGGCGGCGCACGCTCATGTCTCCTTCACGGCCGGCAGGCGCACGGTGAAACAGGCGCCTTCGGGATGGGCGGGATCCTCGCCCAGGTTGCGCGCGCGGATCGTGCCGCCGGTGGCGCCGACGATCTGTTTGGAGATCGAAAGCCCCAGGCCGGAGTGGGTGCCGAACTTCTCGCCTGCCGGGCGGTCGCTGTAGAAGCGGTCGAAGATCGCCTCCTCCTTGCCGGCGGGGATGCCCGGACCCTGGTCGGCGATGGTGACCTCGATCGTGCGTCCGTCGCGGCGGCAGTCGATGGTGACCTTGCCGCCCGGCGGGCTGAACGAACGCGCGTTGGCGAGCAGGTTGCGGATGACCTGGACCAGCCGATCCTCGACACCGTTGACGACGTAACGGCCGCCGAGATTGTCTCCCTGCAGGCCGTCGCCCAGCTCCAGCACCGGCCCGTCCTCGCCCCATGTCGCGCCGATCACCTCGGCCAGGGCCTGCAGCAGCAGGCCCATGTCGACCTGGTCGCTGGTGGCGCGCGAAAGCTCGGCATCCAGGCGGCTGGCGTCCGAAATGTCGGTGATCAGGCGGTCGATGCGCCGCAGGTCCTCACCGGCGATGCCGAAGAGCTGGGCGCGGCGCGCGGGGTCCTCGATGCGCTGGATGGTCTCGATGGCGCTCTTGAGAGAGGACAGCGGATTCTTGATCTCGTGGGCAACGTCGGCGGCGAACTGCTCGATCGCCACCATGCGCTGCTCCAGGGTGTGGGTCATGTCGATCAGGGCGCGGGAGAGTTCGCCGATCTCGTCGCCGCGGCGGCGGTAGTCGGGGATGGTGCCCGCCCGCCCGTGGCCGTGGCGCACGGCATCGGCGGCCAGGGCCAGGTTGCGCACGGGCCGCGCGATGGTGCCGGCCAGATAGAGCGAAAGCAGCACGGTCAGGGCAAAGGCCATCAGGGCAAGGCCCAGGATGTCGCTCCTCACCGCGCGCAGTTCGTTCTCGACGTCCTCCAGCGTGGAGGACAGCAGCAGCGCGCCCTGGACCTGCTTGTAGTGGCGGATCGGCACGGCCACGGTCAGGATCAGGCCGTCGCGCCCGGCGTCGCGCAGGGCATGGCCTGTCTCGCCGACCAGCGCGTGGGTGATCTCCGGATAGTCCCAGGCCGTCTGCTCTGGCGCCTCGCGATAGGCCTCGTAGGGCTGCAGCATGGGCGTGATGCCCAGGGCCACGCGGTCGATGCGGCGCAGCCAGCGCTCGAAGCTGCCCTCCTCGCCGGGCGGCGGCAGCGCCTCGCGCTGCACCAGGCCGCCGGCGCCGATGAGCTGGCGGCTGTCGGCGATCAGCTCGCCCGAGACCTGGAACAGGCGCAGGCGGGTGCCCGAGGTGGTGACCAGCCGGCGCACCAGGGAGCGCGCCTGGCTTGCCATGATGTGGGTGATGGGCGGCTGGGTGGTGTCCTCCAGGCCGACCGCGACCACGGTCTCGCCGAGCGCGCCGGCGATCACCTCGCCGTGTTCGATCAGCGAGTCGATCTTCTGGGCGACCAGGCCTTCGCGGTAGTTGTCGAGATAGAGCACACCGAGCAGAAACAGCGCCAGCGGCACCAGGTTGATCGCCAGCAGGCGTCGCGTCAGCGACTTGGTCGGCCTGCGGTCGAGCTCCTCGGTCTCGCGCTCGTCTTCTGCGACGCGGGCCGCGGCTGCTGCCTGCGCTGCGGAGGCCTGGCCGTCCTCAAGGCCGACCAGGCGTGGCTCACGTCTCCTTATAGCGATATCCGACGCCATAGAGCGTTTCGATGTGCGAGAACTCGGGGTCGACCATGCGGAACTTCTTGCGCACACGCTTGATGTGGCTGTCGATCGTGCGGTCGTCGACATAGATGTTCTCGTCATAGGCCGCGTCCAGAAGCTGGTCGCGGCTCTTCACATGGCCGGGGCGCAGGGCCAGCGCCTTCAGGATCAGGAATTCGGTAACGGTCAGCGTCACCGGATCGCCCTTCCAAAGGCAGCGGTGGCGTGCGGGATCGAGCACCAGTTCGCCGCGTGTCACCGGCGGCTCGTCGTTCTCGTCCTCGGCACGGGCGCCGCTCGAGAGTTCGGCGCGGCGCAGCACGGCGCGGATGCGCTCGGTGAGCAGACGCAGGGAGAAGGGCTTGGTGATGTAATCGTCGGCACCCATGCGCAGGCCCAGCGCCTCGTCGGTCTCGTCGGCCAGCGAGGTCAGGAAGATCACGGGCAGGTCGTGCTCGCGGCGCAGGCGCGTCAGCAGCTCCATGCCGTCGAGCTTGGGCATCTTGATGTCGAGCACGGCCAGATCCGGCGTCGTCTCGGAGATCTTCTGCAGCGCCTCGACGCTGTCGGAATAGCAGTCGACCTTGTAGCCCTCGGCTTCCAGCGCGATGGCGACCGAGGTCAGGATGTTGCGGTCGTCGTCGACCAGCGCAATGGTTTGGGTCACGGGCACGTAACTCACACGCGATGTGTTGCTCTCTACAGCCAACATCATACTAACACCCCCGGTCGAAATATGGATACGGCGCCGCTGCGCCCCAACATGCGATCATGACCCGGAGAAAGGCGGAACTGTGACACAGATAGGACCATTCGAGGGCGCGCGCGCATTGTTGCGCGGATGCCGCTTTGCCACGCTGGCAACCCTGGCCGAGGGCGGCGGCCCGTTTGCCACCCTGGCCGCCGTTTCGGCCGATGCGCGGGGCTGCCCGCTGCTGCTGCTCTCGGACCTTGCCCGCCACACCGCAAACCTTGCGGCCGACCCCCGGGCCAGCCTGCTGCTCGATGGCAGCGAGGGCCGCAAGGAACGCCTGGCCGCCCCCCGCCTGACGCTGACGGGCAGCATCGCCCGCGTCGATGGTACCGCCCAGGAGGAACAGCGGCGCTATCTTGCCCGCCATCCCGATGCCGAACGCCTGCTTGCGCTCAGCGATTTCCGCTTCTACCGGCTGATCCCCGACGGCGGGCACCTGGTGGCCGGGTTCGGCCGGATCGATGCGATTGCTGCCGAAACCCTGCTGGTGCCCGAGGCCGTGGCCGCCGATCTCGCCGCCATGGAGCAGGGCGCCATCGACCACATGCATGCCGACCATGCCGACGCCATCGACCTGCTGGCGGGGGCAGAGGGCGCGCGGATCGCCGCTCTGGATGCCGACGGCCTCGATCTTCTCGCAGGTGCAGCATGGGTGCGGTGCGATTTCGCAGGCCGCCTCGATGCTGCAGTGCAACTTCGCAGTGCAATGGCTGAAGTTGTTCGCAAGGCGCGCAAATCCTAGGGCGATTGTGGGTAAAGATGACCCTTTTGCGTCGACTCCGGCCTTGCCTTGGCGGGCGCGATAGGCTTTGAATCGCTGCCCCTCGGGCACCTCATGCGGTGCCCCATCTGACACGGCAGCGAGACCGGGAGGTCTTTTCTTCATGGCGATTTACGGACCGGTCCACAGCAATGTGGGACTGGAAGCGCACGGTTTGCAGAACCTCGGCAACCAGCACTGGAACCTTTCGGTGCCCGGTCTTTACGAACACGCCATCCGCAATGGCGAGGGCGAGGTTGCCGACGGCGGCGCGCTGGTCGTGCTCACCGGCCAGCACACCGGCCGCTCGGCCAGCGACAAGTTCATCGTGAAGAATGGCGCCAGCGAGAACGAGGTCGCCTGGGGCAAGGTCAACGTGCCCATGGATCCGGCCCACTTTGCCGCCCTGAAGGCGCGCATGCTGGCCTACTACCAGGGCCGCGACGCCTATGTGCAGGACCTGTACGGCGGCGCCGATCCCGAACTGCGGGTGAAGGTGCGCGTCGTTACCGAGCAGGCCTGGCACAGCCTGTTTGCCCAGCAGCTCCTGATCGTGCCGCCCGCCGAGGCCCGCCGCGAGTTCGAGCCCGACTTCACGATCATCCAGGCCCCCGGCTTCTTTGCCGATCCGGCGCTCGACGGCAGCCGCTCCCAGACCGTGATCGCGCTCGATTTCGAGCAGCGCCTGGTCCTGATCGGCGGCACCTCCTACGCCGGCGAGATCAAGAAATCGGTCTTCTCCATCCTCAACTTCCTGCTGCCGCCCAAGGACGTGCTGCCGATGCACTGCTCGGTCAACGTCGGCGACGGCGGCGATTCGGCGGTCTTCTTCGGCCTCTCGGGCACCGGCAAGACCACTCTTTCGGCCGATCCCCTGCGCACCCTGGTGGGCGACGACGAACACGGCTGGGGCAACAACGGCGTCTTCAACTTCGAGGGCGGCTGCTACGCCAAGGTGATCCGCCTGTCGGCAGAGGCCGAGCCGGAGATCTACGCCACGACCCAGCGCTTCGGCACGGTGCTCGAGAACGTCGTCATGGATGCGGGCACCCGCCAGCTCGATCTCGACGATGCCCGCCACACCGAGAACACGCGCGCGGCCTATCCGCTGGACTTCATCCCCAACGCCTCGGAAACCGGCCATGCCGGCCATCCGCGCAATGTGGTGATGCTGACCGCCGATGCCTTCGGCGTGCTGCCGCCGATCTCCAAGCTGTCGCCCGAGCAGGCGATGTACCACTTCCTGTCGGGCTACACGGCCAAGGTCGCGGGCACGGAAAAGGGCCTGGGCAACGAGCCGCAGGCGACCTTCTCGGCCTGCTATGGCGCCCCCTTCATGCCGCGCCACCCCACCGTCTATGGCCGCCTGCTGGCCGACAAGATCGAGAAGCACGGCGCCGATTGCTGGCTGGTCAACACCGGCTGGTCGGGCGGCGCCTATGGCGTGGGCGAGCGCATGTCGATCCGCCACACCCGCGCGCTGCTCAATGCCGCCCTCGACGGCACGCTGGCCAAGGCGAGCTTCCGGCGCGACGAGAACTTCGGCGTGCTGGTGCCCGAGTCCTGCCCGGGCGTGCCTTCGGAGGTGCTGAACCCGCGCGAGACCTGGTCCGACAAGGACGCCTACGACGCCCAGGCGCGCGATCTGGTCGGCCGTTTCCAGAAGAACTTCGAGACCTTCGAGGGCTTCGTCGACGGCCCGGTCAAGGATGCCGGGCCGCGCCTGGCGGCCTGATCCTCAGGGCACCATGATCTGAAACGCGAAAGGGCGGGGAGCCGAAGCTTCCCGCCCTTTCTTTCCGTTCAGCCCCCATGCGGGGGTCGAATGTCGGCGTCGATCACACGACCGAAAGGTTGTCCGCCGCCGTGCGGCCGTCGCGGCCGGGCACGGTGTCGAACTGGACCTTCTGACCCTCGCGCAGGGTCTGGAGGCCGGCACGCTCGACGGCACTGATGTGAACAAAAACGTCCTTGCCGCCCTGGTCAGGAGCGATAAAGCCGTAACCCTTGGTGGCATTGAACCACTTGATGGTACCCGTCTGCATGGGGACACGTCTCCGTAGTGCCATGGCACATCTGTGCCATGGGTCGTTAACAAAGATCGGATGTTGGGGAGGAGCTGCCGGTGTTCACCGGCTTAGGCGCCATCAAGCGCGTCACCTGCGTAGCGACAGACCAAACCGTCCGTCCGATCCCAATTATATGTTCTGATTCGGGGATCGAATCCAGAGGAAATTCTGCACCCTTTCCGGCTGCCTTTGCTTGGGGTGTGCGCTCGGCACTTGACGAGGCGAAGCACTGCGTAGAT
>CALLQH010000152.1 GCA_938014945.1 uncultured bacterium | reverse complement strand
GGGCATGGAGGCCGGGGTCTGCGGCGACATGGCGGGCGATCCGCGCTACATACCGGACTTGCTCGCGCGCGGCGTGCGCTCGCTGTCGGTGGCGCCGGCGGCGCTCGCACGGGTCAAGGCGACCGTCGCGCGTTGTGGGGGATAGGGCATGGCCGAAAGCGAAGCCGGCAATACCGGCGACGACCTGGTTGCCGATTACAAACGCCTGCTGCGCGCCGTGCTGGACAGCCGGCCGTCGGGCACGCGCCAGCGCCTGGCCGAGGCCATCGGCAAGAACCGAAGCTTCATCTCGCAGATCACCAACCCTGCCTATCCCACGCCCATTCCGGCCGAGCATGTCGAGCGCATCCTCGACCTTTGCCATGTCACCGGCCGCGAGCGGGAACGATTTCTTGCCGCCTACCAGCGGGCCCACCCCCGCCGCTTCCGCGAAACCGGCGTGGGGGAGGGCATGCGTGTGGTGACGCTGTCGGTGCCGGATCTGGGCAGCGAGGCACGCAACCGGGAATTCGATCAGACCATCGGCGAGTTCGTCCGCCGCCTCGGCCGTCTGGCCGCGCGCGGCGCAGAGGAGGACAAGGAATGAAGAAGTTCATCAACGAGGTCGGCAATGTCCTGGGCGAAAGCCTGGACGGTTTCTGCGCGGCCCATGACGATCTGGTGACCCTGGACGCAGACGGCCTTTTCGTGCGGCGCGCGGCGCTCAAGCCCGGCAAGGTGGCGCTGATCTCCGGCGGGGGCAGCGGTCATGAACCGCTCCATGCCGGCTTTGTCGGTTCGGGGATGCTCGACGCCGCATGCCCCGGCCAGGTCTTCACCTCGCCCACGCCCGACCAGATGCTGGCCGCCGCCGAGGCGGTCGATGGCGGCGCGGGCGTGCTCTTCGTCATCAAGAACTACGAAGGCGACGTGATGAACTTCGAGATGGCGATGGAGATGTGCTCCGGAGCCAACGCCAGCGTCGTTACCAACGACGACGTCGCCGTGGAGACCTCGACCTTTTCCACGGGGCGCCGTGGTGTCGCCGGAACGCTGGTGGTCGAGAAGATCGTCGGCGCGGCGGCCGAGCAGGGCGGCGACCTCGCCAGTCTGAAGACGCTCGGCGACCGGGTGAACGCTGCGACCCGCTCCATGGGCGTGGCACTGACGAGCTGCACCGTGCCCGCCGCGGGCAAGCCGACCTTCACCCTGGGCGAAAACGAGATGGAGATGGGTGTCGGCATCCATGGCGAGCCGGGCCGCCGCCGCGTGCCGCTCGCCTCCGCCGACGCCATCGCCGAGGAGATGGTCGAGGCCATCATGGGCGAACTGGGCGGGGCCGATGACGTGCTGCTGCTGCTCAACGGCTTTGGCGGCACGCCCGCGATGGAGCTTTACCTGATGTACGGTGCAGCCCGGCGCATGGTGGAAGCGCGCGGCGGCCGTGTCGTGCGCAGCCTGGTCGGCAACTACGTCACCTCGCTGGAGATGGCCGGTTGTTCGATCACCGTGACGCGTCTGGAGGACGGCATGGCCGACCTCTGGGATGCGCCGGTTCACACCCCGTCGCTGCGCTGGGGCGTCTAGCCGTTGAGCAGATCGGCGACCGCCGCATCGAAGAAACGGTCGAAGGCGGGCAGGGCGCCCGGGCTTCCCGCACAATGCCCGAACGGTGATTCGAAGGGGCGCAGCTCAGCCCGCGCCATGTGGCTGACCTCGATGACGCTGTCCTCGGGCGGGAAGTAGAGGTCCTGATCGCAGGGCATGACGATGGCGCGCGCCCGGATGGCGCCCAGCGCGGCGGCAAGATCGCCGTGATAGGTCCCGTTGGCGCTGATGTCGGCGTTCTGCCATGACCACAGCATGTGCAGCAGGTCGTTGGCGTCCCAGTCGTTGACGTGTTCCTCCTCCCAGTCGACCAGCAGGTCCTCGATCGTGTCATAGCCGAGCTCGCGGTAGAGCCCCTCGCGGTAGAAGGTCTGCGAGAAGCCCCAGCCCGCATAGACACGGGCGAAGGCGCGCAACCCGCGCTCGGGCGGGGCCGTGTAGTCGCCGCCGTTCCAGGTGGCGTCGGCGCAGAGCGCGGCCTTCACGCCTTCCAGGAAGACGAAGTTGTGCGGCGAGCACCGCGCCGAGCCGCAGAACGGCAGGATGGCATCCATCATGTCGGGAAACTGTGCCGCCCACTCGAAGGTCTGGCAGGCGCCCATGGACCAGCCGGTGACCAGGGCGAGGTGTTTCACGCCCAGCTCCTGCGTCACCAGACGGTGCTGGCAGGCGACGTTGTCGGCGAGCGTTGTGGAGGGGCAGCGCGGACCGTCCTGGGGCGCTGCGTGGTTGCTGGGCGAGGTCGAGAGGCCGTCGCCGAACATGTCGATGGAGATGATGAAGTGGCGGGCCGGGTCGATGGCGCGGCCGGGGCCGAAGTAGCCCTCGTTGCGCGTGCTGGTGCCCGTGTAGAAGGTCGGCACGACGACGGCATTGTCGGCCGCGTCGTTGAGCGTGCCGTAGGTCTTGTAGGTCAGATGGGCGTCGCGCAGCACGCTGCCGGACTGCAGGGCGACGTCGCCAAGATCGAAGCGTTTCAGGGGTTCGTTCATGGCGTCCGGCTTTCCGGCATCGGCTTCCTGTGCATCCGGGACGATTCCCGGTGTTTCACGAAGCGGTGCCGCAAAAGTGTAAGGTGGACACCTCTCCGGGGCCAAGCGTCCCCAGGCCAAGAGAATTCTGGTATCGCAGCCCCATTCTGGGGCATCTTTCCCGCAGGGATGGCAGGCGAAGACAATGCCCGCGTGGCCCGCAGCAGCGTTGACCGATATGGGTGAACGTGCCAGCGTCGAATCAGATGTCTGGGCCGGCCAAAAGCGGGATCCCCGGGGGCGGGGCGGCCGACATTCCATGACTAGAATTCGAATGGATTCCCAAGGGAGGGCTTTTCCAGTGTACGACCTTAACGAACTCAAGACTCTCGCTGCCAAGGGCAAGATGTCCCGGCGCGATTTCGTCCAGATGGCGGTCGCCGCCGGCGTCACCGTCGGCATGGCCGAAACCATGTTCACCACCGCGCAGGCCTCCGAGCCCAAGCGCGGCGGTCACCTGCGCATGGGCCTGCGCCATGGCAGCACCACCGACACCCTGAACCCCTGGTACTACCCGGATTCGTCCACCCAGGTGCAGTTCTGGGGCAACCTCTCCAACAGCCTGACCCAGGTCGACGCCAACGGCGATATCAAGCTCGATCTCGTCGAAGCCATCGATACGAGCGACAACATGGTCTGGTCGATGACGCTGCGTAACGGTGTCACCTTCCACGACGGCAAGCCGCTGACGCCCGAGGATGTGCTCGCCAGCTACAACTACTACATGCGCGAGGACAGCGAATCGCCGATGAAGGCGATCTTCTCCGACATTGCGGAGATCAAGGCCGACGGCCCGAACAATGTCACCTTCGTGCTCAGCGCTCCCAACGCCGACTTCCCGTACCTGGTGAGCGACTACAAGGCGCCCATCCTGCCCTCCACCGGAGACGGCGGCGTCGACTGGGAGTCGGGCAACCGCACCGGTGCCTTCAAGCTCGATTCCTTCGAGGCGGGCATCGGCTCGCGCTTCACGCGCAACGAGAATTACCACCTCGAAGGCCCCTATGTGGACAGCTGCGAGGTGCGTAACCTGCCCGACGTGACGTCCCGCACGAATGCCCTGACCACGGGCGAGATCGACTGGATGGCCGC
The DNA here is from genome assembly GCA_938014945.1 of uncultured bacterium. GTDB lineage: Bacteria > Pseudomonadota > Alphaproteobacteria > SP197 > SP197 > CALGGB01. The sequence continues at coordinate 639 of CALLQH010000152.1, read as the reverse complement.
GCCGGACCTGAAGACTCTCGACCTGCTGACGCGCAACCCCGACATCGAGATCACCGAGGTCGCGGGCTACGCCCACTATGTGCTGCCGATGCTGATGGATGTGGAGCCCTACACCGACCCGAACATCCGTCAGGCGATCAAGTACTGCATCGACCGCGACGAGATCGTCGAGAAGATCTTCCTGGGCCATGCCATTGCGGGCAACGACAACCCGATCCCGACCTCGGTCCGCTTCGGCATCGATCCCCAGCCGATCCACAGCTACAACCCCGACAAGGTGCGTGAGTACCTCGGCAAGGCCGGCGTGGATTCGCTCTCGGTCTCGCTGCATGTCTCGGATGCCGCCTTCGACGGCGCTGTCGACGCTGCCCAGCTGATCCGTGAGTCCGCGGCCAGGTGCGGCATCAACGTTGAAGTCGTCCGCGAGCCCGAGGATGGCTACTGGGACAACGTCTGGGGCGTGAAGCCCTGGTCGGCCTCCTACTGGTCGGGCCGCCCCACGGCCGACTGGATGTTCTCGACGGCCTATCTCTCCACCTCGTCGTGGAACGAGAACCATCAGAACATCACGGAGTTCGATGAGCTGCTCTATCAGGGCCGCGCCGAGACCGATCCGGCCAAGCGCGCCGAGATCTATGC